>NZ_SMNY01000005.1:0-76964 GCF_004353535.1 Cupriavidus sp. L7L
CGAGATTCGGGGGGCATACGTGCTCGCCAAGAAAGCTCGCCCGAAGACACCGGTCACACTCAATCAGATGATTCGGTTGGTTGCTTCCCTTGGTGGGTTCCTTGGGCGGAAGAGCGATGGCGAGCCCGGCGCTAAGACAATCTGGATCGGCATGCAGCGAACCATGGACGCCGCGCTCACCATTCAAGCACTACGGGAAGAGTCCTGACTTCCGTATAAGGAAATGCCCTAGAACGCCATCGGCTTGCCGTGACGCTCGACATAGGCGCGTGTGGCGGTGAAATACGCTTGCGTCGATTCCGTTGGCACGAACCGCAGTTGCATCAGCCGCCCGGTGGCGTCGTCGACGAAGACCAGCAGCGTGCACGCCGGCGCCCGCTCCTCGAACCAGGCGTGGTCGCTGCCATCGATCTGCACCAGCTCGCCCAGGCAGGCGCGGCGGTTCCGCGGCTGGTGCACCTTGGGCGGGCGCAGCTTGCGCGGCACCCAGAAGCCGGCGTCGATCATGATCCGGCGCACCGTCTCCGTGGCCAGGTCGATGCCATGGCGCTCGCGCAGCTTCTCGGCCGCCAGGGTCGGGCCGAAGTCGGCATAGCTGTCGCGGATCAGGCCCCGGACACGGGATTCGAGCCCGGGCGGCAGCTGGCGGTTGCTGTCCCGGCCGCGCTTGCGTGAGCCCAGGCCACTCGGACCATCCTCGCGGTAGCGCAGCGCTATTCGTTCCACCTGACGCCGCGACAAGCCGAGCTTCTCGGCGGCGCGCCAGACCGGCAGGCCATGTTCGACCACGGCCTGGATCACCTTGAGTCGGTCGAGTTCGCGCATCGTCATCGTGATGGTCTCGGGCATCGACATGGCTGGGGCCTCCGGTCCTGGACAGACACGAAAGCCGCCAGCATGCCAGCCGTGGCTAGGGGTGCGACATTTCTATTTGGCTCAGATGCGACATTACTATTTGGGGCCAACAGCACATGTCCAGGCAAAGTTGAAATGTCCGGGCGCCGGCAAAGTTAAAATGTCCGGTGAGTCTTCAGCTTGCTTGGTCAGTTTTTGGGGTCTTCTGTAGGGCGGTGGTGCTGGCCTGACACGAATGAGTCCAGCTCAGGGTGAAGCCGTCCTGCCAGCAGAGCGGCTTTGAATTACCAGTAGCAAGCTGAGATCAGTTGTCCGTTCCGTTAAGCGGCCACGGCTGCTGCTGTAAGCGTTTTAGTGCTTCCAGCATATCGTTCTGATCCAGCGAGCGCTGCGATTTTTTGCCAGGTGGCCGCCCGCGCTTGCGGGCAATTCCTTCAGTGGCAGGCACAGATAGTGACCGCGTGTTGTCGCGCTTCTCCTGAACGTATTGCGCCAACTGCAGCACGTGTCCCAGCCGCTTGTTATCCACGATCGCGCCCTGATCGACTTCCGACAGCTTGTCGTAGATGGTGTAGGGTAGGGCAGTGCCATTGGCCCGAGGCTCGATCCTGCCATCCGGGTAGTGATAGACATCGATGTAGCGACCGGCCAGCTTCCGATGTTCCGGGGTGTCGGTCAGCAGGTAGAGCATCTTGTCGTACTGGATCGTCAGGCTCTTGGACACGCATCGCGGCTCGCGCCACGCGAAGATCAGATCCAGGTTCTCATCCGGTCGCAGCGGCCGATGGGCGTTGTGGTTGTTGCGCGGCAACTTGGCAAAGCGCGCGTTGTAGTCGGCGATGAACTCCGCCATGAAGGCATTGGCGGCCTGCATGGTGCTGATGCCACGCAGGCGTAGCTCTTTGACCAACCGATCCTGCAGGGTCAGATGGGTTCGTTCCACGCGGCCCTTGGCCTGGCTGCTATTGGCGCAGATGCCTTCGATGTTCAGCTCAAACAACGCCCGGGCAAACTGCGTGTGGCCATCCCCGCCGGTTGCCCCTTGCTTGTTGACCCGGAAAACGCTGGCCTTGTCACTGTAAAACGCCACCGGCTTGCCATGGCGCTCCAGATAGGCACGGGTCGCCGCGAAATACGTGAACGTGGATTCCGAATGAGTGAACCGCAGTTCCATGATCCGGCTGGTGGCATCGTCGACGTACACCAGCAGCGTGCAGGCTGGCGCGCGCTCCTCAAACCAGCGGTGATCGCTGCCATCAATCTGAATCAGTTCGCCATAGCAGGCGCGCCGGTTACGAGGCTGGTAGACCTTGGGCGGCCGCTGTTTGCGCGGCACCCACAGGCCGGCTGCCGTCATCAGTCGGCGGATCGTTTCTTTGGACAAGGTCAGTCCATGGCGCTCGCGCAGCTTCTCGGCCGCCAGCGTTGGGCCGAAGTCGGCGTAGTGTTCCCGGATCAGGCCAAGGGCTACAGATTCGCGGTCCGCAGGCATGCGATTGTTGCTGGGTCGCCCGCGCCGTCGCGACACTAGCCCGGACGGGCCTTCCTGCTTATAGCGTTCCAGCAGCCGCCGGAACTGCCGGTCCGTGATCTCCAACCGTTCGGCGGCCACGCCGGGCCGCAACTGACCATCCACGACCGCCTGGACGGTCTTGAGCCTATCTAACTCACGCATGCTTACTGTGATAACCTCGGTTCCAGCCATCGCCGGGCGTCCTTTTTTGCATTCAACCGGGCAGGCTGAATACCATGGACGGGGAGCTCAGGCGGACATTTCAACTTTGCTGAAACCGGACATTACAACTTTGCCGCTACAGCACAAAAACGCATAATAAACATTATGTTAAATAAACGCGCGCATCCAGCCATCCTCGCGAAGTAATCGACTTCGCGAGGGCTGGTCACAAGCTCGATCGTGTGGGTTTGAAGTCAGCTATGCAGACTATTCCCACGCTCTCTCATCGCCAAGCTTGGCAGCATGGGTAGCCGCCTGCTCAAGCCAGTGGCCGTGGGCTTTCGGAACAACCAAGAGTGTCAGGTCAAGCCCCTCCAGCACTCGAAGGACGTACTCGAAATTTACGCTTTTACCGTTTTCAAGTTTGGATAGCATGCCGACGGATACAGCGCAATTTTTCGCGGCTTGATCAATCGGCATGCCCTGGACAGCCCGAGTTGCTCGAATTCGATCGCCCAACTGTGAAATAGAGCGAATGGTCGCGCGGGCTGGAGGCGTGGGATCAGGAAGAGGCCGTGGCATAGAGCAGCGCAAGAAGGTGTTGCGCCATTGTTTCACGATAATGAAACAATGGCAATATGCCTCGATCGATTGGTGCGGTTCGCGGCGCCTCACCGCGCAACCCCTGGTTTATCGGGGCAATTATTCCTGCGGAATAAGGAAACGCTCGGGTCGTTTGCCGAGCCACCCAGGCGTACGCCCTCTTCCCGACCAAGTCTTTCCAGTCTTGGGATCCATGTACTTTGGCGGCAGTGAAGTCTTCGTTGCAGATGTGGAGCTGGAAGCGGCAGGACGTCCTCGACGGCGCCGCGGGGCTACATCCTCCGGAGAAAGACCATACTGAGCCATCAAGGATTGAATTTGCTCGATAACACTCGCCACCTCGGTTGAACGAGCCTCTTCAATTTGAGCTTCCAAGGCTTCCTTCTGAGCGACAAGCTCTTTGTACGTTGCCATATCTCCGTCTCCGGTTCGTTAGCTAAATCGACTTATACGCACTACATGGCAGAACCGCAAGATATTCTCGCTCTCTATTCTGAGACGTCGTGAACGGGCCCTTGCTGTCTACGCCGATGCAAATCATTTTGGCTCGTGGGGTGTTATGGTGGGCTGCCGTCCCACCTTGCGGTCACGCCCCCCAATTCGGCGGCTTGGCCTCACGAATGTAAAGCGCGAGTGGCCGAGCCAATAGTGTCAACAGGGACGATGGCTCGTTATTCATACTATTTGATTAGCGTGTAACTGTCGCCTCTGAACATGTCCGATATTCCGAAATACAAAGCGACACCGCCGGAAGTAGCAGCTCCTTGCCGGAGCCACACTATTTTTTGGCCAATTTGATGTGTCCCCTTGGGTACATTGTCGAGCGATCAAGCCCTGCTTTGAACGTGGTGAGAAACGCATACTCGACTGCCAATCGATTGATGCTAGCGCCCGGTACCCATGCCACTGGCGTTCAAGCAATACGAATTCAGCCAGCGCCTGGTTGTGCCCCAAGCCAATTGTCCGACAAGCGGTTGGACAATTGCGGCATCCCCACCCTCGCATGGCTTTGACAAGTGATGCCATGCTATTGCACGCGCCCAGGGAGCGCTGGCTGCTCGGGCCAGCTGTTCTCAATGGATCGCCACCTGACTGCGTCCCGCCGACTATGCAGCTCAATTGCATGTCTTGGCGCCTTGGCGGATACTAGATGCGGGTAACTTGCGAGAGTTTCCCGATTTCTTCTTGGACGTTCCACGGCTCTCCGCTACCGGTCGAGAGCCGCTTTTTTTGCGCCGGTACAGGGAAACGAAACCGATTCCCTGTCAGCTGACGCCTTGGATAAGGCAAGTTGCCATCGCCCGTGGGGCGATGGCCATGCACGTCATTCCTGCGGAATGAGGAAGCGCTCGGGGCGCTTGCCCAGCCATGCCGGCGCCCTGCCTCGGCCGGACCAGGTTTTCCCTGTTTTGGGATCCATATACTTGGGCGGGAGCGCTACTTTTTCTGCGGCAGCAGAAGTGGTACCCGCTGGCCGGCCTCGGCGACGGCGAGGCGCAATGTCCTCAGGCGAGAGGCTATACTGGATCATCAGATTACGAATCTGTTCGATGACACCCGCCACCTCAGAGGCGCGTGCCTCTTCGATTTGGGCCTCCAGCGCTTGCTTCTGAGCCAACAATTCCTGATACGTCGTCATCCTGTCTCCAATATTTTCCTATCACGATTGACTTATACGCATTTCCAGGGCGGTCCGCAAGATTTCTTCCAGATAGCCGCCAGATTGGAGAATGGACGGATTGAGCGATGTTGCCCAGGCCCCCAAGTTGTCCAGAAATGGGAAGGAATCGTCCTTTGGGATACTGCCACTGCGACAATGGCTGTTATATGCGGACTGCGAGCATTGCTGCAAAGCGGCGTTACGTGTCCTTCTGAAGGGGGCGGCGCCAGACAGAGCCAGGTAGTATTGGGCAGAGATCTGACCAGATCAAGGCCAAGTATGCCTTGGTGGGCCTCCCGTGAGTCGAACACGGCACCAACGGATTATGAGTCCGCTGCTCTAACCAGGCATGAGCTAGAGGCCCAGTAAAACCAAAAACGGATCAGCTGTCAGCGCTATGCGCAGCATTTGCTTTTCCGTCGATGCAGAGCGCAGCGCTAAGATGCGCCCCACATCTTCGGCCAATCGGCTGGTTGGCAACATCGCGTACCAGCCGAGGTATAAATCAGGCCGCAGCTGCGGGCGAGGCCGCCGGTGCAACAGCCCTCTTTGCCGGGGCCCGCTTTTTCGTCACGGCTTTCACTGCAGCCGTTTTCGGGGCCGCCTGCTTCGCCGCAACCTTATTGCCGGCAACCGCTTTTTTTGCAGCGGGCTTCTTCGCAGCCACCTTGCCAGCCGTTGCCTTCTTTGCGCCGGCGGCCTTAGCCTTCTTTGCAGCCGCTTTGTCCTTTGCAGCCTGCTTTTCAAAGCGAGCTGCAGCCTTTGCGGCTTCCGTAGCCTTGGCGACGTCACGCTTTGCTGCCTCGATCGCCTTCTTGGTGTCGGCGCGCAGCTTCAGCAGACGCTTCTTGGCCGCCTGCGCCTCGCGCGCAAGCACGCTGGCCTTCTTCGTCGGAACGGCTACCTTCTTTGCGGCAGGCTTGCTCTTGGCAACTGCATTCACCCGAGTCGTTGTTTTATTTGCTGCGATCATGTTGGTTATTCATAGTGTTGTGGAGTGCGGAGTATAACCGCACAAGTCGTGTACACAATAGAAAACGATGTACGCATTGCGTCGAGGTGCGAGTCAGACCAGATCACAGGAATCCGCGACGCGGCATAGCGCATAGTGGCTCGACAATCTGATGGAGCAACATCGAAGCATCCGAAACTAATCGGCTGCTGCTGGCCGGACTAACATCGTGTTGTGTTTTGCTCGCGGCCGCTAGTTCTGTAATGGAAAGACCAACACCACATTGTCAACTACCTTTCCGTTCTCAACGGTGCATTCGCTTGCACGATCTGTCCAGCGCAACCGGAGTACCAACAACGCTCTTCAGTCAATTACGCTCAAGTTCTTCCTTGTCTATGACCTTGGCCCGCGGGTAATTGAATAGGCGATCGCCGGCCCGCGCCCCCTGTGATTTCAAGCACCCGCTGCGCAGCAGGGTTGACTTGGTTGTGGATCGCGTGCCGGGCTCCGGCGGCCTTGGCATGTGTCAACGCTAGCGCGCCGACACCGGCGCCACCAGGCTGATCACGAAAATCTCCAGTCGCCTGAAGCCGCGCTTCTTCAGGACGCCTGCGCCAGGTTCTTGCCGCTTATCAGGCAGAGCCGGCTTGCCATGACCTGCATCAGCATTGCCCTGGCCGTCCCCACCACCCACAGCAAGCGGTAGCCGTGGACGGGGCTAGCGGCGCGGTCAGTCGCCCAGTTGCCTGGGTCCATATACCCGACCGCAGCGAGGTAGCCCGGGCCGTGAAAGCGAGCGAAGTCGCGCCAGGCATAGCCGGATGGCGCGGCCACGAGTTGCGGGCGCATGGGCACAATCCGCTGGCGCCCCTATACGGCGACCGGGAACAGGCGGGCGAATAAAGACGCCGCGCCCTCGGCAACGTTACGTGCGCGTTTCCGGCGCTGGCTTTGCGGCGCCACAGGCACATCCAGTTCTGCGCTGGCATTGCGGCGCGCAGTTGCATCCGGCTCCGCAGGCGCACGGATTCCGTTCAGCAGTTGCCTGGCAACCGCAGGCGCAGCCGGCGCCAGGGCAAGCAGCGCAATCGCATTGGGATTGGGTAGTGGTAGTCATGGCAGAGCTCCTTTCTGTTCGAAACGAGACGCCAGTGTGCCGGCCACCGATGACGGGCAGCTTGAACGAAACGGCTAACATTCGCCTAGACGCGCTGGACGCTGATCCCGCCGAAGGTATGCGGTTGGTGGGCAGCGACAATGGCAGCCACCCCAATCTTGTCCGGGAGTCTGCAAGCGGACTCTGCGTCGATGGCCAACTGCGCTGCCAGCGGCAAGGTAAGATTTGGTTCCAGCCAACGCCCCCCGAAGACACGTCAGCACAAGAGCCCGCTCACGCTAGAACGGGGCCAGTCAGTGGGGGGCTTACAGCCGGATCAGGATCAGGAGAAGGCCACCCAACGCGGTCGGCATCGCGCACAAAATGCCGCAGAACAACGCCCCGAGGATCGACTGGCCGTCAAGGTCGTAAGCGATCTTCCATTGCTGGCCCTGGGCAGCCTGACTCAAGCTGCGCCGTTCGGTATCGTTGCGGTGCAGGACTTTCGAGAAAAGTTGCATTTAAGACTCCGAGTTAGGGAAGCTTCCAGGAACCGGGACCACGGGCGGACAGGCCGGAGATAAGCCTTGCAGCCATGTGCGGATCTTCAATTTTCAATCCCGAACCAGAGTCACTGATTTACGAAGTAAGTGCTTCGATCCTTGGCTGGTGCTGAGATTCTGTACTCACCGATGAAAGAAAGACTATCGGTCTAATGACGGACTGCATTGTTGATGCACAGGTTGATTCAGACCTGAAACGCAGCGAACCTGTGACGGGTGATCCGCGCAATCAGGGCGACAGGCTTTGAACTCCGGCGCTTCACAATCTTCGGTGCATTGCAGACCAGGCGTTGGACACCGCCAGCTACACCGAGATAAATAACTGCCAAAAAGGCGAGCGTATAGGCTGGTGAGGATTTGAGCTGCGAATTGTGGGCATACGTATCGAGCAAAGCGTAGCCGCAATGCTTCTTCCCATACCGCAGACCTTATCCCTCAAAATGATGCGTGCTATTTGGGCTCGATGCACAGGCCCCATTCGCCTGCGTCGCCGTCGCCGTTACAGAATTGAAATAAAAAACGGCTGGCATCGTTCTCTCCCCGCGAGCGCTCCGAGGGTTGTTTTGAAAAATTGCAAGCTGCCACCGTCAAGTGTGCGTCTTGTTTGAGCGTGGCGTTTCGGCTCTGCATCAACCCGTGCGCCGCTGCACTAGCCTGTTCGCCTGATGTGCTGCTGCGTCATGGCGAACTACGCTTGCAGTGAAGATCACCGCAATTGAATCTGGGGCGCCATGAGTAACTGGGAGCGGCGGGGCGCAGTGAGCGTCCACCGACCTCGCACTATGTAGGGCGCGAGCACAGGGTGGTCGCATCGGACCGCAGTGAGCAGGCTGGCAACTATAGAGCCAGGGCACTACCCCAACACTGCCTTGGTCAGCTGACCCACACCAGAACTTGTCGACCTAATTAACGTTTATGCTAAATAACCCCCTTTACGCTGCGGTTATGCTTGTCGAGTCAGCGAGATCAATCAATCCGAGTTCGAATTCTCACAAGTGTTACGATGAATTTACGACAACAACCGAAAAATCGATTCGCCTTATCCTTAGTCAGTCTGAATGCAATTGCGGAAACAGTATTAGGGATGCTTGGCTCGCCTACGGCGTCTACTTAGCCTGGTGGAAGCTTACTGTCGGTCAACGGACATCGGAGGACGACGAGCGCTTGCACAAGCTTGTCAAGGGCTTTAGAGAGGCGCCCTAGCGATGGTATTCCGCTGCATCGCGAGGTCTGTTGCTTCTCGACGGAGCAGCGCAACTGCGAATAGCGACTACGCCAACTACGCGGGGAGCGCAAGCACCCAGGCGCTGTGGCCAACCTGTTGACTTGAAAACCTGCCCACGCAGCATAGCGTCATGCTGCCGGTCGGAAAATATACCGGGACCAGTTCTTGCCAGCCATTGCGGCCGACCAAGGCGTGAGCATCGATGAAATGAAACGCCGATTTGATACTCAGGTGCCCCGCCCGACGCAGGGCGCGGCCGACAATGAGTGTTCCTTGGGCTCCCGCTGCATATCCTGCTCAGGGCATGAAGCTGGCTACTACTGGGCGGCGGAAACCGATATCTCCGATCCCAACGACTGCACCCGCGACTCCCAAACCATTGTTGAGGACTGCCAAGAATATGCTGAGGAGCGCCGAGAATCCAGCAGCAAACCCGAAAGTTAATGGTGTCCGACCGGAAAATTACCCTTAGCTCGGTGCATGCTAATCAGCGTCCGATTCGGCTAGCGAACGAAGGAACATCGGAACCTTGGCGCGGTTGGTGGCCTGAACACGGGCGATGAGCGCGTAATCGACCTGCCTGACTCCGTACGTCCGAGCGATATCGAGTCGCAGTCGATGCCACAGATGGCAGGTCATTTCAGCGTCGGCCATCGCTCTGTGCGCGCGCCCGGTCTTGGGCAAATGGAGCAAATCGACGAGTGTTGATAGCCTGTGATTTTGAGCGTGTGGGTAGATACGTCTGGAGGTGAGCATCGTGCACGCGAAGTGCTGATTGGCCGCGATGTCCAGGAGCCCAAGCTCGGCTTGCCAAAACCTTCGGTCAAATCCGGCATTGTGGGCTACCACCGGATGTCTGCCGACAAACCTGGCCGCTTCACTCATGACCTTCGATGCGGCAGGCGCATCTGCGATCATGTCATTGGTGATTCCGGTCAGGCTTACAACCTGCGAGGGGATACGCCTTCCAGCGTTCATCAAGCTTTGATAACGGTCGATAATCTCGCCGTCACGCAGCAAGATGACAGCAATTTCCGTGGCTCGGTCACCGAGACTTGGCGACAATCCCGTCGTTTCAAAATCAAGAACCGCGACCGTCTGCATCCTGCTTCTAAGTTGTTTGGTGCCGACGGCGAGACTCGAACTCGCACAGCTTTCGCCACTACCCCCTCAAGATAGCGTGTCTACCAATTTCACCACGTCGGCTGTAAAGAAACAATATTGCCTGACGTCGGGGAAATCAGGCCTTTCCGCTCTCGCTGGGGCATTTCCCTTCGCTTAAGCCCCAATCGCTGGGAAATCGTTTCAAGCTTTGCATTCTAACCTAAGATTCGCGCTCTGGTCACGGCGAAGGGCGCGCGGATGGCACCGTGCAAGAGCAAATGACTCGCGGGCCATGCGCCGATCCCGAGCATGACTTGCCTAACGCCCATGCCCACGCATGATTTCTACTTGTTCAGCGATGATAGCCAGGAGCTCAGCCATTGAGCCGGAGAAGCGCTGTCGTACCTGTTGAAGCGCTTTTCGCCCGCTGGCCGAACGCACGAGTTCATAGCCGTCTCCCCTTTGCGATCCCTTTGTCTGCGCGCTCGCGGGGAATCAGATATGGCCGGGCAGGCATTATTTCGGCGTGAATCGTTTCAAAGGACATAGCGCAATTCTCGAAAAGTGAAACCCTTGCCGTCCAGGGACGGCCTCGGCCCGACCAGGTTTTTCCCAGTCTTGGGGTCACGATACTTCGGAGGCAGCTCGGACTTCGGCTTGCTTGCACCACAGCTCGCCGGGCGCCCGCGTCGGCGCATAGTAATGTCCTCGACTGTCAGGTCATACTCTGCCATCAAAGTCCGGATCTTCTCGATGACACCTGCCCCTTCATTGGCACGCACTTCTTCAATTTGAAGCGGTGCACCGCATAAGATGAGCATTGGTGTTGCGATAGGCTGTGCAATCGCAGCACTGGCGATTCCTCCACCACTTTGCGATTGGGGGAAGGATATCCGCTGACCTTAGCTCGGCAGCCCGGCCATGCTCTGAGCCCATTCGAGTATCGGCTCGAACCGGGATGGCAGCAGTTGCTGGGCCTCAGCAAATGTCACCCAGCGGAACTCGTGGTGCTCTGGACGCCCTAGTTCAGCGCTAATTGGTAAGCGCACCTCACCGCTCGGTGACGCCGCCAGATAGAAGCGCGCTATCTTGCCGTTCGTATAGGGTTCTGTTTCGCGATAGTCCTTCCCCCAGCGAAGCTCAAGCGTTGACAAGCCGGTTTCCTCCCTGGCTTCCCGCATCGCTGCCGATAATGGCTCTTCGTTAGGTTCTGGTATGCCTTTGGGCATGTCCCAATTTCGATATGCGCGTAGGACCAGGCAGAGCCACTGACCAACCGTAGGTCGGAGCACAACCAATCCAGCAGAATGCTTAATGAGCCTCATTGGCAGTCTCCCTCATACCCAGCATAAAGTATGCGTACTCCACGATCTCGGCGACGTCCGAGCAACTCCAAATCAGGGGCCGGCAACCCCGCTTCTGCTGGCATGCAAACTACAAACGTCGGGGCGGAATCGAGAATGCTTACGCTGCACGCAGAAATGGGTACGCTTGGTTGTGGCAAAGGGGGCAAAGGGGCGGCCGACCCGCTCTCAAGTGAACCTGCTCCATTGGCGATTAAGCTATGGTGTGCTGGCATAACCCGTTAAAAGCTGATTTGTCCATCGCTTACGGACGCCGGCTTTCGAGGGCCGGCTGAGGCGGATGGGTGGTAAGCAATGGGATATCAGTGAGCAGCGGCCGGCTGATTTTCAGCGAAGCCAAGAACCCCCATGTGGGCATCGCCCTGCGTTTGCCGGTGTACCGCAAGGTGCCGAACCTGGACTCCGTGGAAGCCCGCCGCGCTGCTTACGTTGGCTCGCTCGGTGCAGGCATTCGCGTGGCTGATTTGCTGAAGGACCTGGCCAGCAACGAGAACATGTGCTGGGTCAGGTTCCGCGTCTACGATGCCGGCGACTTTTTGGGACCTCGGCAAAGGGAATGCCCACTTTTCGCGGGAAACGGCGCGCTTGCTGGCTTGGCGCGGCCACAAGCCGACCCCGGACACACTGTTCCAGGCGATCGCGACTAGCCATCGTACAGTGCTGCGGGAAAAAAATGGACAAGGCCTTGCATGACCGTCAGCCGTTCGAGTTCGAATGCCCCTACCGCTCTCAACGTGGGAAATGCCGGCAGTGCCCAGCGAACTCGTCGATGCGTTCTGGCATGCCCATATCCTGGATACCAGGCGCTATGCCGACGACTACCAACTGCTTTCGTCGTCGAAGATCCGCAGGTCGTCTGCCTCTTTGGCGTTCATCTGCGAACTGCGCCTTCAGAACGGTGAGCGGTTGAGACTGGAAATCGGGGACGTGTCACAATCCGGCCTTGGTCTGCGATCGAACGAAAGCGACATCCGTCGGCTACCGATCGGCACGGTCTTGAGAGGCTGCAAGCTCGAGCTTGGCCAGCAGCGCCTGCAAGATATCACGCTGCAGGTAGCGGGATGCGGCCTGCAGTGGCAGGGTCGAAGTGTGATGCACACGCTAGGCTGCGCCTTTGTTTTGCTCACACTCCATCAGCAGACCCTCTTACAGCGACTGGTCTACCAGATCGAACGCGCACGGCGGCAATGATGTTGCGCGCAGCGTTCGCCAAAGCGGCTCAACCTTGCACCGTTTGAAGCTCAGTTTCTCGCGCGAGCTGATTCACTTCCTTACGTGGAGCAGTGATCCAGCTCGCCATGGTGTCGGGAAACGCCTGAGACCTCAACGACCCATATGCCTTGGCTACGCTGCGCTGCATCGCAGCACACGAAGGGCTTGATTCCGCCGGGCAGACCGATTACGGTAAACGCTCGGTTGTGCGCAAACTCAGCGCGTCCTCGCACCGAATCCACTCGCAGTGTCTTCCTACCCTCTTCCGTGGAACTCCATCCACGGAGCAGCAGTCGTAGTTCCTTTTTTCGTGCCCGACAAAGGAGCCTGACATGCTCAGTCCACATGAAATCGCCGCGCTGCTACTGCTTGGCGACGCGCATGACATCGACGATCTTGAGCCAGAGCAGCTCGACGGATTGCTGGTCCGCAAACTGGTGACGATGGAGCACGGTCATGGTGGCGATGATGTCCATCCTCGCTTGACCAGTCAAGGTACTTCCATGTTTGAAGCCCTACGCCGCATTGCGTAATGTGGCGCGTGCGGCATGCAGTGCGATTTTCGTGCTTAGCACCGGGAAGGCGTGAGTATCGAAAAGCCCTATCGCGTTGTGACCTGTTTGTCGCGACGGATTGCTAACGCCGAATACCGCACGCACTAGCCTCGTTGAGGAAGCGGTAGGCCAGTGGTGGCCGTCATCGTGCGGGCCGACATCTGAATTCTTGCAAATGTGCCGGTGATGCCAACTGTGGTGTTTGCATGATCGGCGGGCATCGTGGCTAGGTATCCTGTCGAGTCAGCGTGCGGATACCAGGGTAGATTTCTGAGCGCCAGCGGGTGCCAGAGAATAGATCATAGTGGCCGCAGTGGCGCGCTGTCATATGCCGCTTGTCGCGTGCCGCAATGCCGCGACACAGAGCATGCGCCGCGTGCGTCTGTCCGCAGCCGGAAATGGCGTCGTGTTCGCCTTCTATGGTCAAGAGCCTAGTGGCTCGGATGTCTTGCGGACGCACGAGCTGTCCTTGCACGAACCAATTGTCGCGCGCCAGACGGAATTCCTGGAACACGATCTGGATGGTATCCAGGTAGAACTCTGCCGCCATGTCGAGCACCGCGTGGTAGCCATCGCAAACGCGCCGGAGGGCTTCGGCACGCTCGTAGTCACCTGCGGCGCGTTCCAAATAATAGTCCCAATGCGACGCCGCCAACAAACCTGGCTGTGCCGCCATCAAACCGGCAAGCTGCAGGAAGTTCGGGTACACCTTGCGACCGGCACCGGCATAGCGACCGGGCACGGTATAGATCAAATTCCGTTGGAACCACATGAGGGAGTGGTCTGCGGCGAACCTTCCCACCGCGGTAGGGCTGCGACGCGCATCGATCGGCCCGCCCATTAGGATCAGGCTGCGGGGAGCCGGCTCGTCCGCGCTGGCCAACAGCGAAACAGCTGCCAGGGCCGGTACGGTAGCCTGGCAGATGGCAATCACGTGCAGCGGGTCCTCCGTGCCAATCTGACGGATAAAAGCCTGCAGTTCGGTGACATAGTCATCCAGGTGAAACGGCCCGTCCACCACGGGCACACAGCGCGCATCGATCCAGTCCGTCACATAGACGATATGCTCTGCCAATAAGGTTTCGACGACCTCGCGGAGCATGACGGCGTGATGCCCTGCCAGCGGCGCACAGACCAGCACAGCAGGTCTTGTATGGGAGGCGGCGGGGCCAAGAGCGACCGGATCCGGTGCGAAGCGCAATAGGCGGCAAAATGCCCGTTCCAGGACGACTTGCTCCACCACCGGGACGACGCAGCCGTTGCGCTCAATGGCTGCGATACCGAACCCCGGCTTGTCGTCGCTTTGTCCCAGACGGGACAGCATTTCGTAACCAGTGGCAAACATGTGAGCGCCCGGTATCTGCGACAGCGGGTTCTCATGATCGGAAAACGCGCTGGCCGCGTTCGCTGCCCACACAGCGAATGGCGCGAACATTGCGCGCTGATACTCCATGAACCGGTAGAGCATTGAAGCCTCCAAGGAAGTACACCGGCTGGAAAGCGGCACGACCAAGCTCGCACCGCGGAATCTCCACTGTGGAGGCCCCATACCTATGCGGGTGCCGGGCCTCTACCAGAGTTTCACTATAGGCGGCGGGGCAGATACTGCTGCAGTGCCAAAGATTGGTGAACCATCCAGGGCGGTAGATATCGGAGGTAGCAGCCCCATCATGGCGGTACCGCTTAGGTAGTCAAGGGCAGACTGGTCTCCGGAATTTCAAGGGTTCTGCCTCCTAGAACATCACCGGTACCTGCTAGGCGTTCCCGGGAGTACAAGATCGCGGCGAGCGCGTCGGCTATGCGTACGTTGCCACAACGGGGGCACGTAGGTCCCCTGGCGGTCATGCACGTGCATGCGATGTGCATTCCGGGCGGCATTAAAAATCGCCGTGGCGCGGGATGCAAAGTAAGTCTCCGTGTTCGTTCCCGGAACGAGCGATGCCCTGCCGATCGCGGCCAGCCATGACATGCGATTCGCACTAATCTGATCAACGCGCTCGAGGCAATGAACGGGGACAGCGATGATATCCGTGAACTGCGCATCAGCACCAGTCAGGCCGACGCTGGCTGTGTGGTTGTGACTGTTTGTGACCCGGGGCCGGGCTTTGCATCGCAAAACCCCGAGCAGGCGTTGGCACCGTTCTTCACGACCAAGCCGACGGGTCTCGGGATGAGGCTGTCGATCTGTCGTTCGATCATCGATGCGCACGGC
The DNA here is from genome assembly GCF_004353535.1 of Cupriavidus sp. L7L. Classification (NCBI taxonomy): domain Bacteria; kingdom Pseudomonadati; phylum Pseudomonadota; class Betaproteobacteria; order Burkholderiales; family Burkholderiaceae; genus Cupriavidus; species Cupriavidus sp. L7L. The sequence continues at coordinate 15,076 of NZ_SMNY01000005.1, forward strand.
GGCGAGCTGTCGATCGGCAATGGCGTGCCCCCATTGGATGATGATGCGGGACCTGCTCGCTGATCACGCTGTCGCAACAAGGAAACGCCGACGCTCGCGAGGACGAAGCGTCGGCACAGGAGGAAGAATCAGAATGCCTCAGGCGTGCACCGGCCCGGGAGAACGGCTGGCGCTACATCACCGGAGTGAAGATCGGCGCCCCCTGCTTTTTGATCAGCAGCACGACGAACTTCGCCGGCTTGGTGTTGCTGGCATTGCGCCCAACAGTGTGGAGATCGTCCGGGCCTTCATAGAAGGTTTCGCCCGCCTTGAGCGTGACTTCCTTGCCGCCCTTCACGCCCATCACAATGCTGCCTTCGAGCACGTAGACGAACGCGTGCGCATCATGACGATGCACAGGGTCGTAGGCGCCAGGCGGATACTCCACCGTGATCATTTCCACTTCCTTGCCCGGATAATCGGGCAATGCCTTCGTGGTCAGCGGTTTGACCACGACGTCCGGCGGCGCTGCGTGGGCCAGCTGCACCGACAGCGCCAGCAGCAGGCTTGCCGCCATCGCAATCATGCCTTTCATGGCATCACTCCAGATTGGCTTTGTCCAGTCCGAACGTCTTGTCAAAGGCGCCCGGCACCATGCGGAACGCTACGTTCAACCGGTTCCAGGTATTGATTGCGCCCACCAGGAAAGTCAGGTCGGACAGCTCCTTTTCGGAATACTGGGTGCGCACGCGCTCGTAGATATCGTCGGGCACACCTTCTGCGGACAGCCGGGTCAACGCTTCGGTCCATGCCAGCGCTGCGCGCTCGCGCGGCGAGAACAGCGTGGATTCGCGCCAGATCGCTACATGATGCAGCCGCAGTTCGCGCTCGCCGTGGATCTTCGCCGTCTTGATATGCATGTCGACGCAGAATGCACAACCGTTGAGCTGCGACGCGCGAATCTCGACGAGTCCGCGAACGTGTTCCTCGATCGTCGTCTTCGGGAACAGGCTGTTGAGCTCCATGAGCTTTTTTAACAGTTCCGGGGATTGCTGAAAGTAGTTGATGCGTTGAGCCATGATCACTCCTGCTAGGTTGGCGGGGATGCTCGCCGGACCTGCGCTGGATTGCTGCAGGCACCGCTTGGGAAGGATCGTAGCCTTCGGCCCGCGGCACCAGTAGTGCCGCCAAGGTACCCACTCTGTTGTCGCATCGACACCAATCGGAGCCAGCGTTGGCCAAAGCTGATCAGGGGCTCCTGCGGGTGGGTGCCAAGGCGGCGACGGATCCATCTATCCGATGAAATAGGAAGCAAGCGTCATGTCGTAATCGGCTTGAACAAGGTCTACCATTTAAGCCGAGCAAAGAACTTGTCATCGCAATCAGGCGTTCAACCATGCCACATGCAATCCGCGTTCGTCCAGAACCGGGCCCTTATCCATAGGGCATGATTGTTCCACAATGGCTTCATACGATGCGACGGTGACAGGCACGTTCAGTGATACCCCCCACACCAGGTGCGCAGCGCGTTCCTCTACCCTGATATGGAGAATCTGCCATGAAGATCGTTGTAATCGGTGGTTCTGGCCTGATCGGCTCACGTCTTGTCACGCTACTCAAAGAGGCGGGCCACACGGCAGTCGCCGCATCCCCGCGTACCGGTGTCAACACAGTGACCGGCGAAGGCCTAAGCCATGCACTGGTGAACGCGGATGTCGTCGTGGATGTGACGAATGCGCCGTCTTGGGAGCCGCAGGCGGTGCTCGACTTCTTCCGCACCTCGGCACGCAATCTCGGCAAGGCCGAGGTGGCTGCGGGGGTGCGCCATCACGTCGCGCTGTCGATCGTCGGCGCCGACCGCATGCCGGACAACGCGTATTTCACGGCCAAGGTTGCACAGGAAGCGGTGATCGACGCGGCCGGTGTGCCATACACGATCGTGCGCGCCACGCAGTTCATGGAATTCATCGGGGCCATCGCGGATTACGGTACGGATGGCGGCACTGTGCGCATTGGCGACGGGATGTTCCAGCCGATCGCTGCGGATGACGTCGCGGCGGCGCTTGCGCAGGTCGCGCTGGGGGCGCCGCTAAACGGCACCATCGACATCGCCGGACCGGACCGCGCGCCCTTCGCGCAGATCGTTTCGCGCTATCTGAAGTCGGTGGGCGACGCGCGCACCGTCGTGACGGATCCCGACGCGCGATACTACGGCGGCCAAGTCGAGGAACTGTCGCTCGTGCCGCTGGGCGATGCGCGGATAGGTCGCACCAGTCTCGATCAGTGGCTGGCGCGCGCTCATGTGAAGTGATCCATAAATTCGGCAGGTAGCTCGCGACGGAAGGCGCCGTGCTGAACCAACTCAACGGCGGACCACTTCGCACCTTCACGAAGGGGCAGAACTTCACCGATATGCCTGGCGACCGGCACGACGTCAGTGCCAACGCGAGCAAGACGGAGCCCGCCAAGCTGCTTGCGGTGTTCGTCGTGGACACGAATGAGACCGTGCTAACCACGCCATTGAAGCGTTAACAGAGCACAGCGCCTGATGTGTGCCGCGACTAACCCTTGCGAGGCGTACAGGTTTGTACGCCAAAGCCGAGGCCGACGGGGAAAAGCAACCTGGATCATGGGCCAGATGGGACAGTTCCAGCACATCCAGTAAACGAAGCAATTGCCGGGGCGTATTTGCACCCAATGCAATCCACCCGTCAGTTGTTGCGCGTGCCGAGGCCGCGGACGGGATGCTTCCCGGCTGGCGATGATCAGCGCCAAAGGTGGCGCGCGAAGAACGTCAGCGTGCGGTCCCAGGCGACCTGCGCCCAAGCGGCGTCATACTGGGTACCGGCGATGCGGCCGTCGCCGATGGCCTCCTCGTTGGCAAAGGCATGGTGCGCGAGGTAACGGTGGAACGTCGCGTCGACGCCGCCGGCGCGCAGCTTCTCCTCGAGCTTGTCGAAGTCCTCGGCCGCAAAGAACGCGTCCTGCGCGGCCGAGTGAACGAGCACCGGCACCTTGATATTGGCAGGATCGATCGCTTCCAGCGGCGGCATGCCGTAGAACGGCACACCTGCGTTCAGCTCGGGGATGGAGTTCAGCGACAGCAGTGTCAGCGCACCACCCATGCAGAAGCCGGTGATACCGATGCGGCTGCTCAGGGTGCCGAGGTACTGCACGGCGCCGCGGATGTCCTGCGCCACGGCGTCGCCGAAGTTCAGCTTGGACATCAGGTGGTGGGCCTCTTCCTGCTCGACCGTGCTGGCGCCGCGGTAGAGGTCAGGTACCAGCGCGTAGTAACCGGCACGCCCAAGGCGGTCGGCAACGCCGCGAATCTGGTTGTTCAGCCCCCACCACTCCTGGACAACGATGATGGCCGGCGCGCCGTCAGTGAGATCCGGCCTGGCAAGGTAGCCGTTGACCGACTGGCCGTCGGGACGGATGAACGAGACGGTCTGACCGATGTGTCGCATGATTGGCTGCTCCTGTCGTTTGCGGTGGACCAGATGGGCCGGATGATAGCGCAAGGGGGCGCTCCGGAATGCGCGGGCAGCGGCGGGCAGCGGCGCGCAGCGTGGCCAGCTCGCCGGTGGCGGCCTCGTTGGCCGCCTGCCAGATGGTCTGGACCGCCCCGGCCGCTGCTCGATCAGCGCTCAATGTCAGCTCGAGAGTGGCCGCCTACCACCCGAAGCACGTTACCTTCTGGCGTAACCTGCCGCGGAATGTCGTTGTATGTCAGCCTGCCGGGCCTTGCCCCTTGTGGCCGGCCGTAACGGTGAGATTTTCGCTACTCGACGCGTCCGGCCGCTTGTTGCAGGAGGACCCACACGACTATTCTTCGGTTTGTGTGCCGATGGCTTCAGGTATTTCGTGGCGGAACTGCGCGCCTCCGGCGGGTTCCATACTTCTATGTAGCGCTCCCCGGCAAACGCCGATGTTGCAAGTACCATTGTTACCAGGCCGTACAGTAGATTCTTGGCCAATATCGCCTCCGCGTTGTGTTTTGGCGACCGCAGCAAGTCGGCTTCTGGTCGCACCGTATTCTCGCACGCCGGGCGCGAGCCAACTCGGGTGTTCGCCGGACGCGACAGCCTGTTCGTGCACGACCGGAGACGGTCCTTCAGCGCCGGAGGATTGTTCTTGACGATCTCCGCGTCGCGCGGCATCAAGAAATCGACCACGACGTCGATCGCTTCCCCGCCATCTCGCGTTGTGACCTGGCGAACCAGCTGGAAGCGCCGAAGCCCCTCGCGCTGCGCGTATCCATGGCATTAAAGAGCGCCGATCAAGGTCGCGTATTCGCCATCGCCGAGTGCTTCCGCATCTAGCCCTACGTCCACATCGAGCTGCCCATTCCCGATCAATCAAGCCGTTGCGTACATTGCTGACGTGCCCCAGGCTGACTCCGGAGATTTCCGACAACTCGGTGACGCGCCAAGCACGGTCGGGCTCGCGCAGCATGGCGCGTAGAACCTGGGCCGACTTCGGCCTGAACAGCGACTTTAGTTCGCGTTGTTCGGCGGCGGGCTTGTCTGCCACCCACCCGGGGGGCTGCTATCTGCCAGAATTGCGGGCTTCATCCCGTCCCAGGCAACACATGCAGGCTCAAAGCATTCTCTCCGCCACGCTGACGCAGCGCGAACTTGAAGTCCTGGGGCTGATCGCATCCGGCATGAGTTGCCGCGCCGTTGCCGCTGCATTGCGGATCAGCGTGCTGACCGCCCGCAAGCATCGCAGCAACTTGCTGGCCAAGACGGGCTTGCGCAATGCGGCGCAGCTTGCCGCCTACGCGGTGGCGCACGGCTTTCGTCGATCTCGCGCGGCCCATCGAGGCGGCAATGGCGGCGCATCCGGCGGGCGTGCCACCGGCTGTGCTGACGCAGCGTGAGCGTGACATTGCGCAACGGGTAGCAGCGGGGCATACCAGCAAGCGGATTGCCAGGGAACTCGGCCTGAGCAACCTGACCGTGCGCAAGCATCGGGAGAACCTGTACCGGAAACTCGGCGTGGGCAATGCGGCCGGCGTGGCGATCTATTGCCTGCGCCATGGCCTCTGGCGCCATGAGTGAATCCCTGTGCTAACGGAGATACGGCATTGGCAGTATTGCAAGCCGCGTGCGCGCGGCGGGATGATGCTGCGCAAGGCTTGACCGCGAAGTCCGGAAAGCCAGAGCTGGCGCGGGATTCATGGAACTGTATGTCAATTGAATAATATTTAAAAGAGATTTTCGCGCGCTGGAGAGTTTGTTGGTTTCAATGGGGACAGGCATGTCGCAGAACAAGAATGCCGGGGCGGCGCCCGGGGACAGCGACGGGCTTGTCCCAGGAGGCGCGCCCGCGTACCAGGCCAATCGTCCAGTGCGCGGGCGGCGGCGCGAGCAACAGCAGGCCATCCTCGACGCCAGCCATGCGGCCCGGGAGTGTGAGCGGCAGCGCATCGCCTGCAGCCTGCACGACGAAGTGGGCCAGGCGCTTGCCCTCGCGCTATTGCGGCTGGGCCAGTTGGAGAAGCTGGCATGCCCGCCGCAGGCACGCGCGCTGATCGGCGAGGCGCGTACGCTGGTGGCGGAGGCTGCCGCCAGCGTACGCGCGGCGACGATCGATCTCGGCCTTGGCCTGCTGGCGCAGGGGCCGCTCGACGACGCGCTGCGTAGCCTGGCGCATTGCGCAGGGGAAGGATCGAGCGGGGTTCCCCGCCTGCTGCTGGATCTGCGCGGCCCCCAGGCGCCGCTTGAGCAAGCTGCCACCGCGGTGTTGCTGCGCGTGGTGAAGGAGCTGCTTGCCAACGTTCGCAAGCATAGCGGCGCATCCCAGGTGTGGGTGCGTACGGCCTGTAAGCGCGGCCACGTCACGGTCAGCGTGGAGGACGACGGCCGTGGCTTCGATCCGGGCTCTGTTGCCGGCCAGGGCAGTGCTGGGGGCGGTTTTGGCCTTCCCAGCAGCGCGGCACAGCTTCGCGCGCTGGGGGCACGCCTCGAAGTGGGCTCCGCGCACGGCAGCGGCACGCACGTGCGCATCGTGATGCCCACGGGGCACTGGCGGGCGGCGGGCGTCGATACCGGCGGCTCGGCGCACCGCGACGGAATCCACACCATGCCGCGAGGTTGAGCATGCCGCAGACTCGTGTTTTGCTTGCCGACGATCACACGCTCTTCCGGGAGGGACTTGCCGCCTTGCTTGAGCGCGAAGCGGACATGACCGTCATCGGCCAGGCCGGCGACGGCATGGAAGCCTTGCGCATGGCGCAGGCCTTGCTCCCGGACGTGATCGCCCTCGATCTCGGCATGCCGGTACTCAACGGCATCGACGCGCTCTGCCGCATCGTGCCGGACGTGCCCTCGGCGCGCGTCCTGTGCCTCTCGGCGCATGGCGAGCAGCGCAGGATCGCCGCCGCGCTGGACGCCGGCGCGCTTGGCTACCTGCTCAAGGATTGCGCCTGCGACGAACTCGGCAAGGCCATCCGCACGGTGGCGGGAGGACGTTCCTATCTCAGTCCCGAGGTGGCCACCGCGATGGTCGCCAGCCTGCGCTGCGCGCGGCACCACGGCTCGATCGAGCCGAGCGCGCAGCTCAGCACGCGCGAGCGGCAGATCCTGCAGTTGCTGGTGGAGGGGCACTCCACCCGGGAGATCGCCGACCGGCTGCACATCAGCGGCAAGACGGTGGGTACCCATCGCGAGCACATCATGGCCAAGCTCCAGGTCAAGGGCATTGCCCAGCTGACGCGCTACGCGATTCGCGAAGACCTCTTCTAGGCGCTACGCCGCCGGCGGCCGCGATATCCGTGCTGCTGATGCGCGAATCAGCATTCCTGAAGGTGCGAATCAGGCCGCGGCACAGTTCGGCGGCGCCCGCGATAACCGACCATGAATGCCAGACGAACGGTGCATGCGCGATGGCGGCGGGGCACGGCGCGTCGGCGGAGGGTGGGGCCTGGATGCCGCCACCGTCCCTTCTCGGCAAACGATCTGGAGCAAAAAAAATGGCAAACGTCGATACCGTGGGTCTGTGGAAGCAGTGGATGGGCGCCCTGCAGGCGACCGCCTTCCCCAATGGCATGTCCGCACAGCAGCAGTTCAGCGCCGGCTCAACCACCCTGAACGTGGACCTGGGCAACGCCGACCCGGACATCATCAATGCCTATGTGTACGGCATCGGCGATGTCGTGCCTGCCAACAGCCCGGCCTATGCGCCGGTGGGCGGCCTTCTGGCCACGTACGCGACCTTCCTCGACTGGATCGACCTTGGCGCCATGGTTAATCCGAACCTGGACAGCCAGGTCAACCAGGCCGCGGCGGCGCTCAATACCGCGCAGACCGCATTCAACAATGTCCAGGTAGCGGCCTATACGGCTTACGGGGCGTACAAGAACGTCAATCCCTCGCCGCCTCCCTTCCAGACTTGGGTGCAGCAGAGCTATCCGTCCTACCTGAGCGCCAACAATGCGCTGATCGGCGCCGCCAGCGCGTATGACGAGATCATGATCAAGGCCTATGGGGCCGGCTATAGCGTGGTGCAGCAGGCGCGGGCCAAGGTGGGCATCAACGGCGCGCAGAGCATGACGCTGCAGAACCCGTACAACATGCCGGTCAAGGTGGGCAGCGTCGCACCCGCAGGCAGCCAGCCGGTGGTGATCGGTGGCACCAATCCGGTGCCGGTGAACAACCTGATCTCGGCCTTCGCGCCGTCCTATTCCCTGCAGGCGTTTAGCGCCAAGTACGCCGAGTGGCAGCAGGCCAGCGTCGCCGGCAAGAACAACGCCGGCGCGTCGATCTCGGTGACTTCCGCTTCGAAGACTTACGACTTCGACGAGTTCGGCTGGAGCACCTCGGTAGACGCCAGCCTGTTTGGCGACTTCTTCTCCTTCTTCGGCAGCGGTTCGGCCAGCGGGCAAAAGACCAGCATCAATACCACCAGCAGTGACTTCAGCCTGACCGTGGACTTCACCGGCTTCGGCACCTTCCCGGTCGGCCCGGGGCTGTGGTGGGACAACGGCGGGCTGGTGTCGACCTACCATCAGCGGCTCAAATCCGGCGCGCCGGCCTTCTTCGCCGACAGCGGCTCGCTGGCGCGGATGGCGACGCAGATCGTGGTGGGCTTCCAGCCGACCGTGAAGTTGAAGATGGCGGCCAGCGACTACAGCAACGTCAAGAACACCTGGCAGGCGCAGGCGACCGCGTCGATCGGCATCGGCCCTTTCCGCATCGGCTCGGCCACGGTGTCGACCAACGGCACCAAGCAGGACATCAAGTGGGACGATGCATCTGCCACGGTCACGATCGGGCCGGTCAGCAGCACCCTGCCGATCCTGCTCGGGGTAGTAAGCCAGCAGCTGGGCACCTGAGGCCGTCGCGATCGCAGTCCCTCGCGCGCTCGGGCGAGGGGCTGCGCCGCCCAGCCGTTCATCCTGTCCATCCTGCCGGGAGGTCTCGCCGTGCTATCCGACCTTGCGCTCTGGCGCATGTATGCCGCGGCACTTGCCGGCCATGCGGGCGTGGCTGGCAACGACGTGTTCTCCGTCGCGGGGGCCGCCACCTTCAGCGGACTGGGCAACGCGGATGCGCAGGTGGGCAACTGGTGCACCTACCAGCTGGGCGACGGCATTCCCGCTGCCGCGGGTGTCTACGCGCCACACAGCGGCTTGTTTGCCGCCTACTGGCTTTGCCTGAGCTACCTGGTGGAAAGCGCCGCAGGGCAGCCCGCGCTGTTGCGGGCGGCTGCCGGGACGGGCAGCCTGCAGGCCGACCTCGCGCGCTACCGCCAGGCGGTGCGGGCGTGGCGGCCCGGGCCCCCCATGCCCGCGGGCGTCAACGCCGCGGCCAACGCCATGGCGCCTGCGCAAGCGCATCAAGCGCTGCTGGCGGCGTTGGGTGAACGCGTGCCGGCGCTCACGGCAGCCCTGAATCGCTGCTTGCTGGCATCGCAACAAGAGGCCTCGGACCTGAACATGGCCGCCAGCCTCTATGCGGCGGGCGTGGTATTCCGTTGCCCGCAATACGCGCTCGATGGCTGGCCTGCGGGGCTGGCCGCATGGCGCGCGGCGCCGGCCGGCGGCGCTACGGCCTGGTCGGTGTCCCTGCCGCCTCCGGCGCTGGCCGCTCTGGCCGGGGCCGCGCCTGCTGCTGCCTTGCCGGCGGCGGGAAGCTGGCCTTCCTTCCTGGGGCTGCAAGGCGCCGGTGGCGCGGCGGTCGCGGATGCAATCAACGCGGCGCCGCTAGCGGCCATGGTCGAAGGTGCGCCGAATGGCCTGCCTGACGGCGTCAACGGATTGGCTTTGTCGCTGGGTGGGTTCGGCGTCTTCGCGCTGACTCCTGGCAGTTGGTTCGACGCCGGCCTGCTGGATGGCGGCCAGGCCGCGCTGCCGGCGGGCGCGCCCGACTTCTTCGGGGCCGCCGGCGCGCTCGCGTTGCTGCCAACAGGCGCGGTCATCGGCTATCAGCCGCGCATCGCGCTGCGCGCGGGCAGTCCGCACCAGGCGCAGGCACTCGCTGCTTCGCTGACGCGGGTCGGCCCCTTTGCCGTTCAGGGCGCCGCCCAGGATGCCCCGGGCGCCGTGGCATGCCGGGGCTGCAACGGTACCGAAGTCTCGTTCGATGGCAGCGGCTCGGATGTCCCGGTCTTGCTGGGCGTGATCAGCAAGCCGGTTTCGTAGCGCTGGCGGGAATACGCCCACCGGCACGTCAATCGCAGTAGCGTTTTCAAGGAGAGCAACCATGATGGACGACTGGAAAGTCAGCGCGTATCGCGACCCCGCGAACGGCCAAGGCGTCTGGGTGTACTACGAGAATCCGAACTTCCCGGCTATCCATATGAGCCGTTGCGTTGACAATGCCACGCGCGACCATATGGCGACGAACGACCGCACCGCTTACTACTACGGCAATAACCAACCGCCCACGTTCAACAACGCCGCCGTGCCGATGCCTACCCGGATCACGCTGGAGGCCGCTTGGCGCGACTATTTCACCGTGATGTGAAGTCCACCGTTCCACACGTTGCATCCTTCAAGGAGCCAGCCATGGCCAAGTATTGCCAGGAAAAATTCACCGAAGCCAACAACGGAACAGAGGTCAAGGTCTGCTGGCGGCAGGACAAGCACGTCCACGACGCCACGCTCATCACCACCATCGAGCTCTGGCTCCAGGCCCAGCGGGGAGGGCAATGGGGTGTGCGCCCCGGCAGCTATGAGTCCAACCTGTCGTCCTGCGCCGTGAACGCGGTCAGCTTCGACTAGTGCGCGATCCAGGGCGGGGCCGGTGCTCCCGCCCGACAGGGCCCTGACGTTCTGCAGCCGTAGTCGCCTTCTCACCCAACGGCGGGGTTGGGCGCAAGGGCACGGCGGATGCCACGAAATGTACCGTTCTCGATAATAGTTATCAACTTTCAACGCAAAAAGTGGATAAGACGCACTTAAGTCAGGCTGCCAGTAAGCAATGTTATCGGGGGACTCAGCGGCAGCAAGCGGCCACTTTCGGCCATTGCCCGGCGCTATAGCGTCGGCAGTTGAGCGTCGGCTCCGTACCAGGCACCGGGCGCTCGCTACCCCGCCACCAGGATGTGTGGGGGTCGATTGGCCGAAGGTGGCCATGACCTTTAGCCTTCCACAATATCAACCACACTATGGAAAGAACGGGATTCCGGTGAGTTCGGTAGACTTCGCGTAAACTGCGCCGAATCCCCGTTCGCTAATTGGTCGGCGTGTGGCGACGGTCGAAGCTCCCGTTATACGAGGAGGCGTCACGCATGCATACAGTGCCTTTGCCGGATAGCCATGCCATCGACCCGCACGCTAATGCGCCCGTGCGCGACCTGCGCCGTGTGCCCATCCATCCCGATCACTGGTTCCCATTGGCCTGGTCAAATGAGGTCAAGCGGGGCAAAGCCCACGGGGTGCATTTTGCCGGCGATCCGATCGTACTGATTCGTACCGTGTCCGGTACGATATTCGCACTGGAGGATCGTTGCGCACACCGGCAGGTGCCGCTGCACGCGGGCGTGGTGGAAGGCGAGTCCATCCGCTGTGGCTATCACGGCTGGACTTATGACTGCACCGGCCGCTGCATCGATGTGCCATACCTCGGGCGTGAGCGCCTGCCCAACGGCGTGCGTGCCTATCCCTGCCGCGAGGTGCACGGCCTGATCTTTGTCTTTCCTGGCGATGGGGCGCTTGCCAAAGAGCGGCCGCTGCCCGCTCTGCCATCGGTGGCGGACAAGGCGTACAAGACGCGTCGCTTTGGCCGCGAGGTCAAGTGCCACTACTCCTTCATGCATGAGAACCTGATGGACATGAACCACCAGTTCCTACACCGGCGGCAGATGGGACAGATGCGCGCGCGCTCGCTGGGCCGCCGTCGCGGAGAGGACTGGGTGGAAGTGGACTACACGTTCGCGCGCATGGAAGGCAAGCAGCCTGTGGGCGAGGCGCTGGTGTTTGGCGCCAGCAAGAAGAACTGCGACCGGGACAACAAGGACGTGATGACGGTGCGCACCATATATCCGTACCAGACCCTCCAGATCCGCTCGGGCGACGGCACGTTGGTGATGGACCTGTGGATCGTCTACGTGCCGCTGGACGCGGCGCAGCGCACCAACCGGACGTTTGGCCTGCTTTCCATCCGCAAGCCCGGCATTCCGTTTGCACTGGACCTGGCATGGCCGCTGCTGGTCTGGTTCACAGAACGCATCTTCAGGGAGGACCGCTGGATCGTCGAGCGCGAGCAAGAGGCCCACGACAAGCAGGGGGGCGACTGGAATCACGAGGTATTTCCGGTAATCAACGAATTGCGAGACCTGCTGCGCAACTGCGGCGGCCGCGCCGTCATCCCGCTCCGCGAGGTGGTGACACGGCCTGACGGCGAGGCCAACGGGGACTAGGGTATCGAGATAGCAGTTGTACTTTGGACGCGGCCGTTCACCTCCCGGTACTCGCGATGGCTATGACGGGTCGGTGAGAGATTGTCGGAGCTTCGCACTTGTCATCCTGCGGAAGCTGGCGCGACTGCGGCGATTGGACGCGCTATCTTCCCCGAAATCCAGGCTTCATGTGAGGTGGCTTGGGGCACAGTAGCGCCGGGGGCGGAATTCAGCGGTTCGCCGACGTCAGGCGAATTGCTGGTAAGCGGACCGTCAATCGCTAACATTATCTCGGTTGGCTCTTATGGCTCGGCAATGCCCTGTTGGATGGGGCGTTGTGCCTTCACAGAACACGCGCATGGCGTGGTCAGAAAGGCGGCATGTCGCCCTGCCTTTTCGGACTAGAATCCTCGGAGGAGGTGCCAATCATGTCAGCGATCAAGTACATTAGTCCGGACCATCCTGCCTACCAGGCCGCGCTGCATAGGACAACCCGCTACCCTGCGGAGCACATCACGTTGACTGCTAGCACCAGAAAGCGGCTGCGCCCCGGTGTACCGCATCGCAAGATCGGGCGCGGTAAGGTTGGCATCGGCGGCAGGGGCAGCGGAAAGTAGGCGCTTGAAGCGCCGATGACCACGGCCGCAACAAACCAGACACCAACGGTTTCTGTGCCTGTATGCTGCGATGAAGGCATCCCGCTTTTCTCGCTTACTGAATACTCGGCACGATTCCAAGCTTCTCGGCCAGCATTCGTTCGTAGACGCCGAAGTGCAGATCGACCTCGGCCTGACTGACTACCACGACGTCGAAATTCACCTGATCGGATTTGAGCCCGAACATGGTCGCCAACGCCACGTCGAGGTGAGGCGCGACATCCCTATCTTTCGGAAAGGTTGTGCCGACGCTTATTGTGTACGTCTTTTCACTGTCCGCGGTTACCTCGACCAGGCGCGCCGCTGCACTGAGATTGTTTTCGATGGCAATCCTGGCCAACTCCGCCACACTTCGCGTCTTCTCCGTAGGGAAGCCGCGCACGCACCGGATGCGAACGCGGTGCTTGCCCAATGTCATCCAGTCGGAATCAAACTCCATGTCTTATATCCTTTTGCAATGCCTATCTGCAAACCGGAGAATGCGCCATGCCGGCGCCTGCGGCGCGGCATGGCGCGTTCATCCTGGCTTATCCCAGCCCGGACTCAGGAAACACTGACGTCGATGCGTCGCGGACGCGCGGCTTCACGACGTGGAATCGTCAACCTCAGTACGCCGTCCTGCAGGTTCGCCTCGATCTTCGTCGAATCGAGGTCGGGACTCAGCGAGAACGTCCTCGCGAAACGCGGCTGCCGGATTTCAGCGTGTTGTACCCGCAGGCCCGAGGGCATCGATACGATAGCCTGCGCCTCGATGCGAAGGTTCCCGTCATGGACGCTGACTTCCAGCTGGTCGCGGGTCACACCAGGCAGGTCCGCCCACAACGTAACGCCCCCCGCATCCTCGACGATATCGACCGGCGGGAGCAACGTCACGGTAGGCATCGCCTTTTCATCCTGGGCTGGTGCGACAGCACCTTGAGGCTGTGCAACGACTTGATTCATCTCTGACATGGCAATCTCCCGGTTCACTGGACGGCAATCGCGCGTGCCTTGGAGGCTTCCCGCTTGCCCACGCTGATCGACAGGCAACCATTCGCGTAGCGAGCCTGAACCTTGTCAGGATCGGCGCTTTGCGGCAGCTCGATGACGCGCCTGAACGAGCCGACGAAGCGCTCACGCGCATAGCGCTTGCTATCTGGCGAGTCGTCCGCATAGGAAGGACCGCGCTCTCCACTGATCGTCAGTAGCCCCTTGTCGATAGAGACCTCCAGGTTTTCCCGTTTCAGCCCGGGCGCGAACGCAACGATCTCGATGGTGTCGTCCGTCGACCCGATATTCACCGGCGGGAAGGCGCCGGAGCGCCCGGAGCGGATACTGGAGGGGAAGCCGCCAAACACGTCCGCCATCTGCCTTTGCAGGCGGTCGAGTTCACTGAAGAGATCGGCTCCAAAAACTTGACTCATGATCTTATCTCCTTAAAACAGCAAGGAGGCGAAGGGGCTTGCGCGCTCCCGTTCGCCTGCCTTGGTGGCAGCAAACAAACAGAAACGCAGCGCGACGTCGCGACTGCTTGAGCCGGAAATAAAAGCAGTTAGTCAGATTTCAAGAGTACGTGGAGCAATTATTTTGGGGGTTGCATACAGCACCCTCCCTCGGCCCGCCACTTGTGGCGGCCGCATCTGGCGCTGGCTCGCCATCATCTTCGGCCTGCACGAACCGCTCAGCGGCGCCGTTGGGCAGTACTGACGACTCCTGTGCAACCGGAATACGATCGTGCCCGTCAGCCCCAAAAGCGCGTACAAACAGGTCGCGATTTTCCCTGAGTTGCCTTACTGAGTGACGTAGATACCTCAGAACACGATATGCGGTGTCCGGGCTGTCACCCTCTGCCTGAATATGCCGGATATGGGTGATCTGTATGCGGACGCGCTTGCGAGATTCTTCGATTGCCCGGTCTTGCCGCAAGCGTCGCGCGTCAACAGGGCTATATGCAACCTTTGACATGGTGCGCTCCCAGATTGCAAAGGCATCACGAATGGTCACTAAAGCACAGGTGCAGAACGTCCGAGCTGGGTGAGCCAGTATCGGACCAATCAACGCACACCGGGCGACTCGTCGCCCTGCAAAAAAATTTAGGAAAAGAAGGCTGTTGTGTCAACGAAGCGGGGGCAGCAGCTTTGCGAGCGTCACGATTGCCCGTTCTGTTCTGCGCGCTGCGGCGAGCCGCTACGGGTCAAGCTGGCGGAATCAAAATGGCGGTAGCCGGCCAGAAAGCGAAGGCCGGGCTCAGACTGAATGGCCGAAGCTCTGCCGCAGCGGACACGTGCACTATATGGAGCATGCCGGGCCGTCGTTAGCGAGTTCCTCTTTCGGTTGCTTCCAATCCCATCTTTTCAAGTCGAGCGCATTGTCACCAAGTTAAGCGCCGCCAGTGGTCCTCCAGGAAATTGCTGCTGCCTTCCGCCCACATCGAGCGAACCGAGATCGATGCCGAAAAACCCAAGACGATCGATCAACGTGGCCACCTCGGCTTTGGCGTTCGCATCGTCACCGGATAAAAACAACACGCGGCGGCCACCTTCTGCTTGCGGATCGCCAGACACCAGTGCGGGTTGCAGGTGATTGAACGCCTTGACAACACGCGCGCCGGGCACGAGGTCTGCAAACACTGCGCTCGAAGAGCGGCCATGCAGGTCCGCGGGGCGAAACAGCGGGGCCTCAATTGGATTGTTTGCGTCGACGACAGTCCGCCCGCCAAATTCGGGCAGCCCGCTCAGTGCCAGTGGCAGCTTCGACCAGTTCACAGCCACCAGCACGATGTCCTGCGCTGCGGCTTCCTCGCGCGTGCCCGGGCGAATCGAAGGCCCGATTGCTTTCACGGCATCCCGAAGCGTTTCAGGCCCACGGCTGTTGGCCACCACCGCCTGGATGCCGTGCCGTGCCAGCGCCGTGGCGAACGCCATGCCTATCGCGCCCGCGCCGATGATGCCAATGGTCTTTCCGTAGCTTGCTTGCATGACGAACTCCTTGTTCAAGCGGTGAAGCCGCCATCGGCAACGATCTCGGCACCGGTCACGAAGGCTGCGTCCGGGCCGGCGAGGAATGCCACCACGCCGGCAATCTCATGTGGCTGCCCGTATCGGCCCAAGGCAATGCCGGGCCCTACGATCTCGCTAACCGGGCCGCCGGCTGGGTTCATATCGGTGTCGGTCGGGCCAGGGTGGACGGTGTTGACCGTGATGCCTTTCGGCCCCAGATCACGCACCAGACTGCGATTGAAGCCTGCAATTGCACCCTTGGTCAGCGTGTAGAGCGATGCCGTGGGAAACGCTGCGTAGCGCACCATCGACGAACCGATGTGGATTACGCGCCCGCCCGCCTTCATATGCCGCACCGCTTCCTGTGTGGCCACAAATACGCCGGTCACGTTCACTGCAATCATGCGCTCGTAGGTGTCGAACGGGATGTCCTCGATTGCGCCGCCCAGGCCCAGGCCAGCATTGTTGACGAGGATGTCGAGACCACCGAATGCGTCGACCGTCGCGGCCACGGCTAGGCGCACCGCGGCGGGATCGCCGGCGTCCGCGGCGAGCGCGATGGCCCGGCCGCCGGCCGCTTCGATCTCGCGTACCACCGTGGCGGCCTTATCCGGTGAGGCACTGTAGGTCAGCGCCACGGCCGCCCCGTCGGCGGCCAGGCGGCGGGCAATCGCGGCGCCGATGGAGCGCGAACCGCCGGTAACAAGGGCGATCTTGCCGGCCAGGGAAAGCGTCTGTTGAGGCATTTTATTCTCCAGTTGGGGTGAATCACGAGGTGTGAACGAAGTATGGGCGTGCGATTCCACGATGATTAGCTACGAATGACTGGAATCATCTTCAAGCAATCGTGTAAGCTGAGTCGGATGGAAACCCTCGCCAACCTCGAATCCTTTGTGCGCAGCGCCGAAACCGGTAGCTTTTCGGCGGCGGGTCGCCGACTGGCCCTGACGCCCGCGGCCGTCAGCCGCAACGTGGCCATGCTCGAGCGCAATCTGGGCATGCGACTGTTTCAGCGCTCGACACGCAAGCTGACGCTTACCGAGGCTGGCGAACGCTTCCTTGCATCCATCGGCGGCAACCTGGACGCTCTCCAAGCCGCCATCGCCGCCATGTCGAACCAACACGGCGAACCGGCTGGCGTGCTGAAAGTCAGCCTGGCCCCATCGTTCGGCATGGCTTACGTGCTGCCATTGCTTCCCGATTTCCTGAAGCGTTATCCGGCGATCCGCCCGGAATGGCATTTCGAGAATCGCGCGATCGATTTGATTGCCGAAGGGTTCGACGCGGCTATAGGCGGGGGCTTCGAGCTGACGCCGGGTCTCGTGTCGCGCGCACTGGCACCGGCGCATGTCGTCGCGGTGGCGTCGCCTGCGTATCTGCGGGAACGCACGCTGCCTGCCGATCCATCCATGCTGAACGTCATGGATGGCATCGTCATGCGCTCCGGACGCACAGGACGCACGCGCCAATGGACCATGCGCGATGCCGCCGGCAACGAGGTTGCCGCGACCATGCCCGAACGCATTGTGGTGAGCGACCCGGCCGCCATGCGTGAAGCCGCGCTACTGGGGCTCGGTGTGACACTGCTGGCTGTACCGGATGTGTTGCCTTGGATTGAACGTGGCGAACTGGTGCGCTTACTGCCACGCTGGTATGCCGATGCAGGCGCCATTTCGTTGTACTACCCTACGCGCACACTGATACCAACCAAGACGCGCGTATTCATCGAGTACGTTGTGGAAGCATTTCGCCAAATGCAGATGGCCGAACGCCTGGCAGGCAGCCTCGGCATTTAGCGTTGCCTGCCGAGATATGCCGCTTCGGCGTCCGGTCTGGCCCGAATTTGAGTCGTTCGCCTACGCCCGCTCATTCGCTGCCAAGCTCTCCTCGATCGAGGCCAGCGACTCGATCATCGCGCTCGCGTAGTAGCCAATACACCACTCCGAGAACGAGTGTCGCCCCTGAAAGCGCAGCGATTGTGGCAGCGTCGGTTGCCTTCGTATCTAGAATGACGAACTTTCGACTCAGTGCAATCAGCGAAATGAGAATGACTGTCTTGACCTGAACGATGCTCTCCCGGCGCAGCGCAACCCGAATGATGGAGTGCTTGAACTCCAGTGCGATGAGCAGCGTCATCACCATGCCGAAGAGATTTTGGAACACTTCATGATCGAGCGGGCTCACCGTGCCGCTGAGCACATGTGGCAGCACACCAAGGGTCAATTGGACGAGAGCTATCGCGATCACTACGGCGACGATCAGGCTCAGCGCTACGGCGACGACTTGTTCGAAGCGTTCGTACAGGGACAAGAGGCGCCATTGCTCGCGCATCTCTGCCAGGAGCTTCTGCGAGGTGCGAGGCTTTGCTGCCATTTGTTCCTCCAATTTGGCTTCGTGCTTGCCGTCCGAGCGTAGGAGACCGACTATTAATTCGTGATGCTGGGCAGAGATTCGAACCACCGCGAAGCGGTTTAGGCAGTATGCCTCCAAGTCGGTGGCTGGCCCGCCGTGGGGAATCAAACGCGGGTTAGCCTGGCTGCCAGAGCCGCATGGTGTGGCCTTAGTCCACACCCGGCGATTTCCAGCACGGAGGCCAGCATGGGAAACGATAGCACGGCGTACGTCGGTCTCGACGTACACAAGGGATCGATCACTGCAGCTTATGCCATCGGCATGGGAGAGGTGGAATTGGTCGGCAAGATCGGTACCTGGAAGACGGACGTCGATCGCCTGTGCCAGCGCAGGCAGTCCAAGGCGCAGCACGTACGCATCGTCTATGAAGCAGGCCCTTGCGGCTATGGCCTCTACCGCTAACTGGTCCAGAGGGGATTCGACTGCATGGTGTGCGCGCCATCACTGATTCCACGAAAGCCTGGCGAGCGGGTCAAGGCCGACCGGCGCGACGCGCTCAAATTGGCGCGCTCGGGCTGCGACCAGGAGGCGCACTGGACCGTGCAGGTTCACAGAAACACCATCTCTCACGAGCGTGCCTCGGGTCATCCCGCGGACCTTCTCGCATAAGCAGCACAACATGACTTATTGATTCAATATATTGCCATACTCGCATCAATGCAGTACATAAATGGCTACGTAATCATTTTTATGGTCAGCGAAGATGGAAGGAAAACGTCAGTTGTTGTGCGAGGCACCAGCCAGCGAGAGTCGGGTGCTGGTTAGCAGGGGGAAAATTATAGGCAATCAGCCGAAAAGTTCTGCCCGAGGCCTTTCGGCTCTCCCCAAGTGGAATCGGTTCGTGAAGCGAAAGCCGCTTCTATTCGGCTTCACCTATTCCCTTCCGCAGCACGCCGTATCACTGTCGAAAGGTTGGCTCCGGCCAGTCTCTGCGCGGCAGTCCGGCTATCACCAGTCCAGAAGTCCCGTTCGGCAGCGAGAATCCGCTCCTCCGTATTGCGCATGTGCAGGAAGGCCGCCTGGCGGGCGCGTTGCGGATCCTGGGTTTCGATCGCAGCGCAGATCTCCGCATGCTCGGTGCGGACATGCGCAGCCAGATCACTTCGTCTGGCTTCATTGCCGCGCGTGAGACGAATGGCGTCTCTCAATGCCCGCGTCAACATGCCGAGTAGCTCGGTGTAGTGAGGATTGCCAGTGGCACGGGACACCGCAAGATGGAATGCCAGGTCTTCTTCAACGCCGTCGCCGCCCGCCCGCACTGCAGAGTCGATCTCGCGCAATGCGTTCCGGATGTCGTCCATTTGCCTTTCGCTACGGCGCTCCGCAGCCAATGCGGCCATTTCCGCCTCAATCCCACGACGCAGTTCCAGGATTCGCACGACCCCCAAGGCCGGGTCGGTACCGCCACGCCCAAGGCGGAATACCTCTGCGGTCGCCGGATTGAGCACAACCGTACCGCTCCCCTGCCGGCTTTCCACGAGGCCCTCGGACTTAAGGCGGGAAATGGCTTCACGAATCACGGTGCGGCTCACGCCGTACTGCTCGGTCATGAACTTTTCCGTCGGCAGACGAGCATTGACGGGGTACAGACCGCGTCGGATCTGCCCAGCGAGATGTTCGGTGACGCGGTCGGCCAATGTGGGCTCAAAACCGCCTTTCCCCGCTGGCTGCTGGTCTGCTTCCGTCAGATTTTCTGTTGTGCTCTGCAAGGTAATGCTCCACTTGTCGTTGCTTCGCCGCGCGTCAGCGCTGTGGCAGCCTAGTTCACATCATAGCATCCCGAACAAATTTGCTTGACATCTTCATCATATGAATTTGTAATACAAATCACAAGAACACAACGACTTCGTGCGACGCTGTCGCGAACCCAACGAGGAGACTGCATCAATGCCGGCCCAGGATCACAATCAGTCGCTTGAAAATGCTTACGTATGCAGGCGCATGCCTGCGGAGATCGAAGCCGCGCTGAAAGAGCGCTTCGTCGTAAAGCTGAATGAAAGCGACGAACT
This sequence comes from Cupriavidus sp. L7L, assembly GCF_004353535.1. Lineage (NCBI taxonomy): Bacteria > Pseudomonadati > Pseudomonadota > Betaproteobacteria > Burkholderiales > Burkholderiaceae > Cupriavidus > Cupriavidus sp. L7L. Next base: position 34,960 of record NZ_SMNY01000005.1, read on the forward strand.
GACGGATTCCGCCACAATCATCGAGCGCGCCAAGGGCGTGAGCGTTCTGCTGGTGACCGCGACAGAGCGCATTGACGGCAATGTGTTGCGCGCACTGTCGCCCACCCTCAAGACGGTGGCCACTCTCTCGGTAGGCTACGACCACATCGACTTGGCCACGGCTCGCGAGCTCGGCATCGAGGTTCTGCATACGCCTGACGTCCTGAGCGATGCTTGTGCCGAAGTCGCGCTAATGCTCCTGCTCAATGCCGCACGGCGCGGTTATGAAGCAGATCGCATGGTCCGCAGCGGCCAATGGCCAGGTTGGGCGCCCACTCAACTGCTGGGCAAAGGCCTGGTCGGCAAGCGGCTCGGCATATTCGGCATGGGGCGCATCGGCCGAGCCATCGCGACGCGTGCCCGCGCATTCGGCGTGCAAATCCACTACCACAACCGCTCCCGACTCGGGCCAGAGGTCGCCGAGGGCGCCATCTACCACACGACTCTCGAAAGCCTCTGCCGACACAGCGAGATGCTGCTGGTCGCGGCACCGGGTTCACCACAGCTCAAAGGAACGCTCGATCAAGCGCACATCCGAGCACTGCCCCCTGGCGCTGTCGTCGTCAATATTTCCCGCGGCGACATCGTCGATGACGATGCGCTGATCGAAGCGCTGAACGACGGCCACGTCTTTTCAGCTGGTCTTGATGTTTTCGCCAACGAGCCGAACGTCGATCCGCGCTATCGCGCTCTCGACAACGTCTTTCTCAGTCCGCATATCGGCAGCGCGACAGAGGAAACGCGCAACGCCATGGGATGGCTTCTGATCGACGGGATCGCGGCACTGCGCCGCGGCGAACGACCCGCCAACCTGCTTTCCTGATTCCCCCCTTCAAGTCAAAGCGACCGGAGTTCCTTTTCATGCAGATCCAGAATCCTTCTATCTTCCGCCAGCAGTGCCACGTGAATGGCCAATGGGTAGACGCTGCTGACGGCGAAGTGGTGCCCGTCACAAATCCTGCAACAGGGCAACAGCTCGGTACTGTGCCCCGCATGACGGCCGCCGACGTCCAGGCAGCCATCGCGGCCGCGGACCGAGCCCTTCCGGCATGGCGCGCAACCAGCTCGCGCGAACGCAGCCGCCTGCTGCGTCGATGGTTCGATCTCTGCATGGCCAACCAGGAGGACCTGGCAACGATCCTCACGCTTGAGCAAGGCAAACCGCTGAAAGAGTCCCGGGGTGAGATTGCCTACGGGTCTGGCTTTATTGAATGGTTCTCGGAAGAAGCACGTCGAATCTATGGCGATGTGATTCCTGCGCCGTCATCGGACCGCCGCATCATCGTCATCAAGCAGCCCATCGGCGTCGTCGCCGCCATCACCCCGTGGAATTTCCCGAATGCGATGATCACGCGCAAGGCTGGCGCCGCCTTGGCTGCAGGCTGCACGATCGTGATCAAGCCTGCCTCTGCCACGCCCTTCTCTGCGCTGGCACTCGCCGCTCTGGCCAAGGAAGCAGGAATCCCTGATGGGGTACTGAATGTGGTCACCGGTTCCGCCTCCGTTGTGGGGGGTGAGCTCACATCGAGCCCCGTGGTGCGCAAGCTGTCATTCACGGGCTCCACCGATGTCGGCAAGACTCTCCTCGAGCAATGCGCCGGTACGGTGAAGAAGGTTTCTATGGAACTGGGCGGCAACGCGCCATTCCTCATCTTCGACGACGCCGACCTCGACGCTGCCGTCGCCGGCGTCATGGCCTCGAAGTTTCGTAATGCCGGTCAGACCTGCGTCTGCGCGAACCGCATCTTCGTCCAGGACGGCGTCTACGACGCGTTCGCAGAGAAGCTCAGGATTGCAGTGGAAGCTCAAGTCGTCGGCGATGGCATGGCACCGGGCGTGGATCTCGGACCGCTGATTGACGACGCGGCGATCGAGAAGGTTCGCGAACACATCGACGACGCCGTCTCTCTGGGTGCTCAGGTATTCACCGGCGGCAAGGCCCACGCCCTCGGCGGCCGCTTCTTCAAGCCGACGATCCTCACGGACGTGTCGCCGAAGGCGAAGCTCATGAATGAGGAGACTTTCGGCCCGGTGGCCCCCCTCATCCGCTTCAAGACCGAGGAAGAAGCCGTCGCAATGGCAAATGACACGCCCTTCGGATTGGCTGCCTATTTCTATACCACTAACTACGCCCGCTCCTGGCGCGTGGCAGAAGCGCTCGAATGCGGCATCGTGGGCCTGAACGAGGGCCTGATCTCCACCGAGGTCGCACCGTTCGGCGGTGTGAAGGAGTCGGGTGTCGGCCGGGAGGGATCCAAATACGGCATCGAGGACTACATCGAGGTCAAGTACATCTGCGCTGGCGGCCTGGCATTGCGCTGAGCCACGAGACAACAACAGGAGACAGAATCATGAAGAAAACAGTGGGCATGATTGGCATTGGCATGATGGGCCATGGCATCGCGACGAATGTGGCAAAGCATGGTTATCCCTTGGTGGTCCTCGAACATCCAGGTAATCAGCCACTCGACGCACTGCTGAAGGCGGGGGCGAAAACCGTACCGGCTATCTCGGAGCTCGCCGGCCAGGTCGACATCGTCATTCTCTGCGTTACCGGATCCCCCGAGGTCGAGGATGTGCTTTTCAGCGCCCAAGGCCTCCTCAGCGCCCTGCGGCCCGGTACCGTGGTCATCGATTGCTCGACGGCGATCCCCTCTTCGACCGAGCGCATCGCCGCCGCCGTGCAAAAAGCCGGTGGCAGGTTCATGGACGCGCCAATGACGCGTACGCCCAAAGAAGCGGCCGAGGGGCGTCTGAACCTGATCGTCGGCGGCGACGAGTCGCTCTACCAGGAATGCCTGCCACTGCTGCAGAGCTTCGCCGAACACATCACCTTCGCCGGGCCTGTCGGTTCCGGACACCGGCTCAAGCTGTTGCACAACTTCGTGTCTCTGGGTTTCTCCGCAGTCCTGGCAGAGGCTGCCGCCTGTGCAGCACGCGCTGATGTCAGTCCCGAGGTCCTTGTGGATGTGCTGGCCAAGGGCGGCGGTGCCGGTGTCATCCTGGAACGCCTGCGTCCCTTCATTGAGCGGGGCGACAGCTCCGGGTTCCGCTTCACCATCTCCAATGCGCTGAAGGACATGACCTACTACGACACCATGGCGAGCGAAGTGGGCGCCAGTCACGCGACTGCCTCAGCGATCCGCGAAACCTATGCCGGCGCCTATGACCAACGGTCCCATGGCACCGTGCCGGAGCTTGTCGCACTGCTGGCCGAGCCGGCATCCGTTCGCTGATCGTCCCCGGAAACCGACACCATGATCACAAACCAGCAATACAAGATTGCCGTCATTCCAGGCGATGGCATTGGCAACGAAGTGGTCCCCGAAGGCATCCGGGTCCTGGAAGCCGCCAGCGCTAAGTTCGGCTTCAAGCTCGCCTTCACGACCTATGACTGGAGCTGCGCCCGCTACCACGCCCAAGGAAGCATGATGCCGTCCGATGGAATCGAGCGGCTACGCGACTCTGACGCCATCTTTCTCGGCGCAGTCGGCTTCCCCGGCGTGCCGGATCACGTATCACTGTGGAACCTCCTCATCCCGATCCGCCGCGAATTCGACCAGTACGTGAACCTGCGACCGGTCAGGCTTCTGCCCGGTGTTCCCTGCCCGCTCGCCAACAAGGAGCCCGGCGACATCGACTTCTGGATCGTGCGCGAGAACACCGAAGGCGAATACTCGCAAGTTGGCGGACGCATGTTCGCCGGCACGGAACATGAGTTCGTCACGCAGGAGGCCATCTTCACTCGTCGCGGAACCGATCGAATCATGCGCTATGCGTTTGATCTCGCTAAGAAGCTAGGACGGAATCACGTGACATCGGCAACCAAGTCCAATGGCATCTTCCATTCCATGCCATTCTGGGACGAGCGGTTTGCCGCAGTGGGTGCCGACTATCCCGACATCCGCACCGACCAGTACCACATCGATATCCTGGCAGCGCGGTTTGCGATGTCCCCGGAGCGCTTCGACGTCGTGGTTGGATCGAACCTGTTCGGCGACATCCTCTCCGATCTCGGCCCCGGTATCACGGGAACGATTGCAGTGGCGCCGAGCGCAAACATCAACCCGGAGCGGAAATACCCGTCGATGTTTGAACCGGTGCATGGCTCAGCCCCGGACATCGCCGGACAAGGCATTGCGAATCCCATCGGTCAGATCTGGTCTGGGGCCATGATGCTGGAACACCTCGGACAGCCTGAGGCAGCGGCCGCGATCATGAAGGCCATCGAAGCTGTCCTTACGCATCCCGATCGCGTACTAACGCCTGACCTGGGTGGAAGGGCCAGTACACAGGAAATGGGCGCCGAAATCGCCAGGGCGGTTCTCGCATGACACAAGCCTCCAGGGTAGCGAGTCGCCCGCTTGTGCTGCTGACTGATGCCATCGTCCCGGAGGCGCATGCTCGACTGGCGGCTAACGCTGACGTCGAGTTACTGCCGCCAGGACTGATCGGCGCGGCTAGTGATAAAGCCCTTCGAGATCGCATTGCGCAGGTTGACGGTCTGATCGTACGGCGACAGCTCCCTGGCGATCTGTTCGAGCGCGAGCATCGTCTTCGCGCCGTCGTTCGTCATGGTGTTGGCGTGGATTTCATTCCGGTAGACCGCGCAACGGCTCACGGCATCCCAGTGGCCAATACGCCGGACACGAACTCGAACGCCGTTGCCGAATTTGCGGTGTCTGCCATGCTCGCAATGACCAGACGGCTGGCAACCTTCGACAATGCCGTGCGTGACGGCGACTGGAACCGCCGCATGCTCGCGGCAGAGCAATCCAGGGAACTTCGCGGCTCCACCCTGGGAATCATTGGCTTCGGTGCCATCGGGCGCCGGGTCGCCGAGATTGCAGGCGCGGGCTTCGGCATGAAGCTGCTTGCGCATACGTCGACACCATCCAGGCTCCCGCCGCACGTCTCCCAGGCAGAACTCTCCGCTTTGTTCGCCCACAGCGATTACATCGTACTTGCGTGCCCTCTTACCGCAGCAACAAGAGGCATGGTGAACAAGACGCTTTTGGCGCATGCGCGTCCGACTACCGTGCTCGTCAATGTGGCACGGGGGCCAATCATCCAGCAGGCGGATCTGATCGACGCTTTGCGCAGCGGCACCATAGGCGGGGCCGTACTCGATGTATATGAACAACATCCGCTCCCGGACGACAGCCCGCTTCGAGATCTGCAGAACGTCCTTTTGACACCGCATATCGCTGGCCTCACCCAAGACGCCTCGATGGCCATGGGGCTGGCCGCCGCCGACACGATGCTCGCCCTGCTGCGAGGCGAACGACCACGCAACATCGTCAACCCCGAATTCAACGCCGTCAATCAGGAGACAATCCAATGAAGATCACCCGCATTACCGCAATTCCCCTGTCCTATCGTCTGCCCGAAGGCAAAACGGTCACCATGGGCGTGGGTAGTACGCTCAAGCGTGACGCGATCATCATCCGCGTTGAAACGTCCGAAGGCATCGTGGGCTATGGCGAGTCGCATCCCGGGCGCAGTCCTGGCGCCATCACCAGCCTTATTCACAACACGCTGTCGCCGCTGCTGGTTGGCATGGACGCCACGGACGTGGTCGGCACCTGGCAGCGCGTGCATCGCATGCAGTTTTCCAGCCACGGTCTTGGCGCCGGCGCCGCGCTGGCGCATTCTGGCATCGACATGGCACTCTGGGATATCCGCGGCAAGGCGGCGAACATGCCGCTCTACAAGCTGCTGGGCGGCTCGCGTCGACGCATTCCGGCCTATGCCGGCGGCATCGCGCTCGGATACCAGCCTGCGGCGTCGCTGGCCGAAGAGGCCCAGTCCTATATCGAACAGGGCTACAAGGCCGTCAAACTGCGAATCGGCGACTCGGTCAAGGCGGATATCGAGCGGGTACGCCATGTGCGCCGCGTGCTCGGCGATGACATCGACATCCTGACCGATGCGAATACGGCCTACACGATCGCCGACGTGCGCCGTGTTATGCCTGTGCTGGCGGAAATTCAAGCGGGCTGGCTCGAAGAGCCATTCGCCTGCAATGATTTCGCTTCGTATCGCGAGGCTGCCCGGATTTCCCCTGTCGTCCCGATCGCGGCTGGCGAGAATCACTTCATGCGATTCGAGTTTGCGCAACTGCTGGAAGCCGGGGCAGTCCAGGTCTGGCAGCCCGACCTGTCCAAGACGGGCGGCATTACGGAAGGCATGCGCATCGCCGCCATGGCCTCGGCCTTCCGCATCCCCATCCACGCCCACAGCTCCGCTACGGGCCTCAATCATGCCGCGACGCTGCATTTCCTCGCTGCAACCGAGAACGCCGGCTACTTCGAAGCCTGCGTTTCGCATTTCAATCCCTTCCGGGACATGTTCGGCAAGACCTTCGAAATCGGCAGTGATGGTTGCGTGGTCCCGCCGGAAGCACCGGGCCTGGGCGTCGAAGTCGACGAGGAAATCTTCAAGCAGTACCCGTTGATCGACGGCCCCGGTTACGTCGTCAAGTTCTGAGCAAGTACGCTCAGCAGACACCGATCCACCACATACAAAGATGGTGAAGGAGACAAAGATGCCTAGCAGAAGAACCGCGTGCAAATGGATTTTGTCATCTCTGGCGGGCGCCGCCGGCGCGACCGCCTTCGGTGGCGCCATGGGCGCTGCGAGCGATGCGTACCCGGACAAGCCCATTCGCATCGTCGTGCCATATACCCCCGGCGGCTTCAACGACACGCTCGCGCGCACCGTGGGCGAGAAGCTGACCAAGCTCTGGAAGCAGCCGGTGGTCGTTGACAATCGGCCAGGTGGCAACACATTGATCGGCAATTCGATGGTTGCGAAAGCCGCGCCCGATGGCTACACGTTGCTGATTACGCCCCTGCCGTTCGCCGCACTTCCCGCGTTGTACGGCACGAAGCTTCCCTACAACGCGACCAAGGATTTTTCTCCGGTCATCTGGGCTGCCAGCACCCAGAACGTGCTGGTGGCGCGAAACGACCTTGGACTTGCGACCGTCAAGGACATCGTCGATTTTGCCAAGAAGAATCCCGGCAAGCTGAACTACGGCTCCACTGGATCCGGCTCCTCCAATCATCTGTCGATGGAACTCTTCGAGAAGATGACCGGCACCAAGCTGACGCACGTCCCGTATAAGGGCAGTGGCCCGGCTGTTCTCGCCCTGCTCGGCGGTGAAATCGATGTGTTGTTCGACAACTTGCCCAATGTGATGAACCAGATCCGAGCCGGCAAGTTCAAGCCTGTGGCCGTCACCGGTCTGCAGCAATCCACGCTGCTGCCAAACGTGCCGACCGTCGCTGAATCGGGGGTGCCGGGCTACGAGGTAAACGTCTGGTTCGGCATTCAGGCACCCGCTGGCACGCCAAAGGAGGTCGTCCAGAAACTCAACCAGGAAATCGCGAAGGCATTGGCCGATCCGGAAATCATGAAGCGATTCCGCGAACAGGGTGTGGAGGTTGTGGGCAGCTCCCCGACCAAATTCGCCACACTCGTGGAAGCCGAGATCCAGAAATGGGGAAGCGTGGTCCGCGATGCGAACGTCCGATTGGAGTAACTGCTGCGTCGAGAAAGTGTCCGCACGGTAGCGGACACGCTCTGATCCGCGAGCATTCTTCAATATCCCGCCGTACGTCCGGCGGGCTTTTTGTTTATTCCCGATCTGTCGGCGGACGTTGGCAGCGAACCGTTGCAGTGCCGTGCAAGCTGTCGGACCAGATCACTTTCTGCGCAAGCCTGCCCGAAGCGGCGTCGGAGATCCCTTGACCGGCCAGGAATCAGTCGTGAACCAGAAAAAGGCCCTGCAGGTTATGTTTGCAGGGCCTTTTGCTTGCCGTTTCCTCTTTCCGCTCTGCTTGCCGAATTCCCGTACAGTGCGACCGGACAAACGCGATCGGCCCTTGAGACCAGACGAGGTCTCAAGGGCCGATCACAATCCGGGCTGGCTTATTCAGCGACCACGTTTGCCGACTTCGCGACAGCGCCCCACTTGTCGGCTTCGCTCTTGATATAGCGTGCAAACTCATCAGGCTTAGTTGCCACCACTTCGGCACCAAGCGTCGCCAACTGGCTCTTCACTTCCGGCATGGCAAGCACCTTCATCAGTGCAGCACTCAGTTGCTTGATGATTTCTGGCGAAGTTCCGGCGGGTGCAACAAGACCGCCCCAGGAAGAGGCGTCGAATCCCTTAAGCACGGATTCATCGATTGTTGGTGCATTGGGGAACGCCGGCACTTGCTTCTTACTTGCCACTGCGATGAGCTTGAGCTTGCCTCCGGTCACGAACGGACGCGCAGCGACGGCCGTAGTGAACATCATGGACACCTGCCCGGCCATTACATCGGTCATGGCTGGGCCATCGCCCTTATAGGGCACGTGCATCATGTCCAGCTTCAGCCCAGAGTTGAACATCTCGCCAACCAGGTGATTGGAGGAGCCATTGCCGGCCGAGGCAAATGTGTACTTCCCCGGATTGGCCTTGACTTCTGCCACCAGCCCCTTGATATCCGCCGCTTTGACCTTCGGTCCGGCCACCAGGACGATCGGCACCGTGGTGGTTTGCCCGATTGGGGCGAAGCTCTTGTTGACGTCGTAGCCGAGGTGCGGGTAGATCGACTGGCTGATGGCATTCGGGCCGACGTTCGCCATCAGAAGCGTATAGCCATCTGCCGGCGACTTGGCCACCATCTCAGCCGCGATGTTTCCGTTTGCGCCGGGCCGGTTCTCGACCACAAACGTGCCACCGGTGACTTCCTTCAGCTTTTCGCTCAGCACACGCGCGGTCGTATCGGATGCGCCACCCGGCGGGTATGGCACAACAATGCGCACAGGCTTATCCGGGTAGGCTGCCATGGCGATGCCTGACGCCAAGGCCGAAGCAGCGATGGCCGCACGCCACGCAGTTTTGATGAGTGCATTCATGATATGTCTCCTTCAATTCTAGTTTATCGAGGATGGATGGGAATCAGTACCGCGCCCCTGGCGAGCGGCTTCACCGTCTTGCTGTAGATGTTCAGCCAGCCTTGCTCCGTAGCACCCTGGATTGGTGCTGCGTCGACCCGACGCGAAGCCATCTCCTTCTCGTCAACAAGCAAGTTGATCTGCCGTCCCGGGATGTCGATCTCGATCTCATCGCCATCCTTGACAAGAGCCAAGGGGCCACCGGCTGCGGCTTCAGGGCACACCTGACCGACCGCGACACCGCGGTTCAAGCCAGATAGCTGGCCATCCGTCACGACGGCGACCTTGCCGTTGAAGCCCGCGCCTTCGACGGCAGCAACGAATGACGACGCCAAAGCCACGCCTGGACCGCCAATCGGCCCCATACCACGCAGGCACGCTACGGTCCCCTCCGTGATACGTCCATCCGCCAACGCCGCGATAGCTTCCTCCTGAGAGTGAAACACCATCGCTTTGCCACGGAAGCTTTCCGCCTTCTCGCCGGCATTGCCGAGCTTGAGAATGCTACCCTCCGGTGCAAGCGATCCTTTCAGGATGACCAGCGACGGCTTCGTAGAGATGGGGTTGTCCAACGTGCGCAGGATCGACGGCGATGGCGCCTCGTATTCGTCGAGAATTGCCTTCCACGTCTTGCCGGAGACCGTCAAGCACTCCTGCTCGATCATGGACGCCAGATGTTTGATCGTCGCAAGGGTGCCACCCGCCGCTTCAAGCTCCTCCGTACGGTGCGGACCGTTGGGCTTGACGGTCGCAAGCAACGGCACCTCGCGGCCAAGCCGGTCAAAGAGATCGTAGAGATCCACATCCGTTCCGGCTTCCTCCGCAACACCTTGCAGGTGACGAAGCACGTTGATCGACGTCGACAGTGCCAATGCGACGCGCACGGCGTTTCGGAAGGCCGCCGGCGTCAGAATGCTGCGGGGCGTCAGACCTTCATTGACCATCTCGACAATGCGTGCGCCGGCTGCCCGGGCCTGGTCGACCATCGCAGGAGAGTTGGCCAGGACCGGACTGGCGCCCGGCAGCGTCAGACCCAATGCCTCGCAGACGATGTGCATGGAGTTCGCCGTCCCAAGACCAGCGCACACACCGGGGCTGCGCACGGCGCGCTTGCACATGCCGTCCAGGTCTTCGAAGGAGAGTTGACCAGTCACGTGCATGCCGACCTTCTCGAAGACATCTTCGATGTCCACATGCTCGCCCTTGTACTGACCACTGGCCTGATAGCCGCAAATCACCACCAGTGTCGGAATGTTTAGCCGCGCAGCGGCCATCATTTGTCCGGGCGTCGTCTTGTCGCAGGAAGCCAGGCAGACCATGCCATCGAGTTGTGCGCCCTCGACCTGCACCTCGATGTCGTTCACGATGAGGTCGCGGGACGGGAGGATGTAGCGGCCCTGCTTGCCTGCGCTGGTAATGAAGTCGCTCGGGGCGGCGGTGCGGACCTCGAAGGGTACGCCCCCCGCTGCGCGGATCGCCGCCTTCACGTGGGCGGATACGCCATCGAGGTGACTGAAGCAGCTCGACAGCTCCGACGAGGTGTTGACCACGGCAATCTTCGGCTTGTCCAGGTCGGCATCGCTCAGTCCCAGGGCTTGCCATTGGGCCTTGCGCAGAGCCCAACGGGTCGTACCCGGGGCGAAATTGCTACGGTATTTCGGGGAATTCATTGCAAGGCTCCAAGGAAGGCACCATTGTTTTCCAGTACCTGCTGGATATCGGACGCCGGAACATGGTGAACGCTAATGCCGCGTGCCGCTGCCGTTGCAGCGGTAAGCCCGGCCGCTTCGCCCATAGCGAAGCATTGCGCGGTTACTCTGATCGAGGCCTGCGCGCCATGAGTGGCCGATGCACAACGGCCAGCCACCATCAGGTTGTCGAAGCCTTCCAGCAGAAGCGAACGCAGGGGAATCTGGAAGTACGTGCCAGGCGGCAACCAAATCCATTTGGTCGCCCTACCTGCAGCGTGGTCCTCCATTGGCCATGCACAGCACCCGATGGCATCGTCGAAGCGCGCTCCTTCGAGAACATCCTTGTCAGTAAGGACGTAGCTTCCGACGGTACGCCGACTTTCACGGATGCCGATCACCGCGCCCGTATCCATGACGAAGGCCGACTCGAATCCCGGCACGTACTTTCGGAATGCCTTCAGGTATGTGCAGACTTGTTCCCGCCCCGCAATCTCTGCCCGTGACATGACACTGAGGTCGAACGGGTTGGGCGATTTACCGTCAACCGCCACTTTCGTGATGTTCAGATGCGCAAGCCCTGGCCGTTCGGCAAATACGCCGCCGGCGGTGCGAGGAAGGTCGTAGCCGTCGGCGACAGCCCGCTCAAGCCTTTCGCGAAGTGCCGGACGGCTCAAGCGGGCCAGCGAGTCGGTGTCTACGCCGCCGAACCGCACCATGGTGGTAGGAAACTGAAGATCGCCTTCCGAAATTTCGCAAGGCGCGCCAGCGAAGTTCACCAGGTCGGCATCGCCAGAGCAGTCCACGAACGACTTTGCCCGGATGGCGAGTCGCCCTTCCTTGGTCTCGATCAGCACGGCGTCCAGTTCGCGCTCTTTCATGGCGACACCAACCACCATTGCATGAAACAAGACCTCGACCTTTGCTTCCTGGACGAGTTGATCGAGAGCGACCTTCATGGCGAACAGATCGTAAGGCAACGAAGCCGTCTCGAGCCATCGAGTCGTTTCACCGAGGCCGTCAAGGGACCGCAGTCGCTCGATGACTTCGTTGCAGAACCCGCCCACAATCTGCTGTACCTCTGTATCGGTGACCGCGTAGAGGCCGCAGATGCTGCCCAAGCTCACCGACGTCAGGGTGCCACCTAAAAAGCCTTCGCGCTCCAGAAGCAGTACCTTGGCACCCGTCCGCGACGCGGCAATGGCGGCGGCCACCCCAGCAGCGCCACCTCCAACGACGCAGACGTCTGCAGTGCGAAACACGGATGTAGACCGAGCTGGCTCGGACACCGCCCCCAATGAATACGTAGTCATTTTGTCCCCGAAAAAATGCGTGATGCCGGGTCGCCGACCCGAATCACGCTTTCCACCGTTCTGGTTACGTAGTCATTATAAACAGAATCGCAAAACTGCCAAGCTCAAGATGTTGTGCGTCGCAATACGAGGTCATTAGGAAGCACAAACGTGTGCGGGGCCAATTCCGGCGAAGTCATACGACGCTGGAGCCGGTCTACTACCTGCTCAACCATGGCTGGCAAGGGCTGCTGGACAGTGCTCAAGCTGATGCACTCCCACCGCGCCATGGGAATATCGTCATAGCCGACGATCCAAATGTCGTTCGGGACTTGCTTGCCACTGCGCCGGGCGGCATCCAGGACACCGATCGCAACAATGTCATTTGTGCAAAACACTGCATCGACATCAGGGCGTTCTGCGAGCAGTGTCTGCATCGCTCGAAAGCCATTGTCGTAGCTAAAGTCGGCGGCATCAGCCCGCACAAATGCGTTCCCCTGGCTCAATTCGCCAAGGCCTTCCATAAAGCCGCGCTCGCGTTCGCGAATCGTGCTTGCCTTGGAACTCTTGCTGGACGCGGCTGAGATCAATCCAATGCACTTTCTGCCCGCGGACACGAAATAGTTTGCAACCCGCCGGCCGCCGGCATAGTTGTCGCTCACGATCGTGTCGAACAAGTCTGTTTCGACAGAGCGATTGATCAGGATGATCGGCTTCTCGGCCGCGACTCGGGTCAGCATCTCCCTGGATTCATCCAGCGCGGCGGCAAAGATGACGCCATCGGTTGCGCTTTCGGCAAGCGCACGTACCGTTGCCTCGTCCATCTTTCCTTCAAGCTCCCAGACCGTTGTGCGGAAGCCCCGACTAGCGAGCCGCTCAACTAACAGTTGGAGCAGCATCGGGTACAACGGGTTAGACAGGCTCGCGATGACGACCGCAACCGTCCCGCTGCGACGCGTCTTCATCTGTCGAGCTGCCGCACTGGGCGAATACTCGTGGTCTTGTATGACCTTCAAGACCCGCGCCTTGGTCTCCGGCTTCACCGATGGCAAATCCTGAAGCACACGGGAGACGGTCGTTTGCGAAACCCCTGCCAAGTTGGCAATGTCGATGCTGGTAAGCCTCTTGCTCATGGTGAGGTAGGAACTGCACACATTTCTGTAAATGCCCCGGATTCTAAACGAACCCTTCGAGGCCGCCACGATATCGACAGTGCCGCTGGCCCACAGGCTACTTTGATAAACCGATCAGAATGGTCCTGCGCGGCGCGGCAAAGTGTATTGCGAGAGACGACCGTCGACTGTCCGCGGGGTCCCTCGTCACAATCCAATACTTTCGTGATTGAAATTATTCATTGGGCATCTGGAACGGAGCGCTTGCGCGTCGAGGAACTCCTTTACAAGATGGGCATTCACCGGAACTGGCCAGCCCCAGCTAGCGCCCCGTCCGTCCAGCCGCATCATCGGTGAAGTGGTAGAGGTGCGTGTTGTCCGGCGCCTCGCCGATCCTCTCGCCGCTCGGGCGGAACTCGACCTGGCGCCGGTAGTTTTCGCTGTCGGCCCTGGCGTCGCGGGTCGCGAGCTTCAGCGCCTCGGGATAGGGCATGGGGTCCTTCGATTTCTCGATTTCGAGTAGCATCGTCTGTTCGTTGACACGAACGCTGTACCTGCCGAGGTTGAAAAGGAGGTACATCGCCAGAAGGTTGTCATAGTCTTGGTAAGCCCCGGCGTCGCGGCGGAAGTCTAGCGACAGGACCGAGGGAAAGCGGTCGGGCAAGTCCTTGAAGGCCACTTTCTCTTCCTCTTGTGGGTCGACATAGGCCGAACCCCGGTACTTTTTATACAGCACCACGTCCATGCTGTACTTGCGCCGGCCCCACTCCTTGATGAGCTTCATCGCCATATCGGTAGGGACGTTGGCGGTGGCTGCCGCAACCACGCGCCGTCCTGAAAGAACTCTAGCGCTGGTCACCTCCAGGTCGCGGTAGCCAGCCCCAAACCTGAAGGCGGCGCCGATGGTCTTGGCGCAGTTTAGGCGCAGGTAGTCGTACTTTACTTGGCCTCGGTGATACTCGGTGTTACTACGCTGCTGGTGATAGTCTTCGTTGATGCGCCGGAAAAAAGCTGCCAGTGCCGCCCTTTCCGCCGCTGGCACGCCGTAGACACGCACACCGATGACTGAGCGCTTGTAGATTTCGCCGAAGTCCAGCCCAAACGATGCTGTCTCGGCGACCGTGGAGATTGTCTTGAACAGATATTCCTGCTTGGGTATGGCGATCATCAGATCGGCGTTGTAGTAGCCGCTCGCGTGCTTGATGTCTCGGTCCGCATAAAAGTTGGCCGAATACACCACCTCGTCGCCAGCCAGATCGTCACGGAGCGCCAGTGCGATATGGCCGGCCGATCCGCGTTTGGACGTGCCAAAGCTGATCAGCAACTCCAGATCATAGGGATCCTCGCGAAGCCTTGCTGCGATCTGCTCAATGTTGGCGGGCTCCGGCCCGCCCTTACTGCCGAATTCGGTGGCAAGCGCCAACCGTGGCGATAGAATCGCTACAGCGACGAACCAGAGCACCAGCCTCGTTCTCATTATTCCCCCAGCCCTCGGCCAGTGCGTGCCTTACGCAACCTGAACGTCGCGTGACGATTCATGGACGCCCAATGGCTAACCAATGCGAACACTCGAGTGCGCCCGCACCACGCCCCGCCGAGCCACGAGTGATTCGCGGCACGCGGGGCGCACGCACCCACATGCTGCCGTTGGGCTTTGAGTCGATATGGCGCAGTAACCCCGCTCGCGTCCAGCGCTAAGGTTAGCATCGCCTCGTTGCCGGCATGCAGGGTAAACGAGGGTGGATACTCAATGAGGTGGGTCAGTGCATGTGCTCGGGGATCGATTTCCAATGCTGCCTCCCTTCCCGCCAACGCTCACAGCATATGCGCCTTCAGAACCATTTGGAACGCCTTTTCCGGAGACATCCCCTCCATCACCAGCATTACAAGCTCATCCCGGTAGTTAACGTGTTCCGTGTATGGTGTGGGCAAGGTGTTCAGTACTTCTCGCACCAGGAATTTGACGTCGGCAGTTTTCATTCGCTCCTCGCGTGAGGCCTATCGATCCGGCATTCATCAACTCGGCCAGCGCGCGGTGTCGCCTGGCGTCGGCCGGCACTCATTGTTGGAAATCCATGGGGCGCGCTAGCGTGCGGGGCCGATTCCGACGCCACAGTTTGTGGCACACAAACTAAGAGGGACGCCCTGGATTCGCAAATATGTGACGCCTCACATATTTTCGAATCCCGGCCACCCCTCATCGTCGTCCCGCCTCTGCTGAAAATCACCCTTTCGTCCTTGACATTGTTCTCCCTTCACCTAGGATGATGTAATCGATTGCATTTCCAGTTTTGCCATCCACTCTGCGGCCTGGCAATATTTTTTTCACTGGAATGTAATCGATTACATTTAACGGAAACCACGAAGGAGACATCGACATGCAGGAACGCCGTCGGAAGTTTTATGGCTGGGGCTACGAAGGGGACACCGTTACGCCGGAGGAAATCTCGGAGTTCGAGGCCGCGTGGAGCCGCCTGCTAGGTGTCGAGCATTTCGAGGCCATGCCCTTTCCCACTGCGGACGAAATCGAGCTTCGCGCGCCGCGCGTTCAGCCGCCGGCAACGCTGCGCGAGATCTGCACGACCGACCACTACGACCGCCTTTATCACACCTATGGCGCCGGTACGGTGGACGTGGCGCGGGCCATTCGGAAGGAGTTCCCGAATCCGCCAGACGTCGTCGCGTATCCCAAGACCGAACAGGAGATCGTCGATCTCTTCGACTGGTGCGGCCGCCAACAGCTCGCCGTCGTTCCCTACGGCGGCGGCTCCAGCGTGGTCGGCGGGGTGAACCCCCCGGAGCACGACCGGTACCGTGGCGTCCTCACGCTCGACCTCAAACACTTCGACAAGGTGCTGGAAGTCGACCAGACCTCGCAAGCCGCGCGCATCCAGGCCGGGGTGCTCGGGCCGAGCCTGGAACGCCAGCTCAAGCCGACCGGGCTGACCATGCGCTTTTTCCTGCAGGCATGGGAGTTCTCGTCGCTGGGGGGCTGGATCGCGACCCGCGCTGCCGGGCATTTCGCCACTGCATACACGCAGATCGACGACCACATCGAAAGCCTAAAGGTCGTGACCCCCGCGGGCAATATCGAGTCGCGCCGCTTTCCAGTATCGGGCTCGGGCCCCAATCCCGACCGGCTGTTTCTGGGCTCGGAGGGCGCGCTTGGCATCATTACCGAGGCCTGGGTCAAGCTGCACCGCCGCCCAATCTTCCGCAAGCAGACCACGGTGCGCTTCCGCGATTATGCGAAGGCCGTGGAGGCGACGCGGCTGCTGTCCCAGTCGGGCCTGAACCCCGCGAACGCGCGGTTGGTCGAGCGGGAGGAGGCAGCCTACACCGGCTCAAGCGACGGCACCTATGACATCCTCGTGCTGGGCTTCGAGTCGGCGGATCACCCGGTCGATGCGTGGATGGCGCGCGCGCTGGAGATCTGCGCAGCATGCGCCGGCGAGTGGGATACCGCTGCGGCAACCAAGGAGGAAGGTGCCGATTCGGCCACGGCAAGCTGGCGCAACAAGTTTTTGCGCGGACCTTATCTGCGCGAGTACGCCATTGCACGCGGCGTCATGCGCGAGACCATGGAAACAGCCGTCACGTGGGACCGCTTCGCCGCACTTCACCAGCACGTCAAGGCCGAGACTCATCGCATCATCCACGAAGTGACGGGCCGCCCGGGCTCCGTGACCTGCCGCTTCACCCACCTGTATCCGGACGGCCCTGCGCCTTACTTCACCTGGTTTGCCTATGGGGACAAGGCCCGCATTCCCGAGCAGTACATGGCAATCAAGCGGGTGGCGGAACAGGCCATGGTGGACGCCGGCGGCACCGTCACCCACCACCACGCGCTCGGACGGGACCATCGTCCCTGGTATGACAAGGAGCGGCCCGAGCTGTTCTGCACCGCGCTGAAGGCGGCAAAGAAAGCGTTCGACCCGAAGCAGATCCTGAATCCCGGCGTGCTGTTCGACCCGAGCTGAAGCTCGGGCATTCACAGGAGGCAAGACCATGGCAGGACCTTTGGAAGGCATCCGGGTGCTCGACCTGAGCCGCATCCTTGCGGGACCGTGGAGCACCCAGTTGCTGTCGGACCTCGGTGCCGACGTGATCAAGGTGGAGCGGCCCGGCAGCGGGGACGATACGCGCGCCTGGGGGCCGCCCTTCCTTGCCCGGGAAGACGGCACCCTGACGGCTGAGTCGGCCTATTTTCTTTGCGCCAATCGTGGCAAGCGCTCGATCACCGTGGACGTCAGCAGCGAGGAGGGACAGGCCGTGCTTCGCGAACTGGCGAAGACGGCCGACGTCTTCGTCGAGAACTATAAATGCGGCGACATGCGGCGCTATGGCCTGGACTACGACACGCTGGCGGAGCTCAATCCACGCCTGGTGTACTGTTCGATCACCGGCTTCGGGCAGACCGGGCCCTACAGTCACCGGGCCGGCTACGACTTCGTTGTACAGGCCATGGGCGGGCTCATGAGCATCACCGGCGAGTGCGACGACCTCCCCGGCGGAGGGCCGCAGAAATGCGGCGTACCTATCTCGGACCTGATGACAGGGATGTACGCATCGGTGGCCATCGTCAGCGCCTTGTTCGAACGGGTCGAGAGCGCGCGCGGCCAGTACATCGACATGAGCCTGCTCGACACGCAGGTCGCGTGGCTTGCGAACCAGGCTTCCAACTACCTGGTAGCGGGTTCCGAGCCACGACGTTGGGGTAACGCCCATCCGAACCTCGCGCCCTACCAATCGTTCGCGACCAGCGATGGCGCGCTGATCGTTGCCGTCGGCAACGACCGGCAGTTCGGCGCGCTGTGCGGCGCACTGGACCAGGGCGAACTGGCACGCGACGAGCGCTACGCGACCAACGCCGCGCGCCTGAAGCACCGCGAGAGCCTGGTGTTCTTGCTGGCGGACCGATTCCGTGGCCGCGACACGGCAACCTGGCTGGTCGGACTGGAAGCCGCCGGCGTGCCGTGCGGACCAATCCATACGATTCCGCAGGCCTTGTCGGATCCGCAAGTGCGGTCGCGCGGCATGGTGTTCTCGCTTCCCCATGGAAGCGGAGCGATCGCGCCGCAGATCGCCAACCCAATCAAGTTCTCCCGCTCCACTGTCGAGTATCGGCGTGCCCCGCCAGTGCTCGGCGAGCATACGGACGACATCCTGAGCCGCGACCTCGGCTGGTCCGCGGACCGGATCTCGGGATTGCGCAAGGGAGGAACGATTTGAACCGCAGGTAGCACAAGCGCGGTCCCGAAGCAGGATCGCATCAGGAGACAGGAGACCCCATCATGCATCGATATCTACGACAAGCGTCCGCCGCCCTGCTTTGCCTGGCAGCGATCTCCGCGTGGCAGCACGCGGCGGCCAAGGACTGGCCCGTCCAGCCGGTCCGCGTGGTCCTGCCCTATCCGCCCGGCGGCGCTTCGGATGTCACCGCCAGGCTGCTGAGCACAAAGCTTAGCCAGGCCTGGGGAGAATCGGTCGTCATCGAGAATCGGCCGGGGGCCAACGGCATCATTGCCAACGAACTCGTGGCGAAATCGGCCGCGGACGGATATACGGTGCTGATGGCCAACCTTGGTCCGAATGCAATCAATCCTGCGGTCTATTCGAAATTGCCTTATGACTCGGTCAAGGATTTCGCGCCCGTGATCCTGGCGACTAGCGTTCCGCTGGTCATTGTCACGGCGGCGAACTCCCCCATCAAGGATCTGAGGCAACTGATCGCCATGGCCAAGGATAAGCCTGGCGAGATCACCTTCGGCTCGGCAGGCAACGGGGCGAGCAACCACCTCGCGGGCGAGCTGCTCAATACCATGGCGGGCGTCAAGATGGCGCATGTCCCTTACAAGGGCGACGCACCCTCCTTCACCGACGTGCTGGGCGGGCAGATCCATGTCGCGCTGCCGACGGCCCTGGCCGGCATGCCGCAGGTCAAAAGCGGCAAGCTACGCGCGCTTGCGGTCACCAGCAAGAAGCGCCTCCCGTCCTTGCCGGATGTTCCCACGGTAGACGAAGCACTGGGCATTAACGGCTATGAGGCCGTATCCTGGGGCGGCTTCATGGTGCCGACGGGCACCCCGGCGGCCATCATCACCAAGATGAATGCTGAGTTCAACAAGGCGCTGCAATATCAGGACATCCGGGAGAAGCTGCTGGCTCAGGGCGCCGAGATCGTCGGCGGCACGCCGGAGTCGTTTGACGCCTTCCTTCGCGCCGAACTCGCCAAATGGAAGAAGGTTGCGGACTCTGCGAAGGTGCGGCTCGACTAGCCGCGGCAAGCGCCGGTCGCATTGCCTCGACCGGCGCTTGCGTGGCGTTCCTCACCAGCGGACTTGCCGCCCGACGATACAATGCGGCGTCAGGCTGGGCCGCCAGGGCACCCTTGGATGGGCTCATCCTTCACTCCAACCTTACTCTTCCCTTCGCTTTCGAGGCATGCCGAATATGGTCAACGTGAAACAGGTCGCTCTCCTTGCCGGCGTGTCTTCTGCCACCGTATCGCGCGCGTTGTCGGCACCTGAACTGCTGCGGCCTGAGACTCTGAAGCGCGTGCAGGAAGCGATTGCCAGCCTCGACTACGTGCCTTTTGCCGCTGCCCGGATCCTGCGTTCGGGACGGACCATGTCCATCGGCATCATTGTGCCGACGCTGATGAACGAACTGTACGCAAGAGCCGTGGACACCCTGGAGAAGCAGCTCGAAGCGCTCGGCTATACCGTTCTTCTGACGTGCCATCGCGACAACAGCGAAATCGAGTTGCGCTGTGCGCGGGAAATGCTGGAGCGGCGCGTGGACGGCATCGCCATCATCGGCTCGCAGCATCACCCCGACGTCTTCTCCCTTATCCATAAGCACAATGTCCCCTATGTGCTGATGTGGGCAACGGATCGCGAAGGCAGCCATCCGACGGTTGGCTACGACAACCGGCTCGCGATGCGGCGGCTGACCGCCTATCTGGTAGGCCTTGGGCACCGCGAATTCGCCGTCCTCCCGGGGCCGCTGAACACTCAGCATCTGTCGGTCCAGCGGCTGGAGGGGGTCAAGGACGTGCTCAGCGAACATAGCATCGCACTGCGCGAGGAACTGGTCCTGCCCACGCCCTATGAGGTCGAGCCGGCCCGCGCCGCAGCGCGCGCCTGTCTGACCAGTCCACATCGGCCTACCGCACTGATCTGCATAAACGACTTCATCGCGGTCGCCGCCATCGCCGAGTGCCGCGCTCTGGGCCGGTCCATTCCGGACGATATCTCCGTGACCGGTTTCGGGGACTGGCAGGTCGCAGAACTTATCACGCCTACCCTGACAACCATGCGGTCGAATCCCGTGCGTATCGGCGAACTGACCGCGAGGAACATTATTGCGCAGATTGAAGGCGCGGCACGGCGGGAAGATCTGCAGGACGAATTCGAGCCGGAGCTGATCGTTCGGGAAAGTACTGCTGCGGTGAAAATCGTAGCGGCGCCTTAGTCCCGTGCGGGCGCGGAAAAACAGCGCTCCAAATTGTAGGGGGCGCACGCCGTGCGGACTTCCGCCAGCCGTGACCGCGAGAGCGCCCCTCCGCCGGCGTCACGGCGCAAGGCGTCTGGGCCTCCATTTGCCGCGCGGCAGGCATGCCGGAATCGTGGGCAGGCACGGCTTCCGCCCAGGTGGACCACCGCGGTCACCAAAGCCGAGCTCGCAGATCGTACGGTATCCCCGCCGTCCGATAGCAGAAAATTCAACATCCGATCGGTCGGGCGGTGCTCCAGTTTGTGCACCTAGGCAAAACTGTGGCCGGCATCTTGATCCCGCATTGATTGAAAAGGAATGCCAGCCCTAGGATTGCTTTCACTTGTGACCCTCTTCTTCTTGTTTGAGGGCGATGCTAAGCGCTGGCGCAAGTTGCCAGCACCCCTGCATAGTGGGGCCGGATCGGGGCTGCGCAAACCGGCCCCTGCCCCCCCCGTCTTCGTAGAAAATGGCAGCGCACGAACTACCTCATTAGCATGTCAAAACGTGCACTGGAGAGGCGGCGTCTCACATGGAATACCGTCACTATCGCCGTCCATTTTTACCGCTGGGCAGTTCTTTAGGTAGAAGCGGGCTTCCGCGCAGGAAGACATCTGGCTACAGTGCTGTTTGCCCTCGCAGCGGAAGACTGGTTCCGGCGTTGGGGCAATAATCGAAACCGCGATCGACTGTGGCTCGGCGGCGACTCCCACATTGTCCAGCGGCGCGTGAGTCTTGTAGTAGATGAAAACGGCCGCGGCGGCCGCGACTAGCAGCAAGCTCTTGTACATGTTGACCCCAACCCTGCTTTTTTATCCAACTGCAAGCATGCCACAACAACATCGTAGTCGATCTGCCGCCCTACCCGGATAAGGTTCCAGGAGGAACTGATGTGCAATTGACAGCCCATAGCCTTAGTCGGCCCGACCCCACGCAGCTGCATCAGGCGCTTGCTGCGCTCGCCTTCACGCGGACGCTCTTCTACGAATCCCTGTCGGGTTCGATGCAAGCTCAGGGTTGCTTGCTGGTGCTCGTCCTTGACCGGCACAAAGCGCATGCTCGGCCGCGTCACCGCCTCGCAGATGGCCGCCGCGTCGGCGTGATCGTGGATTGGGCGGCGGGCTTTTCGGGGGCGGTTTAAGCCACTAGCGGGGCGCGACATGAGGCCGACAGCCGTGTTCAACTGGGGCCGACTTCGTTCGTGAGCGGCTTGCCGCTTTCGAACTCCGTCACGCTGCGCAAGGTTGTTTCGCAAATGGTCGTCACGGCCTCGCGCGTGAGGAAGGCTTGGTGCCCGGTCACGATCACGTTAGGAAACGTGATTAGCTGCTGCATGACGGCGTCGTCGACGATGGTGCCGGACAGGTCGCGGAAGAACAGCTCCGCCTCTTGCTCGTACACGTCGATCGCCAGCCCGCCGAGTTGCCCGCTCCTGAGCGCTTCGATGACTGCTTCCGTGTCGATCAGCCCGCCGCGGCTGGTGTTGATCAGCAGGGCGCCGCGCTTGGCGCGCGCCAGCGTTTCGGCGTTGATGATGTGATGGGTCTCGGGCGTGAGCGGGCAGTGCAGCGAGATGCAGTCCGCGCTGGCGCCGATTTCTCCCTCGTCCGCGTAGCGGCCGCCAAGGGCCTCGAACTCCGGCGATGGGTACTTGTCGTAGCCGATTACGTTGCAGCCGAAGCCGACCATGATTTTCGCAAACACGCGCCCGATCTTGCCGGTGCCGATCACGGCCACGGTCTTGCCGTACAGGTCGAAGCCCATCAGGCCTTCGAGCGAGAAATTGAAATCCCGCGTGCGGTTGTAGGCCCGGTGGATCTTGCGGTTGACCGCCAACAGCAGCGCCACCGCATGCTCGGCGACCGAATTTGGCGAGTAGTCGACCACGCGCACTACCTTGATGCCGAGCGCCTGCGCGGCTTTCAGGTCGACGTTGTTGAACCCGGTGCAGCGCAGCGCGACCAGCTTGGTGCCGCCGCGCGCGAGCGCTTCCAGCACAGTCGCATCGGCCCGGTCATTGACGAAGATGCAGACGGCGCCGTGGCCGGCGGCGAGGCCCACCGTTTCACTGTCCAGGGGGACTTCGAAGTATTTGAGCCGATGGCCTTGCGCCGCATTCGCGGCGTCGAGATGTTGACGATCGTAGGACTTTGCGCTGAAGACGGCGATTTCCATGATGTGTCTCCGCGGCGAATCGCATGGCGCGCTTCGCCCAGGTTGCGCCACTATCCGCCAGCCAGTGTGGCGGCGACCTGTACGAACAGGATTTTCACGATGGTCATAGACGGGAAGATCATCGAGTAGCCGAGGTCGGGCCGGTCGGTGGGCGCGACGCGGTTGGCAAAGGCAAGGATGGCGGGATTGCCGGTCGCACCGCAGATCACGCCCACCGCCAGGTCGAACGGCAGCCTGAAGACCCAGAGGCAGAAGATCGCAGTGATCAGCAGCAGGGCGAGCAGGATCACCACGCCATAGATCAGGAAGGAAACCCCGGTCACGCCGATGGTGGCGAAGAACTTCGGCCCGGATGCAATGCCCACCTGGGCGAGGAAGATGGTCAGCCCGAAGTTGCGCAGGACCAGGTTGGCCGACAGCGGCATGGTCCAGACGAACGGCCCGAAACGGCGCACCTGGCCGAGCACAAGGGCGACCAGCAGCAGCGCGGCGAGCCCCAGCGCCAGCGTGCCGACGCCGGGAATCGGCACCGGGATCAGCCCGACCAGCAGCCCGAGGGCAGCGCCGATGCCGATCGAGATAAAGCTCAGCTCGGCGGTGCCCTTGATGGAGTCGCCGAACAGCACGCGAATCGGCTTCATGTGGGCGCGATTGACCAGCAGGCCGACACGGTCACCGAACTCGAGGATGAGGTCGTCGCTGGGCATCAGGTCGGCATCGCCGCGCCGCACGTGGGCGATCGAGCAGACCATGCCTTCGGGAAAACGGATATCGCGCAGCCTGTGCCCGACCACGAGCCGGCTTGAGGCGAACACGCGCATATAGTCCAGGTCTTCGCGATGGCTCGTCATGCGGCCCGGCTGCAGTTCCCCGCACAGCGAGGTGGCTTCACGCAGCACGGCCGGGTCGGTGGCGGTCGCGAGCAGCACGTCGTTGGCCTGCAGGACCATGTCGTCGGCGGACGGCTGGTTATGGTGGGCGCGACGCACGGCGGCAATCGCCACCCCGTCCGGCAGGCAGGCTACGAGCTCCGACAGCCGCGCGCCGATAAACGCCGCGTTTGACAGCACAATCTCGGCGGTCTCGATCAGCTTTGGCGGCGGCCGCACGATATTTGGCTTGAGCAGCGCGGTGAGGGCATACAGAAACAGGATCGGCCCTGCCACGCCGACCGGGTATGCGACGCTGTAGCCCACCGCGGCGCCGTCGCTCTTCATTGCCGCCATCGCGGCCTGCAAGCTTGCCGTGCTGGTGCCCGCGCCGGCGAACATGCCTAGCGACTCGTCTAGCTTCACGCCGACCAGCGGCACCAACGCAACCGCGACCAGTCCGGAGCCAACCACGCCAAGGACCGCAGCGGCGTTGGCCTTGATGCCATCGGGGCTGGTCAGACCCTTAAAAAACTGCTCCCCGTACTGGATCCCAATGCCATAGAGAAAGAGCAGCAGCCCTAGGGTGCCAAGGATGGCAGGCGGCGCAGACTTCGGCGCGAACCCGCCGATCGCCAGCCCCACGAACAGCACCGCGCCCGAACCGAGCGACACGCCCTTGATATTGATCTCGCCGAAGACATAGCCCAGTGCAACCGTGAGGAACAGCGTGAGCAGCGGTTGGGTTTCGAGCAATGTCCGGACTGCATCCATGGCAGCTCTTTTCTGATGGGCAGGAGCGGGCAGCGATAAGCATCCGCGCAGGGTCACGGGC
This sequence comes from Cupriavidus sp. L7L, assembly GCF_004353535.1. Taxonomy (NCBI): domain Bacteria; kingdom Pseudomonadati; phylum Pseudomonadota; class Betaproteobacteria; order Burkholderiales; family Burkholderiaceae; genus Cupriavidus; species Cupriavidus sp. L7L. Next base: position 59,416 of record NZ_SMNY01000005.1, read on the forward strand.
GCACTGCGCGGACGGGGTTGACAGCCCTTGTTCCGGGCATGCGTTATCGAGTGGTGGCTTGTATGAATCCGATCATCGTGACAGGCACCGGCCGGCGCGGCAGCAACCACTGGAATGCCCCTCGAAAATATACGATGCGCCGCACGAATTCAAGAATTGAAGCGGCGCGGCAGCGGGGCTATCAAACTTGCTCGCGCGTCCCGCCGCAGGCTGACGGAGGGGTAGGCCCGCTCGGACGCGGGGCGGTCCGTTTGGAAACGTGGATTTGTGACACATTTCAGGCCACAATTCCGGAATGAGACCATCTCTGCATCCAACCCGGACCGTTGCCCTGGGTTTCCTGCTGGCCATCGTGGCAGGCAGCGTGCTCCTGATGTTGCCCTGGTCCCGAGTCGATGGCGGGAGCGCGCCCTGGCTGACCGCATTCTTCACCGCAGTCTCGGCCGTCTGCGTGACTGGCCTGGTGGTCGTGGATACAGGAACTTACTGGTCCGGCTTCGGCCAGGCGGTCATCATGGTGCTATTCCAGCTTGGCGGCTTTGGCATGATGACCGCGTCCACGCTGCTTGGCCTGATGGTCAATCGCTCGCTGCGATTGCGGACCAAGCTGATTGCCCAGGTCGAAACCCATGCGATCGGGCTGGGCGACATCGCCGGCGTGGCCAGGCTGGTGCTGGTGGTGACGTTGAGCTTCGAGATGGTCATCGCGATGTGGCTAGCCTCGAGGCTGCATCTCACGTACGCCCTTCCCTGGCCCGAGGCAGCATGGAATGGCTTGTTTCATTCGATCTCAGCCTTCAACAACGCTGGCTTCTCGACCCACGCAGACAGCCTGACGCGCTATGCGGCCGACCTGTGGATGCTGGGACCGGTGATGGCGGCGATCGTCGTAGGCGGCATCGGGTTTCCTGTGCTGCACGACTTGCGGAACAAGGCATCCGATCCGCGTCGATGGTCCCTGCATAGCAAGCTCACCTTGTCGGTTACGGCGGTGCTGCTGGCCACGGGCATTCTTGGCCTGCTATTGTTCGAATGGAATAACCCAAAAACGCTCGGCGCGATGCCGCCTGCCGGGAAGCTGCTGTCCGCAGCGTTTGCCTCTGTCTCCGCCCGTACTGCCGGATTCAACTCGATCGACATCGGCGCGCTGACTCATGAAAGCCTGGCGCTGCATTTCTTCCTGATGTTCGTCGGCGGAGGCAGTGCCAGTACTGCCGGCGGCGTCAAAGTCGGCACCGTCGCCATCCTGGCCTTGTTGGTGATTGCCGAGATCCGCGGGCGCGTCGACAGCGAGGCATTCGGGCGGCGCGTCAGCGGCTCGGCGCAGCGGCAGGCGATCACCGTGCTGGCGTTGGGAAGCGCCTTGATTACGCTGGGAACGCTGACCATCCTGTTCGTTACCGAGTTGCCGACCGATCAAGTCATCTTCGAAGTCATTTCAGCTTTCGGTACAGTTGGCTTGTCGACTGGTATCACGGCCGACCTTCCCGCTTCCGGCCAGCTTACGCTGATAGCGCTCATGTACGCCGGCCGGGTCGGCACCATTACGCTCGCGGTATCCCTGGCGCTGGGCGAACATCGCACACCATACCGCTACCCGGAGGAGCACCCAATTGTTGGCTAGATTGTTTACCGAGCAGTTCGCCTTCTCTGCGGGCGACAGCGTCGTCGTGATCGGGCTTGGCCGCTTTGGCAGCTCGGTGGCGCAATCGCTCATCCGCCTGGGCCACGATGTCATGGGCATAGACAAGGATGCCGAGCTTGTGCAGCGCTGGTCGAATGCGTTGACCTGCGCCGTCCAGGCCGACTCCACCGATGTGAACGTGATGCGCCAGCTCGGCGTGGCCGATTTCTCACACGCCATTGTCGGGATTGGCACAGACATGTCTTCCAGCCTGATGACCTTGATGACGCTGACCGAGCTTGAGATCAAGGATATCTGGGTCAAGGCGTTTACCGCTGAACATGGCCAGATCGCGCAACGCATCGGCGCGCACCACGTCGTCTATCCGGAAGCGGACATGGGGGCGCGAGTTGCGCATCTGATCACCGGCCGAATGATCGATTTCATCGAATTCGACGATGGCTTTGCCATCGCCAGGATCCATGCGCCGGCGTCAACCCACAACAAGACGCTGTTGGTGTCCAGGGTACGTGAGCATTTCGGCGTCACGGTGGTTGGCATCAAGCGTGCCAACGAAGAGTTTGAGCACGCGACAGCCACCACCCTGATCCAGCCGGGAGACTTGCTGGTCGTCTCGGGACCGACAAAAAAAATCGAACACTTCGCGGGCAGCGCAGAAAAGCGATAGCTGCGCATGGGTGCCAGACTACGGCTTCGACCGTAAGCGGGTAGAAGAAGGCCGAATTCGGAGACGGGTCATGGTTCAATCCACGCCCCTTGCCTGACCCGTCCCATGCAGGTTGACCGGCCGTAGGTGAAGTCGAATCTGTTTCTCTGTTTCCACTATAGCGAATAGTGCGATGCCTATGCCGATCACCAGCACGCCGTCCCAAAACGGCACAGATTCAGTGGCGAACACGTCTTGCAACGCAGGCATGTAGGTAATGGCAAATTGTGCCGCCGTGATGGCAGCAACCACGGCCCATACCACCTTTGTGCCGCGCACGGCTTTCCATGTTAAAGACGTGCTGTAGAAATTGCGGATGAAGAACAAGTGGAAAATCTCCATCACGACTAGCGTATTCACGGCCAGCGTACGTGCCAGTTCCAAGGAGTGGCCTTGGTCCAACGCGTATGAGAAAACACCGTAGACACCGCAAAGGAACAGCACAGAAACCAGCACGATATGCCATACCAGTACACCACTCAACAGAGGCTCCGCGCGCGATCGAGGCGCGCGGAGCATGGTAGCTTCTTCCGTCGGCTCAAAAGCCAATGCAATGCCCAGCGTGATGGCCGTGATCAGATTGATCCAGAGTATCTGGACGGGCGTGATGGGTAGCGTCAAGCCGAAAAGCAGCGCTACCACAATCGTCATGGCTTCACCGGCATTGGTAGGCAAGGTCCAACTAATAACCTTCTTGATGTTGTCGTATACGGTACGGCCTTCGCGTACAGCGGCGACGATGGAGGCAAAATTGTCGTCCGCCAATACCAATTCGGCAGATTCCTTGGCGACCTCCGAACCTTTCTTCCCCATGGCGATCCCCGCATCGGCTCGTTTCAAAGCGGGCGCATCGTTTACGCCATCGCCGGTCATGGCTACTGTCATGTCATGGGATTGCAGCGCCATCACCAGCCGCAACTTGTCCTCCGGACTGGTGCGGGCAAAGATGTCGCAACTCAACGCCACTTGCCGCAGCGCGGCATCGTCCATCGCGCCCAAATCAACCCCTGTCAGCACGGTATGCGGGTTTTGCAGCCCGATCTGCTTACCGATCGCGGCGGCGGTTTTGGCATGGTCTCCCGTGATCATCTTGACGCGGATACCTGCTGCATGGCATTCCGAGACCGCGGTAACGGCTTCGGCGCGCGGTGGATCCATCATTCCCACCATGCCGAGCATGGTCAGCTTGCCTTCTACATCGGCATGTTCCAGCACGGTTTGCGTCGGGGCTACTGACCGCAAAGCAAAGGCCAGTACGCGCTGCCCTTGCGTCGCAATGAGCTCTGCGTTTTCATTCCAGTAATCGGCGTCGAGTGGCTCGATTGTTCCGTCCGGTCCGCGCTGGTTCTGGCACATAGCCAGTATCCTCTCGGGCGCACCTTTGACAAATACGAAGGCGTGGCGATCGTGATCATGGTTGAGTGTTGCCATGAATCGGTGTTTTGCATCGAAGGGGATCGCGTCGGTTCGCGCCCACGCCCCTTGCTGGTTACGCGCATCTACGTCCATTTTTCCGGAAAAGGCCAGCAACGCCCCCTCCATCGGGTCGCCCTCCACATGCCAAATGCCATCTTTCTGATGGAGTGCCGCGTCGTTACACAGCACGGCAGCACGGGCGAGTTCCTCAAGCACCCGATGCTCAAGCGGGGACACCCGCACTTCTTCAAGCCTGAGTTCGCCTTCTGGGGAATAGCCATCGCCGTCCAGCGCAAAGCGATGTTGATGGGTCAGTACGGAAGCCACCATCATCTCATTCCGGGTCAACGTACCGGTCTTATCAGTGCATATGACAGATACTGAGCCAAGCGTCTCAATGGCAGGCAAGCGACGCACGATGGCATTGCACCGGGCCATCGCTTGCACCCCAACAGCGAGCGTGATGGTCAGCACTGCGGGTAGACCCTCCGGGATTGCAGCCACCGCCAATCCTACTACCGCCATGAACACTTCGCTGAATTCGTGATGACCTACGAAATAACCATATGTAATCAGCAATGCAGCAATCAGCAGAATGCAAATAGTCAGCCATTTTGCAAAGGCACCCATCTGCTTGACCAAGGGGGTGGTGAGGGTTTCAACCTCGGAAAGGAGGCTACTGATATGCCCGATTTCGGTTCGAGCTCCGGTCGCTACGACAACGCCTTTGCCCTGGCCGCTGACGATCAGGGTGCCGGAAAACGCCATGCAAGCGCGATCCCCAAGTGGCGCATCGGCCAGGACAGCCTCACTTCGCTTTACAACAGGCACGGATTCTCCGGTGAGAATCGCCTCCTGCGCTAACAGAACGTGCGCGGTGATAAGACGCAGATCGGCAGCGACTTTGTCGCCCGCTTCTATCAGCACGATGTCGCCGGGGACGAGGTTATCACCTTCAACGCTGACGCGCTCGCCTCCGCGAATCACATTCGCTCTCGGTGCCAGCATATGGCGAATAGCATCCATGGCTTTTTCCGCCTTGCCTTCCTGAATGAAGCCGATCGCGGCGTTCGCAATGACAACCGCCAAAATCACTCCGGTATCAATCCAGTGCCCCAAGAAAGCCGTTATCGCAGCAGAGCCAATCAGTACATAGATCAGGACATTATGAAATTGGAGCAGGAAGCGAGCAGATGCGCTGCGACGCGATGTTTCTGGCAAGCGGTTGACCCCGAAATCCTTCAGTCGCGCCTGCGCTTCGCTTTGACTTAAGCCTGTGGTGGATGTCTCCAGTTTGTTGAGGGCGGTCGCTATGGAAATGCTATGCCAGGAAACCTGAACCCCTTCCGCATTTGACTTTCTCATGACAGTCCTTTTTGCTTCTTTTTCGAGTGGCCACCTTCATCTACGAAAACGCGTTTAGCTCAAAGCATACAATCGACCTGGATGGCATCGAGTGCGACGCGCGTGTCGCTTGCCGCTAGTTTTCATGGCAGGCGCGGCGCCCCACGCATTGCCTCGAAGTGAAGTGGGATCATTTCATCGCTGGCTCCTGGCCGACCGTTTGAACGACATTTCGGTCCGCCCGACCACAATGGAGCGGCGGACGAGCGCCCGGCATCAAACTCTTGCCGTCATCCTTCGACACGAATGACTGCGGGGGTCTCGAAGACTCAAGTCGGCATTCTTAAGAGCTTTCGACTTTCTTCGGCACCAGCAAGATCGGAACCGTTGCTGTCGCCACTACGCGTGAGGCGACCGAGCCCAATACCGCTGCCAGGAATGCACCTCGGCCATGGGTACCCATCACGATTGCATCTGCCCCACAGGCGCGGGCGAGTTCCACAATGACTTCGGCAGGTTCACCCGTGCGGCGATGCTCTGTCACGATGACATCTGCCGATTGGAGTAGCGGACGCATGGCAGCGAAGGCTTCCTCCGCTGCCTCGTCGGCCCATTGGTCGATCTGCTCCTTCGAGAAGTAAGCCTGCGGCCTTCCCACAATTTCCGGCGATGCGTGAACCATATGCACCGCCAGGGGCCGCTCGAAAAGGCCGGGGAGAAGCAGCCTCCGTGCCGCTGCAGCGCTGAAAGATGAACCATCGGTCGGGAGTACAACTACGGTCATCACACCCTCCTGTTCATCCGGAAACAACTTGCGTAAGAAATCGTGCCGGCAGCGGGCATGCACTGCGCCCGGGCCAAGGCTGATTTGGGGTGTTTAGCAGCCAGTCGTGGACGGCCGGATAGACTCGCCGATCCGCGCCCCGGTACCCCGAGGGCACGATATGCGTCCCCAGTGCGTCGAGCCAGCTTGGAGGCAGGCTTCCAGCCATGCGGATCAGCGGGGGTCGGATTACAGCATGGATCAATGGGGCCGCCTAGCAACACCAATGAGCGCGGCTCAGGATAGCCTGCCCCAACCAGGCGCGCCGCCGCGACAAGGGCTGGTACAGTCGCCTGGCAGACTGCAAGCACGTCCAGTTCCGCAGGCTTAAGCCCCACCATGAAATGCTGCAATGTCAGCACAACATCGTCCAGATGCAAATCTCCCGCTGTCCGTTGAATGTCCCTGGCATTCACCCAGTCGGAGACATAAACGTCGCCCGAACCCGTCGAGTGAATCCATCCGCTCCATAGGGCGGGCGGGGTGAACAGGGCTTGATGTGGGCGCTGCCTGCCTATATCCATAGATTCCCTCCGTCGGGCGAGGGTGCTGGCCGATCGTTTTTAACTACATTAGCTTACGTACCCGCATCGCCCTTGATCCCCAGCAAGAATGCTGGTGGGCGCTGGATTCGCGAAACAGTCCTTTCCAGACACCATGCGTTGTTCCTAAGCTGCACTCATACCTTTGTTGGGAGGTGCCCGATGAAGAATGCACAGGCAGTGGGGAGGACGGGCCCGGAACTCAGCCGCCCTCAGGGATCCGATTCGAGGCCGGCGGCTCTGAACTCGCTTGCCACGCATCTCGACGAGCCGGGTGGGTTCGAGCTGTTTCGCGCCATCGACCGGGTTGCTGCCGCCATGGCAGCGAATGCGACGGGCGGCATCTCACCAACTGCGTTGTGGCTTGCCTATTCCGATTGGCTGGTTCATCTTTCCCGTTCTCCGGGAAAACAAGCGGAGCTTGTCAACAAGGCGTGGAAGAAGTTGGGCCGATTGGCAGCATATGCCGTCCGCCGGGCACTGACTGAGAATAAGACATCCAACTGCATCGAGCCACTTCCGGGCGACACGCGGTTTCGTGCCGAAGCCTGGCAAGAACTGCCATTCGTGCTCTGGTATCAAGCATTTCTCCTTACGCAGCAATGGTGGCACACCGCCACACATGATGTGCCCGGGGTCTCGCCGCACCACGAGAATGTCGTCTCGTTCTCCACGCGGCAAGTGCTGGATGTCTTTTCCCCGTCGAATTGCATCTTTACCAATCCGGAAGTGATTAATCGGTCTCTGCAGACCGGGGGGCGGAGCTTCGTCGACGGAATCCAGTGTTTCATTGAGGACCTCAGTCGGAACCTGAACAGCGAGCCACCCGCCGGGACCGAGAACTTCCGTGTTGGCGAAGACGTCGCGATCACGCCGGGCAAGGTCGTCTACCGGAACCACCTGATCGAACTCATCCAGTACACGCCGTCGACCGAGAGTGTCTACGCGGAGCCACTACTGATCGTTCCGGCCTGGATCATGAAGTTCTACATTCTTGATCTGTCGCCGGAAAACTCGCTGATCCGCTACCTCGTTGGCAAAGGGTTCACGGTTTTCTGCATCTCCTGGCGCAACGTCACCGCCGTTGATCGCAATCTCGGCTTGGATGACTATCGCCGCCTCGGCGTCATGGCGGCACTCGGGGCCATTGGCCCCATCGTGCCGAAAAGCAAGATCCATGCAATCGGCTACTGCCTCGGGGGCACGCTGTTGTCGATTGCCGCGGCGGCCATGGCGCACGTGGAGGACGAGCGGCTCGCCTCTGTGACACTGCTCGCCGCCCAGACCGATTTCAGCGAGCCGGGAGAACTCGAACTTTTCATCGATCACAGCCAGGTCGAGTCACTGGAGGGCCTGATGTGGCAACGGGGATACCTTCCGGCCTTCCATATGGCGGGGGCCTTCCAGCTACTGCGCTCGAACGACCTCATCTGGTCGCGCATGCTTCGCCATTACCTAATGGGTGAGCCGCCCCCGATGAACGCCCTCATTGCCTGGAACGCGGACGCGACCCGCCTTCCCTACCGCATGCATTCGGAGTATCTGAGGTCGCTCTTCCTAAACGGCGACCTTGCCGCCGGCAGGTATGTGGTAGACGAACATCCGGTTGCAATCCAGAACATCCGGGCGCCGATTTTCGCGGTCGGCACAGAATGGGATCACATCGCGCCATGGCCGTCGGTCTACAAGATCCACTACTTGAGTGACACCGACGTCACGTTTGTGTTGACCAGCGGCGGTCACAACGCCGGTATCGTCAGCGAACCCGGGCATCCGGGACGGCGCTACTGGCTCGCGCACAAGAAGGCGGAAGACCCGTGCCTTCACGCAGACCGGTGGCTCGAGCGTGCCGAACTCCGCGAAGGCTCCTGGTGGCCGGCATGGGTCGAGTGGCTGGAAGCCCGGTCGTCGCGCCAGCGCGTCCCGCCACCGGCAATGGGGGCGCCTGGGCGCGGCTTACCGATTCTGGCTGATGCCCCTGGGACGTATGTTCATCAACGTTGAACTGCGCATCTCCGATTGTGAGCACAAGGAAAACGGCCCTCTGAGCGCAACAATTACTGCTGTAAGGGAGGAATGCCGTGAGTATGGTGATCTCCCGAACTGCGGGACTTGATCTTCAGATTCTATGTTCCCTTCCTGCTTGCGGCCTGCTCCACCCGCTCAGGTGACGGGCCGTTGAGAACGTCGATCGGAAGCGGGAAGACGATGGTGGACTCCCGGTCGCCCGCGATCTGCGTCAGGGTCTGCATGAGCCGCAGCTGCATCGCGGCCGGCTCCTTTGCTAGTATCTGCGATGCCGCCAGCAGCTTGAGCGAGGCTTGCATCTCGCCTTCCGCGTGAATGACCTTCGCTCGCCGCTCGCGCTCGGCTTCGGCTTGTCGGGCAATGGCACGCACCATGGATTCATCGAGATCAACGCGCTTGATCTCCACGCTTGAGATCTTGATACCCCAGGCATCGGTCTGGAGATCAAGTACAGCCTGAAGGTCGAGATTGAGCCTTTCTCGCTCGGCCAGCATCTCATCAAGCTCATGCTTGCCCAATATCGATCGGAGAGTGGTCTGCGCAAGCTGGCTTGTGGCTTCGCGGAAGTTCGCAACTTGGATGATGGCACGCTCGGGATCCACCACGCGAAAGTACACCACGGCATTAACCTTTACCGAGACGTTGTCATGCGAAATCAGATCCTGCGCCGGCACGTCCATCACCACCGTCCGAAGGTCGACCCGCACCATCTGCTGGATTGCCGGCAGAACCAGCACAAGACCCGGCCCCTTGGCCTTCCAGAAGCGCCCCAGCATAAATACGACACCGCGCTCGTACTCGCGCAAGACGCGGAAGGCGGAGATGATGACCACCGCGACCAGGAAAAAGACGCCGGCGGCCGCGATCTCGGACACCATGATCTGGGCTCCCTTGTTGACTGTTCCTATTACACGCTAATGGCAGGACCCACGCCAATGTGGCAACACTTTCAGTGTAGGCGATGCGACACCCAACGTCTGTTCGGCAGGGCAAAGTATGCACGTGGACGGTACTGCCGAAGTTGCACCTGAAGCAGGCGGCCCATGCCTTGGGAACGCAAGCCGGGGTTTTTTAGTTTTTCAGTGCCGCCGGCGCTCGTTGCACAAAGCTGTCGGCCGCAGGCGCGCGTTGGGGTCGCTTGGTCCCAGTGTCCGGCCAATGCCCGCAGGGCCGACCCCGTCATTCGGGAGTGGCTTTGCGGACGAGCTCTTCAGCCTTGGGGCGCTCGCTGACTAGGCAGTATAAGCGCTTGTATCCCACTTGAATCTCTCTGTACAATCGCCGCAGGGTGTCAGCACTGCGGCGTCGCAGTGAGACAGGTCGATGCGTTGGTCGGGCCGCCAACGCTGATTCGCTACGACCGTGGACCGACTCCCACCTCCACCTCCCCCACCACAGCAGCCGTTGCCTCGCGCGCAGGTCTTGGCTGAAAAGGCCTTCTCGGCGCTCGAGCACTTTCTCCATATCGAAGCCGTCAGCGGCATTGTCCTGCTGGCCGCTGCCGGGATCGCGCTGCTCTGGGCGAATTCATCAGCCGGCGATAGTTACCACGCTCTGTGGCACACGCCGATCTCGTTCGGCGTGGGCAGCCTCATCGTGTCGCAGCCCCTGCATTTCTGGATCAACGACGCACTCATGACGATCTTCTTCCTCGTCGTGGGAATGGAAATTCGGCGCGAGATCCATGAGGGGGCGCTGGCGAACGTGCGACTTTCGGCCCTGCCAATGGCAGCGGCGCTCGGTGGCGTGCTTGTTCCCGCGTTGATCTATCTCGCGATGAATGCAGAGATGCCCCAGCGCCAGGGTTGGGCGGTGCCGACTGCCACCGACATTGCCTTTGCCGTCGGCGTGCTCGCGATACTTGGCAAGTCCATTCCCGGCAACGTCCGGGTGTTCCTGCTCGCGCTTGCGATTATCGACGACATTGTCGCCGTCCTGATCATCGCGGTCGCCTTCTCGGGCGGGCTGGACTATGGTGGGCTTATCGTTGCTGGCGCAGGGATTCTGATGGTTCTGGGACTGCAATGGATTGGCGTCGGGACTGCCTACGCGTACGTTATACCTGGTGCCGTTCTGTGGCTGGGAATGCTGAAAACCGGCGCCCACCCGACGCTCGCTGGCGTGGTGCTCGGCATGATGACGCCGGTACTGCCCGGTCGCACCCGAGAGTGGCCGCTGGATATGGCCATGCGTGCGCTCAACGAGCTGCGCGCACGCGCGACCGCCCCAGCACCGCAGCCGGAACATGTCGCGGCACCGCTTAAGCAACTCCGTCAGGCACAGCGGGAGCTGCTGCCGCCCGTGACGCGCGTGCAGATAGCGCTTCACCCCTGGGTTGCCTACATTGTTATGCCGCTCTTTGCCCTGGCAAATGCGGGGGTGAGCGTTGATGGCGTCGATCTCACGAATGGCGGCTCACTAGGCGCGATGCTTGGCGTTGTTGTTGCTCTGGTCGCAGGCAAGCCTCTCGGCATCGTGTCGGTCAGCTGGCTGGCGGTGCGCTTGGGCTGGTGCCAATTGCCGCCCAACGTGACGTGGCGCGGTGTATGGTTGGTTGGCCTGCTGGCCGGCATTGGTTTCACGATGTCTATCTTCATCGCCACGCTTGCCTTTGAGGAGGCAAACCTCCTTGGCGCCGCCAAGCTTGGTGTGCTCCTGGCATCCGCGATGGCTGCCACCATTGGGCTGACTTGGGGTTTCTTCTACGCAAGACGCTTGAAATTGGTCCCCGAGGATAGCGCCGGTGCGTCTGCTGCCAGTTCCACAAACTGAAAAGAGCAAATGCTGATGAACTCGCGCGCGCCTCGACCAGCTGTGCCGAGATCGCGGCCACCTCCTCCCGCGCGCCCGCGGTCTCGGCCCGCGCCGCGTCGCGCTCGGCCGGTCGGCCTGCAGCGCGGCGTCAGTCAAATCCGAGGGTTGACCGCTATTCGTGAAGTATCCGCCACATCTCCGTCAACCCACTGATTTGTATAGGAAATCAGCCGTTCTCGCTGCGTAGGAACGGACGTTGAGGGTGCCGAGGCAGGCTACTGCGCAACAAGTGTTGGCCCCAACCGCGAGGTGGTAAAGGCGCCGCTAGAAAGGTATGAGATCGAAGTCCGGCACTCGCGGTTCGAGCTTGAAGGATTTCAGCCCGAGCTTCAGCTTCTTGATGTCTTTGAACGCAATCAGATCGTCCTGAAGGGCGCGGATGTTGTGTCGGAGATTGGTCATCTCTGCGGCAAGATTGCGTAGGACCGTGTTGGGGGATAGAGACTCGAACGGATCGATTCCATAGCTGTGCCGGAACGCGGTCTCGACATGCTGGATCTCCTGATCCAGTTCGCGAACTTGCTCCTTGAGGATCTTGTTGTAGTGCTTCAGCCGATCTTCGCTGATGCCGTTGATCGAATGCTGGTCGATGTGTTCCAGCTCCAGTTGTAGCTCCAACAGCTGCAGCAGGTTGTTCTTGTTGTAGGCCTCGTTGACGCGCTGCATCAGTTTGGTCTTCCGCTGCAGCAAAAGAATCGATTGAGACACGGATGGGCGTTGTAGTCGGTGGCCGGAATCGCCGGCCTCTACTGCTGAGCGGTATTAAAAGATATGGCGAACACCTGCGGCGACGCCGATCATGGACGTCTGCCCGTTCGCAGGCGCGTAAGTATTATTGAGTAAAAGGCTCGCGCCATAGCCAGACGCCGCCGATTCGAGCATCAATCCGGCGTTCCGCGTATAGGCAGTGGACACATACAAATCTGTCCTCTTACTCAGACTATATTTCGCCATGAAGAGCAGTTGCCAGGGGTTCGCCACCGTAGCGTTTCCGTACAGATTCCGGACATTCTGGTAATCATACTCAACCGTCAGCTCCACGGCTGGAGTCAATTGATAATTCGCCCCTAACCAGTAATAGTCATCGCGCAGGACTGTCAGGCTATTCTGATCCTTGTTTTGTCCCCAACGATACCCACCCATGACCTTGGCCTTGCCATCGAACGTATAGCTCGCGGCGACCGCTACCCGCCGATTGGTACCGCTGCCTTGTGCGATCGACGGGTTGTACTGATCGTAGTCGATGGTAAAGCCGAATGCGCCGGGCGTATAGATCAGTGCTGCACCATACCCGGTATCAGTTCTGGCCCGCCCCGGCACCTCGCCATTGCCTCCGACCATGACTTGCTGAGCGAATGGACTGGTAGGCGGCAAAGTAATGCCCACACCAAAGGACCAATGCGCAATGGCGGTTACCGGCCCGACTGCAGCGGCGTACTGGATGGTATTGTTCTCGCGGAAATTCGCACCGGCTATCACACCGATCGGCTCATACTGAACCGAGTAGGCCGCAGGCATGAAATTGGCCAGCCCAAGAAAGAGTGAGGTGTACTGCCGCCCGAACGTCAGTTGGCCAAACTTGTCGCTGCGCAAACCAACGAACGCCTGTCGGTCAAACAGTGTGTTGTTCAATTCCAAGGCCCCTGTATCGGCCTGAATGCCGCTTTCCAGTACGAATAGCGACTTCATGCCCGCACCAAGGTCCTCCTCTCCACGCAAGCCCCAGCGGGATCCCGCAACACCACCGCTATTCACTCGGGTGACGCTGTGCCCTGCCCCGGGATTATAGAGATTGGTGGGTAATGGAACGGATCCAACTCTATTGACGTATTCGAGATTAGTGTCAACGACTCCGTACAGCGTAACACTGGACTGTGCGTAGGCTGCGCCGGAAAAAAATCCGACGGCTGCACAGGTAAGAAGGCGCTCTTTCATGCTGCTATGTCTCCTCGTTGTCGTAGCGGTGGTAAGGAAGGCACGTGGAAAGAGAGCTGGCGAGGCCCGCCACAGCGGTCAGCCACATACCATCGAAACGCACGAAGGCGACTGCTGGGCGCGCTTCGTCGCTGTTGTGCCCAGGCATTCACCCACTCCCGCTGCTTCCGTGACGGGCGCGTCTATATCAGCCGTGGTGTCCGCTCTTCTGCGTGACGCATTCAGTGGGGGCGCGATGAGTAGGGACGAGCATGATTCCGCCGAGATAAACGCTTTCGAGGAGTTCGCAGTCCCTGTGCGCCTTTCCCGCGCTGTGATGGATTTCAACGCGATAGGCGCCGCTTTTTCCAGGCAGGCCGCCAAAACGGAAGTCGCCAAAATCGTCGCTTTCTGTAACGGCAATCTTCTTGTCTTCCTGATAAAGCGACACTTGGGCGCCCGCAACGCAATCGACCTTGCCAGATACCTCAACGCTGACGCTGCCGCCGATGAAGCACGCTTCCCAGCGCTCCAGCCCGCGGTAATAGACTCGCGGCCTCGCGCCCAGCTTAGGCAGCAGTACTTTCAATCCCTCAGTGAGTGCCTTCTGTGCCATGGCGTTGTCGTCAAGCTTCACCGCCTCGAAAACATCGGTTGGGCATGCTTGCTGGCAGCGCGGGCGCTGCCAGCCGCTGTCCAGCAGATGGGCATCGAAAATCCAGGTCTGAGGGACCTGGAGCTCCTCGTTCCAGACAATGGCCTTGTAAGGGCAGGAACGGGCAATGTCCTTGCGGCCCTTGGCTTTGATAGGGTCGATGATGACGATGCCGTCCTTGCGCTTCCTGATCGCGTCACCACCGACCTTCATGCATGGCGCGTTGTCGCAGTGGTTGCACATGACCGGCAGGTAGGTCGTTTCGACCATTGGTGCCTGTCCCTCGACGCGGCGCAGGATGCGGATTGTGCTTTCGCCGGACACTGACGCAGGTGCCGAATACCCGGGAAAGTCGTTTCCGACGTGCTCGTCCCTCTCGGCAATAACGCAGTTGTAGCAATTCTCGCAACGGCCGACGTTGATGATGAGATTCCACTTACTCATGAGCGATACCTTTCTCGGCGCGACTGCGCTTGAATTCCTCGGCACCATGCCATCTTTCAATCTGCACCAGACATGAATTGGGGCTCATGGAGCTGGTACCCCGCGTCTGAGGCCGGTCCGGCGTAAGAATGTTCATGCAGCCACCGATTTCGACGGTTTCGCCTCCGATTTCCACCATCTGGAATTCGGCACTGGCCTCATGCGACTTCACCACGCCGGGAACCATCAACGGCGAGATATCTGCCGCACAGATCACCGCGCCGCGGTCGTTATAGACCTTGACCAGGTCGCGGTGCGCGATCCCGCGTTCATTCGCATCGACGGGATTGATGCGCAGCAGCCAGAAGTCATGGCCTGCGATATCGGCACGGTGGTCTCGCACGTGGTTCACTGCGCTGTTCTTGCCATCGCTCGACGTGTGGAAGCTATAGCGCGAGTGCGTGGCGATCATTTGTATCGGATACTTGCCCACCAGCGTGGTGGTCCCAAGACCTTCCCACGAGCGGATGTAGCGATTGAGCGCGGGCCGATCGGGATTGTCTGCCGTGTGGCGCTTGAGGATTACGGGAACGAACTCAATCTTGCCACTGGGCGTTTGCACGCCCTTGCCGAACTCCTCCGCAAATTGGCTTGGCAGCGGGTGCGGCTCGGGGACGTCCTTCTGGCGGCCCTCCGCGAACCACCGCATATCCACCGGCTGGCGGAAATCCGGCCGTTCAGGCGGGACAACGTAGTAACCCTTGCGGCAGAATTCTTTCCACGAAACGTGGTTCGCCAGATCGGAGCCATCGAAAACGCGCTTGACCCAGTCAAGTTCCGAGCCGCCCTCGGTAAACAAGGCGCCGAGACCCAGCCGCTCCAGAATTGCGGTGAATATGTCGTAGTCGGAACGCGACTCACCGAGTGGCTCAATGCACTTGTGCTGCAGCGTTACGACACGATGATTGACGCCGGCAATCCCATGATGCGCGTATCCCCCCGAATTCGACCATTCGCCAATGTCCCAGCGCTCCAGCGAGCTGCAGGCCGGAAGAATGATGTCCGCGAACTGGGCTTCGCCCTCCATCCAGATCGACTGATTGACGACAAACTCAATGCTGGGGTGACGATAGGCATCGATCCATCGTCCGGACTTGGTGACGGTGCTGAATGCCGAGCCTCCATACCGGTAGATCATGTGAATCGGCGAATAGCCCGGCATCGGATAGGTGAACGGCGCGAATTGCGCCTCCTGCGAAATGCCGTCCCAGAGATAGCCACTGGCGTGTCCGTTGATGATCGCGTCGGGAAGCTGTTGCCGCGAAACCATTTGCTTGACGGGGTTCATCGTCAGGATGTGCGGCATCCGCTGATAGTTGCTGACGGCATTGCCGGTCCACATCAGGTCACCGGAAATCCCGCCATCCGCGTATCCCGGGAAGTAGAAATGGAGGTCCACTGGCGTGCCGAGCTGAAGGCATCCGAAATTGACCCCCGGCTTGCCCCAGCCCTGCATCGCCATCATCATGATCATGCAGCGTGCCCACTGTTGGCCGGTCGCGCCGCGGCCTGCGCCGCCGAACCCCGTGCCCGTCATGCCGGCCGCCAGATAGACCTTCCTGTTGCCCCACTTTCGCGCGAGTGCGCGCACGTCCCGGGCGGGCACTCCCGTTTCGGCTTCTTGCCACTCCGGCGTCTTTGGGATGCCGTCGGTTTGCCCGAGTAGATAGGCCTTCCACTCTTCGAAGCCCGTCGTGCGGGCCGCGACGTAATCTTTGTCGTACAGGCCTTCGACTGCCCATACGTACATGATTGCAGTTGCCAGCGCGGCGTCGGTTTGCGGCCGAATCGGAATCCAACGGCCGCCGAGCAATTGAGCCGTCGGATTGTTGTGCGGGTCGATGTGTATGAACTCGATGCCGAGTTCCTTGGCCCACAGGCGCCGTTGCGTGCCTTCGAAACCGGCATAGGCACCATTGGTGCTTTCGGGATCGGAGGACCAGAACACAATCAAGTCTGCTTCCTTGAGGCAATCCTCGATTCCGCCATAGCCCGCCGGGACGCCGATCCGCATGGAATTGCCAAAATGATGCATCGCCCCCCAGTACCAGCCCTCCCAACTGTCGGGATTGGCGGCGACCCGGGTGAAACCGATCAGATTGGCGAAGCGCGTCAAGGCGCTGAGGTAATAGCCGACGTTGCCCCACTGATGGTGGGACGACATCGGAAACGTGATGGCACCGGGACCGTGGACGCGTTTCTGCCGGTTGATCTCTTTGGCCACAATGTCCAGGGCCTCATCCCAGGAGATGCGCACGTAATCCGATTTCCCTCGGTTCTGCGGATTGCGATCGCCATCGGGGTCGTAATCCACGCGCTTCATCGGATGAAGAATGCGCTTGTCCGAATAGACGACGGACTTCAGCGTCATGGCGTGAGGCGCCACCAGCGCGCGGCGCTGCGGTCGAAAGGTTCTCCCGCGCGCCTGGATCTCCCAGCCCTGCGCATCGTCGGCTTCGAACTCGATGGGTGTCACGCGTACGATGCGTCCCGCTTTTACGTAGACGAACAGCGGCCCGCCATTCGTGCAGGTGGCAAAGCGGCGCATGCCATCGGCCATTGGCGTACCCATCTCGACGCCCACCGTCTGGCTGAGGTTCAGCGTTTGCATGAACCAGACCACCACAGGGTCTGGCCCCTTCGTGATGACCTTGAAGTTTTTCGCGGCATGGATAATATCGCCCTGATC
Source organism: Cupriavidus sp. L7L (assembly GCF_004353535.1). Lineage (NCBI taxonomy): Bacteria > Pseudomonadati > Pseudomonadota > Betaproteobacteria > Burkholderiales > Burkholderiaceae > Cupriavidus > Cupriavidus sp. L7L. The sequence continues at coordinate 76,475 of NZ_SMNY01000005.1, forward strand.
CGGGTTGGGCATCAGGAATTTCAGGGCCGTCGGCAAGTCCCTGAACAGCAGGCTGGCGTCGGCGTCGGCGCTCTTCGCATTCCGCGACCGCACCTTCCCACCCTTGATTTCGACGGTGATCCCAATGCTGCCGTCGAGCAGCCCAATGAAGGCGGTACAGTTCTTCTGTTTCAGGCGCCGGCGGAAGTCCGCGTGCTTCCACGCGGTCAGGTTCAGAACCCTTGGCAAGGCGAACAAGATGGTTCGAAGGACAATCCTTTTCATCGCTAGTCCAGTGCGTCATTGAAAAAGCACCCCATTTATGGTTAGATCAGGTGCATGGGAAAAATGAATCTGACCGAGCTCGAGCGTGAACAATTGCTGTCGGCGACTCGCAGCCGAACCATTCGGGCAGCCGACGCGCGCCGGGCCAAGCTGATCCTGATGCTTGAAGACGGTGAATCGCGCGACGCGATCATTGAGCGGCTGGGGTGCGATTCGCGTTTCATCT
>NZ_SMNY01000050.1:0-65819 GCF_004353535.1 Cupriavidus sp. L7L
CGATTCGTGACGCTGGCTTGAACCCCAGCGCCACAACCCCTCATGCCTGGTGACCATAGCGAGCTGGAACCACCCCTTCCCATCCCGAACAGGACCGTGAAACAGCTCCGCGCCGATGATAGTGCGGATTACCCGTGTGAAAGTAGGTCATCGCCAGGCTCTTATTGTGCAAAACCCCTCGACAGCGTGTGCTGCGAGGGGTTTTTGCTTTGGCGGCTTCGAGTTTATCAGCGGTTTATCGGCTCGCTTAGACCTTTCATTCCATGTCAGACGACTGCGCCTGGTATCTCTACCTGCTCGAATGCACCGGTGACTCGATCTATACCGGGATCACCACCGACGTCGATCGGCGCTTTGCGGAGCATCTGTCGGGAAAGGGGGCCAAATATACGCGTTCGCGCAAGCCCATCCGGGTCATGGTGCGGTTGCGTTTTGAAACCAAATCGGAAGCATTGAAGGCGGAAATCGAGATCAAGCGGATGAGTGCGGCGCAGAAGCGCGCGTTCTGTGCGCAGCACGAAGACCCAAAATAAAAACGGCCAGGACCGCTAGGCGATCCTGGCCGTTTTGTCTGGGCGCGGAATCAGACGACCGTCAGCGTCACGTCGATATTGCCGCGGGTGGCATTCGAATACGGGCAAACCTGGTGAGCCTGCTCCACCAGTTTCTCCGCCGCTTCGCGTTCGAAGCCCGGCAGCGAAATCTTCAGCTCGACCTGGATGCCGAAACCTTGCGGAATCGGCCCGATGCCGACGGCGCCTTCGATCGAAGCCTCTGCCGGTACATTGATTTTTTGCTGGCCGGCCACGTACCGGATCGCGCCCAGGAAGCAGGCCGAGTAGCCAGCGGCAAACAGCTGTTCCGGGTTCAGGCCGTTGCCGGCGCCACCCATTTCCTTGGGCACTGCCAGCTTGACGTCGAGTTGGCTATCGGAGGTTGTGGCCCGGCCATCGCGGCCGCCGGTTGCTTTGGCATGGGCGGTATAAACGACTTTTTCGAGTTTCATTTAAGGCTCCGTTTGGTTGCCCGCAGGGGCGTATCAAGGCTTGCCGTCGTGCGGCGGTGGGAAATCGGTACGCGCTGCTTCCAGCGTGGACCGCAGTGCATGCAGGCGCTGCGTCAGGGCCTGGATTTCTTCGACCGGGCACTGCGTGGCGCACAACATCTGTTCAGGAATGCGTTCGGCTGCATTGCGCAGGGCCCGACCGGCCTCGGTCACGCGCACCAGTACCCGGCGCTCGTCGCCGGTGTCGCGGTTGCGGGTAACCAGGCCGGTGGCTTCCAGCCGCTTCAACAACGGTGTCAGCGTGCCGGAATCCAGCGCAAGGCGACCACCCAGTTCCGATACCGTCAGCGTTTCAGTCTCCCACAATACAAGCATCACCAGGTATTGCGGATAAGTGAGTCCAAGCTCACCAAGCATGGGCTTGTACAGCTTGGTCATCGCAAGCGACGTCGAATACAGGGCAAAGCATAGTTGCCGATCGAGCAGCAGCCAATTCGAGGTGTCATCGTTGTCGCGTTCCATGCCGATATATTATACGCAATTGAATTGTGCGCAACATAAATTTGTCACCTGCGCTAAAAGTGATAATCAAGGCACTCGTAACCTTAAGCCTGTTTTAAGTCTCGGTCGTTAGCATGATCCCGTCGCGTCGCAAAGTGCCGACGCCAGATCTTCTACGAAAGGACCCTGACATGATTCGCCAGACCATTGCTCGCACGGCCGTCGGTATTGCGGCCCTCGCCGCCCTGGGCGGCGGGTATGCCTACCTGCAGAAGGAAGTCGTCACGCCCGGATACGCTGCTCCCATGCCGACGTCCGTCGCAGCCACGCAGCCAGCGGCCGCCGTGGCCACGCCGGCGGACTTCTCCGGCATCGTTGCGCAATATGGACCCGCCGTGGTCAATATCAGCGTGACCGCGCGCGCCCAACGCACCGCCGCGCAGATGCCGCCCGGGATCGATCCCGACGATCCGCTGTTCCAGTTCTTCAAGCGCTTCGGCCCTCAGTTCCAGGGCCCGCAAGGTGGCCAGCAGCAACTGGTGCGCGGCCTGGGCTCCGGCTTTATCGTCAGCCCTGACGGCCTGATCCTGACCAATGCGCACGTCGTCGACGGCGCGCAGGAGGTGACCGTCAAGCTCACCGACCGTCGCGAATTCAAGGCCAAGGTATTGGGCACGGATCCGCAGACCGATGTGGCGGTGATCCGCATCGATGCCAAGAACCTGCCGACGGTTCGCCTGGGCGATCCCTCGCAGGTGCGCGTCGGCGAGCCCGTGCTGGCCATCGGTTCGCCGTACGGCTTCGAGAACACCGTGACTGCCGGCATCGTCAGCGCCAAGTCGCGCTCGCTGCCTGACGATACCTACGTGCCGTTCATCCAGACCGACGTGGCCGTCAACCCGGGCAACTCGGGCGGCCCGCTGTTCAACCAGCGTGGCGAGGTGATCGGCATCAACGCGCAGATCTACAGCCAGACCGGTGGCTACCAGGGCTTGTCGTTCGCGATCCCGATAGACGTGGCCACCAAGGTCCAGCAGCAGCTGGTGGCGACCGGCAAGGTCACGCGCGGCCGCCTCGGCATCAGCGTGCAGGAAGTCAACCAGGCGCTGGCGCAATCGTTCGGCTTGTCCAAGCCGACCGGCGCGCTGGTCAACTCGGTCGAGCCGGACAGTCCCGCAGCGCGAGCCGGCCTGAAGCCGGGCGACGTGATCGTGCAGCTGGGCAACGACGTGATCGACCATTCGGGCGACCTGCCCGAGCATGTGGCCGACCTCAAGCCCGGCACGCAAAGCTCGCTGAAGATCATCCGCAAGGGCGAGCCGATGACCTTGTCGGTGAAAATCGGCACGGCCAAGGACCAGGCGGTGGCGCAGAAGGGCGGCACCAACGAGGCCAGCGGCCGGCTCGGGCTGGCGGTGCGTCCGCTGTCGCCGGCAGAAAAGCGCGACAGCGGCATCGAAGGCGGCCTGGTGGTCGAAGGCGTGGCCGGGCCAGCGGCGCGGGTTGGCATCCAGCCGGGCGACGTGATCCTGTCGCTCAACGGCACGCCGATCACTTCGGCCGAGCAGCTGAAAGCGCTGGTGGCAAAGTCCGGCAAGCAGGTGGCGCTGCTGGTGCAGCGCGACGATGCCCGCATCTTTATTCCGCTCGATATCGGCTGACACCGGGCGCGCCGGCGCTACCCGCTAATCGTTAACAGACAAGGCTTTTGGGTTAACGCGGGCCGTATACCTCGACCGGTATACGGCCCGCTAAGCCTTATGGGAAGCGGCATTCCGCACAACCAATTACTTACAGAAGGCGCGCCAACAGGTATTATCTCGACTGCGATGCACGAAGCATGCGGCGGTAGCCCCCGCCGGCCCTGGTTCTGCTGAATCGACAAAAAGGAAGTCTATGCAGTTGGATTTCACCCGCGCCACAACGCCGGGTACCGATAGAGCGCGGCGACTGGCGTCAACGACGTCGGCGGCCGGCTCCGCGCCGAAGCCCCGGCGGCGCAAGAAAGTAGTCGCCCCGCATTGGGAGCGCGGCTATCGCTCGCATTTCTACCGCAATGAACGCGGCGACAAGCTTGGCGAGGTGCGCCTGTCCGAGCGCGGCGAAGTTCCCGTGGTCTACCACTGGGCCGCAGGCAATTACTCGGGCGCCGAAGGATCGCTGGCCCACGCACGCGCGCGCGTCGAAGAAACCATCGGTTTCGGCATGCGCCAGCTGTCGCTGTTCTGAGCAGGTATTTCGCCGCTGCCGCCTCTGCCGGCACTGCGACCCGTCCGCGCCATCATCCGCTGCGCGGCGACTCCGCACCTCCCCGATTCCTTCGCCCTGCAGTCAATCCAGCGTTCCGCCACTGACGGCGGGAAAATGCGCGCGTTTCAGGCCAGACGCCGCTGCGCCAGCATGAAACGCCGCCGCGCCAAGCGCGAGCACCGCAATCAACCGGTAGATATCCTCGCAGGCAATCAGCCTGGCCTGTTGCTCGACCATCGCTGCGAGTTGCGCCAGTGCTCCCTGGTGTGCCTGTGCCATGTCGAAGCCGCGCGCGGACAGCGCCGCCTGCACCGCCGCCCCCCATTGCTGCACGCCCTGGACAAAACGCGCCGCCACATCTGCGCCAGCGTATGGCCGGTGGCCGCAGCAAGCGTACCGGCCATGAACAGCAGCAGGGCGCCGGTCAGCTAATAGCGGTACCCAAACCGGCGCAACAGCCACCGCTGCTTGAGGATCATCAGCATGCTGCCGACGGCGTAGGCCGCCTGCACCGGGGCAAAGGTGCGCGGATCGGCGTCGATGCCGCCGACGATATGGCTCGACGCGAACACGAACATGATGTTCTCGAGGAACTCCACGCCGGTGGCCAGCGCCAGCAGCATCATCAGCAGCGTCTGGCGCTGGCGGTGGCTGAGCCAGCGCAGCCAGCGCATGTCGACGCGCAGCCGCGACAGCGGCCGCCAGGATGTGCCGGCCGTCATGGCTGCAGGGCTTGCAGGGTCCGGTGCAACTGCGTCAGCGCGCGGGTGGCACCGGCGAGGCCGCTCGCGCCCACCGGTGCCCAGGCCTCGCCGTAGGCGGCGTGGACCACCGGCGCGGCCCGCTCCAGCAGGCGCCGTCCGGCCGCGGTCAGGGTCAGTCCCAGTCCGCGGCGGTCCTGCGCCGACGCCTGGCGGCGCAGCAGGCCGCGCGCTTCGAGCCCGTCCGGCAGCCGCGTCATCTGCATGCGGGTGACGTCCAGTGTCGTACCCAACTCGGACGCCATGCTGGGCTGGCCTTCGTCGGCCGACAGCATGCTCATCACCAGGTACTGGTTCAAGTCCAGCTCAAAGGGGGCGAGCGCCTGGTCGATATGCGCGCGCAGCAGCAAGCGCGAGGCCAGGATCAGGTCGCGCGGCGCTTCGGGATGGTTGGCGCAATAGCGATCTATGCGGGCTTCGAAACTCATGGCGGGCAGCAATGCGTTGGCGACGGATTGATTACCGACGCAGCGCGCCCGCGATCTCCCGCGTACCCGCCCGCATGCGCTCCGCCGCCTGCCGCACGTGAGCCGGATCGGCATTGCCATAGCGTTGCCCGATGTAGGCCGCGGCAACCGCCGCGATGGCTGCGGCCGCCTGCGGCAGTCGGGTGCTGGCGCGTGCGGCGAAGTCCTGGGGACCTTCGGCCGGCGCGCGCGCGCAGCCGTGCCGGGCCAACAGTTCGCAGAAGCGGTCGTAGGCTGCGTCAAGCGGATCGGCCCGCTCCCGGCGCCGCCACAGCGGCACCAGTGCGAGCAGGCACAGCACCCCGAGCGCGCCGGCCAGCAGCTGCCCGGCACTGGCGCCCGTGCCGAGGGTGGCCAGCAGGCGCGCCTGTTGCGCGTGGTCGTACTGCAGCACCCAGCGCTGCCAGCGGTAGACCATGCCCTCGTAGGCCCAACGGACATCCTGCAGCCAGCCCGGCTGGTGCGCCGGGCGCCAGGCCGCGGCCTCGGCGCCAAGGACGGCGTCCAGGCCCCGCTCGATCCGGCTGGGCGCGACCGCGCTGGTGGGATCGACGCGCACCCAGCCGCGGCCGTCGAGCCAGACTTCGGCCCAGGCGTGGGCGTCGGACTGGCGCACCACGTAGTGGCCGCCGATGGGGTTGTATTCGCCGCCCTGGTAGCCAGTGACGACCCGTGCCGGCACGCCGCCGGCGCGCATCAGAAAGACGAAGCTGCTGGCGTAGTGTTCGCAGAAGCCGCGCCGGGTGTCGAACACAAAGCTGTCGACCTGCTCCGCGCCGAGCTGTGGCGGGCTAAGCGTGTAGGCAAACGGCGCGGCGGCGAACAGGCGCAGTGCCGCCTGCACGCGTGCGGCGGGATCGGCGTGCTGCGCGGCCCAGGTTGACGCCAGCGCGCGGGCGCGCGGGTTGCCTGCGGGCAGGGCCAGCGCCAGCCGGCGCGTGGCGGCATCCAGCGCCTCCGGTGCCGGCGTGAGCGTCGATCGCGCCTGGTAGCGGATGCGCTGGTCCACCGGCCGGCGCGACAGGAATTCGCCATCTGGCGTGACGGCGGCGTCGGCGGATGGCGACAGGGCCTGTCCGCGGTCCAGCACCAGCAGCCAGTGCTGCGAACTGGGCTCGAGCGTGATGCTGTAGTCGACTCCACGCCCAGCCACTGCCATCGCAGGTGCGGGCGCCTGCGCGTGCAGGCGCTGCCGCGCCGGACGCCAGGTGGTGCCGTCGTACCCCCAGAGCACCAGCGCGCGCCAGTACAGCGCCGCGGCAGGCAGCGGCGGGCCGGCGACTTCAGCGCGCAGCGCCAGCGCCGGCGAGCGGATCAGCTGGCCGACGCTGCCTGGCCGCATGGTATCGCTGAGGCCGGTGGTGCCGGTGGGCGCGGACTGCGGCAGCTGCCACAGCGGATGCTCCAGCCGCGGGAACAGCACGAACATGGCCACCGCCCACGGCAGGCCGAGCAGCGCCATGCGGCCCAGCATCGGCCAGATCGCCAGCCGGCTGCGCGCCTCCGGGTGGTGCAGCAGCAGCCAGTTGCGCAACACCCAGGCGCCGATGGCCAGGCTGTACAGCGCCAGCCAGAAAGGCTGGTCCGACAGGTACAGCGTCAGTAGCAGGTAGAAGGACAACTGCGTCACCAGCGTGGCATCGCCGAGCGCGCGGCACTCCAGCAGCTTGAGGATGACGAACGCACCCAGCAGCGCCACCGCCAGCTCGCGCCCCACGCCGCCGCCGGCCTGCCAGGCCAGCGCACTGGCCACCAGCAGCACCAGCAGCGCGGTGGTGCCGAGCATCCAGCGCGACGGCAGCGGCGCGCGCCGGCGCCACAGCAGCCAGCGCCAGCCCAGCAGCAGCAACAACAGCAGGCTGACCGACACCGGCAAGGTCCGCGCCTGCGGCGCCAGCACCAGCGCCAGCTGGCCGAGCAGCATGCCGTGGTCTTCATGCCGCAGCGGCCTTGCCACGGCGTTCATCGGCGGGCTCCGGGCCGCGTTGGATACTGCGGCCACAACGCCAGCGCTTCAAGACAGGCGCGCCGATGGCTTGCGCCGCATGCGGGCGGCAATTCGAGGCCCGGCAGGCGCAGGCCGATTTCCGCATCGTCCGGCGCGGCCAGCAGCCAGGCGCACAGCCGCGACAGCCGCGCTTCGGCGTCCATGCCCGCGGGCATCGCCTGCCAGTCGAGCCAGCGCGCCGGGCGCTGCGGCGGATCGCCGCTGCGGCTCAGCCATCGGCCGGTGCGCGCGCTGTGCTTCCACGCGATCCGGTGCAGCGGGTCGCCGCTGCGGTAGCGCCGCAGCTGGTCGATGCCGTCGTCGCCCGGAACGGATGACGCGGCAGGTCCCGCGTCATCCGCGCCAGGGCGATACGCGGCGGGCGGGGGCGGTGCATTAACTTCCGGCGCCGGGTAGACCAGCGTCGACAGCGGCAGGTCCGCATGGCTCCAGACGCGGAACAGCCCGAAGGGGAAGCGGCTGCTGATCACCACGCGCGGCAGCACCAGCCGCCCGCGCCGCGGGGCCGGCACGTGCAGTGCAAGCGTGCCGCTGGCGTGGCCATCGAGCGTCAGCGTGGCCGGCACCACTTCTGGCAGCGCCGGCACGCGCGCCTCGATGCCGATGCGGGCGCCAGCGTCGGCGTTGTCGGCGCGCAGCGCAAACACCGCGGGCTGGCCGGCATGCACCGGCGCCACCGTGCCCGCGCTCACCGCCAGTTCGAGCAGGTTGCGGTAGGCCAGCCACATGCATGACATGCCGATGCCGGCCAGCAGGAAGGTCAGCGCGAAGCCCAGGCTGATGTTGTAGTTGAGCGAAGTCAGCAGCATCGCGCCGAGCAGCACGGCAAAGCCGATGCCGCCCCGCGCGGGAAGGATATAGAGATGGCGCCGGTCCAGCCGCACGGTGCCGCCGGACGGCCGGCGCGCGGCAATGCGCTGGCGGAAGAGCCTGACGGACGCGAACAGGCCTGGCCAGGGCAGGCGATGGTGTGCGGCCGCGTTCCGGTTGTCGTGCGGCGCCGCCAGCGGATCGCTCGCCATGGGCGTCAGGGAATGGCCACGCCGGCAAGCAGCGCCGCCAGCTCGCCGTCCACCGCCGCGGGGCTGCCGCCGCCCGCCGGCAGCAGCCGGTGCGCGGCAACGGCGGCAAAGACCGCCTGCACATCCTCGGGCAGCACCAGTTCGCGCTGCGCCAGCAGGGCCCATGCGCGCGCGCAGGCCAGCAGCGCCAGCCCGGCGCGCGGCGACAGGCCGGCGGCAAAGCCGCTGTGGCGCCGCGTGGCCTGCACCAGTGCCAGCACATAATCGACCAGCGCGGGGCTGGCGTACACCTGCGCGGCGGCCTGCTGCAGGGCCAGCACCTGCGCGGCATCCATGACCGGCGTGGCTTCCGCCGCGCTGGCGCCGCCGAGGTACAGCACGCGCTCGAAGGCGGGATCGGGATAGCCCAGCGACACGCGCATGGTGAAGCGGTCGAGCTGCGATTCAGGCAGCGCATGGGTGCCCAGCTGCTCCAGCGGATTCTGCGTGGCGATCACGAAGAACGGTGCCGGCAGCGCGTGCGTGGTGCCGTCATGGGTCACCTGCCGCTCGGCCATGGCTTCGAGCAGGGCGCTCTGGGTTTTGGGCGGCGCCCGGTTGATCTCGTCGGCCAGCACTACCTGCGCGAACACCGGGCCGCGATGGAAGCGGAATTCGCCCGCATCGCGCACGAACACCGAGACGCCGATCAGGTCCGCCGGCAGCAGGTCGCTGGTGAACTGCACGCGCTGGTACTGCAGCCCGAGCGTACGCGCCAGCGCATGCGCGAGCGTGGTCTTGCCCACGCCGGGCACGTCTTCCAGCAGCAGGTGGCCTCCCGCCAGCATGCAGGCCAGCGCCAGCCGGACCTGCTGCGGCTTGCCAAGGACGATGCGGCCCAGCTGGGCCTGGGCCTCGGCCAGCGAAGCGACGATGCGTGGGCGAGCAGTCACGTTGGACCTCGGCGCAAGGGAGTTGGAAGGGAGCCGGACCGGCGGCAAAAACGGGGACGCAGTGCAGCGCATTGTAGCGGCGTGCGCGGCACGCGGCACCGTCTGTTTCCGAACGGAGACACCCCGGGCCGGCGGCGATGCACCCGGATGGCGCACAGGCTGCGCCAGTTTGCGCCGGTTCTGGCATCATGAGCCTGTCGGGCCACCGCCGGCCCAACCGTATTTCTTTCTCCTTCCGCTGCCCGCTGCAATGACTGCCTCGCTGGACCCCTCCGCCGACCTCCGTGCCGACCTCCCTGCGGCTGCCGTGCTGACCCCCGGCGCCGCCGATTCCGACGCGCTGCTGCGCCTGGCGCAGGCCTTCCATGCCAACGGCTTCGTGATCCTGCGCGGCTTCGGGAGCGAGGCAGACTGCGCCGCGCTGGAAGCGGTGGCGCGCAGGCACCTGGCGGCGGTGGTGCCACCGGTGGAGTTCGAGGCCGACCTGGGCTATCCCGGCGCCCCGGCCGCGCGCGACGCCGCCGGCGGCGGCACCGTCAGGCGGCTGCGCCAGGCCTACGGCCGCGACGAAGTGTTCCACGACTGGGCTACCGCTCCGAAGCTGGTGTCGGTGGTGCAGGCGCTGCTGGGCGAACCCGCGTGCCTGACGCTGGCGCACCACAACTGCGTGATGACCAAGCACCCGCACTACGGCAGCCAGACCGGCTGGCACCGCGATACGCGCTATTGGTCGTTTGCCAAGCCCGAGCTGGTGACGGTCTGGCTGGCGCTGGGCGACGAGGATGAAAGCAACGGCGTGCTGCGCGTCATTCCGGGCTCGCACCGCGCGGCGCTGGAGCCGGGCCAGCTGGATCCCGCGGAATTCCTGATCGAGGCGCACCCCGCCAGCCAGCCGCTGCTGCAGGCGGCGCGGCCGCTCGCGCTGCACCGCGGCGACGTGCTGTTCTTCGACAGCCGGCTGTTCCACGCGGCGGGCCGCAATGCCTCCAACGCGGTCAAGCTGTCGGTTGCCTTTGCTTACTTCGGCGCCAGCAACCGGCCGCTGGACGGCACGCGTTCGGCCGAGTTCGGCAGCGTGGCGCTGCCGGTGGCCGGCTGAGGCAGCCGGCGCGGGTGGTGGGGCCGGCCTTCAGGTACGCAGCCCGACCAGCCCCGAAATTTTTTCCGAAGCTTCGAGCAGCGGCGGCAGGAAGCGCTCCAGCATTTCCTGCGCGCTGGTGCGATTGGCCTGGCCGCTGATATTGATCGCGGCGATGGTCTGGCCGGCGCGGTTGCGGATCGGCGCCGCCAGCGACACCAGTCCCTCTTCCAGCTCCTGGTCGTTCAACGCCCAGCCGCGCGTGCGGATATCGGCGACGATGGTCTTCAGCGCTTCGATGTCAGTCACGGTGCGGCTGGTGCGCGCGCGCAGTTCGCTGGCGCGCAGCACGGCGTCCAGCTCGGCTTCGTTTAGCCCTGCCATCAGCACGCGGCCCATCGACGAGCAATACGCCGGCAGCCGGCTGCCGATCGACAGGTTGATGGTCATGATCTTGCGCGCCGGTACGCGCAGCACGTAGACGATCTCGGTTCCGTCCAGCACGGAGATCGAGCAGCTTTCATGCACCTGCTGCGACAGCGTCTCCATGATCGGCTCGGCCAGGTTCCAGAACGGCATCGAGGTCAGGTAGGCAAAGCCGAGGTCGAGGATCTTGGGCGTCAGCCGGAACAGCCGCCCGTCCGCCTGCACATAGCCCAGTCCCACCAGTGTCAGCAGGATGCGGCGCGCGCCCGCGCGCGTCAGGCCGCTGGCCTGGGCGATTTCCGTCAGCGTCTGTGCCGGGTGCTGGGCATTGAAGGCACGGATGACCGACAGCCCGCGTGCAAAGGACTGCACATAGCTGTCGCTTGGCTTCTCGGGCGCGGCGGCGCTGCCTGCGCCCTGGGGCGTCTGCGCGTCGCGGGGGGAGTCGGTGGAACTGGCCATCGGTGTAGCACCGGCGCGGGTCGCCGGATTGGCACGGAAAGGCCGAAAGGGTAGAGGAAATGCCGGCACAACGCCAGTGCCGGCCCCCATGGCTCACCACCAGCGGGGGATGGCGGCATGGCCCCGGCGGCGCCCGCTCGGAACGCCGCCGCCATGCTGTCTCCTGCACCGCCTCCCTTGTTATCGGGGGCTGGAGAGGCGTCTTAGCGGAAGCTGCGCTGCACCAGCACGAACACCGCGCCAAGCACACAGATCACCGCGAAGCCATGCAGCATGTCCATACCTGCCAGCAGCGTGGCCTGCCGGTCGATTTCCAGCGAGATCTTCGCCAGCCCGGAGGCCGACAGCGCATCCGGCGATTGCAGCGCCGGGTTGAAGCGCGTGACCTGCTCGACCAGGTGGGTGCGGTGCTCGGCCAGCCCGTCCTGCATGAACACGCTGGCCAGGCCGGTGCCCACGGCCGAGGCAATCTGCTTGCACACGTTCTTGAACTGGTAGGCGTGCGAGAAATCCTCGACCGGCACCTCCAGGTAGGTCATCGATGCCACCTGCACCATCAGCAGCACCGGCGTCAGCCCTTCCAGCAGCACCACCGGCACCAGCGCATAGTCGGGGGCGCCCGGCATCAGCTGGTGCGAAAACAGCATCGCTGCGCAGGCATAGAAGACAAAGCCAAGCGCGATCACGCGCCGCTTGCGGAACACCAGCGCCATGCCCAGCGTGATGACGATGGCGCCGATGGTCGCCACCGTGCCGCTGGTTGCCAGCAGCATGCAGGTGGTGCGGAAGGTCAGGCCCAGGCCGGTCTGCGTCAGCGACGGCAGCAGGAAGGCCCATGCCGACGACATCAGGTAATACAGCGTGTAGAAGCCCAGCCCGTAGAGATACTGGCGCCCGGCCAGCCGCGACAGGTCGATCCACGGGTCGGGATGGCGGTACAGGCGCCAGCCGGCGAAGGCAAACAGCGCCAGCCCGCACAGCGCCGCCAGCGGCATTTCCAGCGAACTGAAGAAGCGCGTGTAGCGCATTTCCTGCAGCGTATGCAGGAACACCAGCGCGCCGGCCGCGGCGGCGATCGCGGCGGGCCAGTCCAGCGTCGACACCGGCGGATGCCGGTCGCGCGGCGCGCGCGTGGGGTAGGTCAGCGCCACCGACAGCAGCACCGGCAAGGCAATGCCGGCCTGGAACAGGAACACCGCGCGCCAGCCGATATCGTCGAGGAACATGCTGGTCAGCCACGGCGCGAGCGCCAGCATCGAGAACGCGCCGCCGCCGAAGCGCAGCATCAGCGCGCCGCGTTCGGCCGGCGTCGACACCAGCTGCACCAGGATGCGCGAGGCCGCGAACAGGCCCCCGGCGCCCAGGCCCTGCACCGCCTTGCCGGAGATGAGCCCGGTGGGGCTGGCAAATTCGGCACAGATCAGCGAACCCAGGATGAACACCACCAGCGACACCAGCGTAAAGCGCTTGTACGTGATGCGGCGCGCGACCTGGTCGAGCACCATGTTCATCAGCACCGCGGTGGCGGCATAAGCCGAGACCGCGTACAGGTAATCTTCGGGCGCGGCGCCGACGCCGCCCTGGATATGCTGGCTGGCCACGCCCATCATCAACGTGGAAGAAAAGTCGATGCCGGTGACCAGGCCGAGCGTCAGGCCGAACAATGAAAGACGCCAGTGACCCATTTCGGGGTGACTGGCGAGTTGCATGCGGGGGTGTGCTGGGGCGGAGGCCGGTGTCGTAGCGGGGGCGAGGGCTGCCGGGACTGATGTTGCCAGCGCTGGGGCTGAGCCGTCCGGTGCAGCCGGGACAGGCGTTTGTTGCATCGCTCAAGCATAATGTCGCCTGCCGCCGAGAACTACAGGCTGTCAGGGAAACATTGTCCGGTGAATCAAACAATTCAATGGAACGACTGGGAAGCGTTCTGCTGCGTCGTCGAGCAGGGAACGTTCACGGCCGCGGCGGAGCAGCTCGATTGCCCCAAGTCGCGCGTGTCGGCCGCGGTGGCGCGGCTGGAAACCGCCATCGGCGCCAAGCTGCTGGAGCGCACCACGCGGCGCATGCGCCTCACCGATGCCGGCAAGGCCGTCTATCGCGATGTGGCGCCGCTGTTCGCGCGGCTGCGCGAGATCCGTCAGGAAACGCTGGCGCGCGAGGAGCGCGTACAGGGCGTGCTGCGCATCGCCACGCCTTATGAATTCGGCGCCCAGCAACTGGGCGGGGTGATCTGCCGCACACTCGTCGCGCATCCGGCGCTGGATGTGGCGGTCGAGATCACGCAGGGACTGGTCGACCCGATCCGCGACGGGTTTGACGTGGCGTTCGTCATCGTCGATGCCGACCTGCCCGACTCCGGCACGGTGGCCCGCCGCATCTACCACGTCGAGCGCGGGCTGTTCGCCGCGCCGTCGCTGGCGGACAGCCTGCCGGCGCAGTTGCGCCCGGAAGACCTGGCCAACATGCCGACGCTGACCACGCCGGGCGACACGGTGTGGGAATTCACCCGCGACGGCGAGACCGTCTCCGTGCCGATCCGCCCACGCATGCAGACCTTCAACGCCGAGCTGCGCCTGCAGGGCGCGCTGGCGGGCCTCGGCATCGCGCGGCTGTCGGTGAACTACTGCGAGGCCGAGATCGCGCAGGGCCGCCTGGTGCGGGTGCTACCGGATTTCCCGCTGCCGCCGCTGCGCGTGTTCGCGCTGCTGCCGGACCGGCGCCTGCAACCGCGCAAGGTGCGCGTGTTCATGGAAGCGATCGAGTCGATGATGGTGTCGGAGCTGGGGCCCGAGCCAGGCCTGGAAGGGATCGAGCCCGGCGAGTGGGCGAGGGAGGGCGCTGGGCCCGAAGACGACGCGCAGGCGGACGGAAGCGGCCTGGCACAGGGAGAGGCCCGGCCAGCGGGTTGAGGACGCCGGCGGGCCACCACGGCGCAAGGCCGTGGCAAGGGAAAACGCGCAGACTCAGGCGCCTTCGGTGAAGCTGTCGCGGCGGTCGGTGATGGCGGCGCCGTCGGTGAACGGATCGACCTTGCCTTGCCTGGCACCGTCGGTGAACGGATCGGCGCGGCCGTTCCGGAAGGCATATCGAGCGCCGTCCAGGAAAGGATCGGCCTTGCTGGCGTGGGCGATGCCGCCGTCGAGGCGCGCAATATCGGAAACGGGTTCAGAGGCGTGCGCGGCAGCGGCGGCAAACGACAGGCCGGCCGCGCACAGCAGCGAAAGCGCCAGGTTGCGGGGTTGTGCGAGGGTCTTCATGGTGTGGTCCTTCTTGGCAGGGTGCGTGGCTGCAGCGCCACGTTGCCTGTAATGTAGGACTTCACACTAAGCAGAAAAAGCGTCAATTCTCGAAACACTGTCCAGACATCTGGACAGTGCGCCGGCCAGTGCCGGCCCCATCGCAGCGGCCTGCGGTCCTCAAAAATGCATGTTGAACACGCTCGCGCCCAGCCTGGCGACCACCATCAGCAGGATCTGCGCGATCACGAACAGCACCAGCGGCGAGACATCGAAGCCCCCGAGGCGCGGCACCACGCGCTGGATCGGGCGCAGCACCGGCGCGGTCAGGTGGTCGATGGCGGGCGTGATCGGCGAATGCGGGTTGACCCACGACAGGATCGCCATCAGCAGCGTGACCCACATCACCAGGCTGATCGCCCACTTCAGCACATAGAGCAACGCGGTCAGCAGCACCGCCGGCAGGAACGCCAGCAGGTCGGCGCCGCTGAGCAGCGCGACCAGCAGCAGGAACACGACCGCCGTCAGCCAGGCCGCCACCACCGTGGCCCAGTCGATGCCGCCCACGCCCGGAATGATCCGGCGCAGCGGCCGCACCAGCCAGTCGGTGATCTGGAACACGCCCTGCGAGACCGGGTTGCGCGTCGGCAGCCGCGTCAGCTGCATCCAGACGCGCAGCAGCAGGGCCATGCCGAACAAGGTAAAGATGGTATCCAGCAGGAAGAGGGCGATTTCCGTAAACATCGATGCGGTTTCCGGTGGGGTTAGGGTGTCTGCAACCGCACAGATTCTGCCATAGCCCGGCGTCACGTCGGCACATCCGGGACGCGTGCCTGTGGCGCGTCCAACATGCCGGCGCCGCCCTATAATTGCGAGCGCCCGCGGCCGCACTGCGCCGGCGGCGGGCACGTCCCCGTTTTTTTTGCGCCTTGCGCCGTTCTTCCGTCTCGTCCTATGCCCAGCAAGCCAGCCTCGTCCCGCAACCCTGCGCCGCTCAACAAGGCGGATTTCGAGGCGCTCTCGGACTTCCGCTACCAGCTGCGGCGCTTCCTGCGGTTTTCCGAGGATGCGGCGCGCGAGGAAGGGCTGACCGTGCAGCAGTACCTGCTGCTGCTGCATATCCGCGGCAGCGCCGACAAGGAGTGGGCCTCGATCGGCGAGCTGGCCGAACGACTGCAGGCCAAGCAGCACGGCGTGGTGGCGCTGGTCAACCGCTGCGAGGCGGCCGGACTGGTCAAGCGCCGCCTCAATCCCGAGGACCGGCGCGTGGTGCAGGTGCACCTGCTGGCCAAGGGCGAGCGCAGCCTGAACCGGCTGGCGATGCTGCACCGGACCGAGCTGGAATCGCTGCGCAACACCTTCCGCGTGGCACGCATCACGCAGTTCAACGACGACGGCGCCGAGCGCGGCTGAGCCTGCCAGCCGAGCGCCAACCGGGTGCCAACCGGGTGCCAACCGGGCGCCACGGATCCGGTTACAGGCGGTTACCAATCAAAAGCTCCGGTGACACCCGCCGCCCGCGCGCGGCCCTAGACTCGCGCGCATTCATCACCATCATCAATAAGCGCAGTGCGCAGGAGTCGAGCCATGTCCATCCCCTTTCGTTCGGTTGTGCTTGCGGTGCTGGGCGCCGGTGCGCTCGCCGGGTGTGCCACGCCGTATGGCTATGACAACGGCTATGGCGGGGGGTATGGCAGCGGCTACGGCAGCTACGGCACCAATACCGCCTATGGCGGCAGCTATGGTGGAAGCTATGGCGGCAACTACGGCACCAGCGGCACCACCATCAGCGGCTACCCGGCGCAGCAGGGCTATCCCCAGCAGGGCTACCCTCAACAGCAATATCCGCAGCAAGGCTATCCGCAACAGGGGTATCCGCAGCAGCAATATCCGGACGGCGGCTACGACAGCAACGGCTATGGCAACAGCAACTACGGCAACCAGGCGTACGGCGTACGCTACGGCTGGGTAGAGGCCATCGAAGTGGTTGCCGGCCAGCCGCCCTCGACCAGCGGCGCGGGCGCGGTGGTCGGCGGCATCGTCGGTGGCTTGCTCGGCCACCAGGTCGGCGGCGGCCGCGGCAATACGGTAGCGACCATCGGCGGCGCCGTGGTAGGCGCGGTGGCCGGCAACGAGGTCGAGAAGCGCACCGGCACCAGCGCGCCGGCCTACCGCCTGCGCGTGCGCACCAGCGACAACGCCTACCTGACGCTGACGCAGTCCAACGCCTACCAGATGCGCATCGGCGACCGCGTCAAGGTCGAGAACGGCGTGGCGGTACCGTACTGACCGATGCCGATGCGATGGCGCTCCCGGCCGGCTAGGCTTCGGTGCTGAACAGCTGCGCGTAATCCGTGCGCAGCTGGCGCTTGAGCAGCTTGCCGGCCGTATTGCGCGGCAGGTCGTCGACGAACACGATGCGCTTCGGCACCTTGAACGGCGCCAGCGCTTCGCGCGCATGCGCGATCAGCGCCTCTTCGCTGGCCTCCTGGCCGCGCTTGCGCACCACGCACGCGGCCACTGCCTCGACCCACTTCGGATGCGGCAGCGCGAACACCGCCGCTTCGGCCACCGCGCCATGCGTGTACAGGCACTCCTCCACTTCCCGGCTCGAGACCAGCACGCCGCCTGAATTGATCACGTCCTTGATCCGGTCGACCACGTACAGGTAGCCCTCGGCATCCATGTAGCCGAGGTCGCCGGAATGGAACCAGCCGCCGGCAAAGGCTTCGGCGGTCTGCTCCGGCTTGTCCCAGTACCCGGTCAGCAGTTGCGGCGAGCGGTGCACGATCTCGCCGAGCTCGCCGGGAGGGACGTCCTGCATGGTCTCGTCGACGATGCGCGTCTCGACATTCAGCACCGGCCGTCCTGCCGACGCGGGCCGCGCCGCATGCTCGTCGGGGCCCAGCACTGTCGCCAGCGGCCCGATTTCGCTCTGCCCGTAGCAGTTGTAGAAGCGCAGCGCCGGCAGCTTCTGCTGCAACTCCAGCAGCACCGGCACCGGCATGATCGATGCCCCGTAGTAGGCCTTGACCAGCGCGCCGAGCCTGGCGGGCTCGAACTCGGCATGGCGCAGCAGCGAGATCCAGACCGTGGGCGGGGCAAAGAAGCTGGTGATGCCTTCCGCGTGGATGGTGCGCAGGCAGTAGCCCGCCTCGGGGCTGTCGGCGATCAGCGTGGTGCCGCCGCACAGCAGCAGCGGCATCAGGAACACGTGCATCTGCGCCGAGTGGTACAGCGGCAGCGCTGCCAGCGAATAGTCCGTGGCGCGGATGTCGCAGGCGTCAATCGTGCTGACATACTCGGCCAGCAGCGCGCGGTGGGTCAGCACCGCGCCCTTGGGTGCGGAGGTCGTGCCGGAGGTGTACAGGATCTGCGCCGGCGTGGTGTCGGCGAGGCTGTCGAGTATTGGTGCTTCGGGCCCGCTGGCTGCCGCGGCGAGGATATCGCGCGCACTGCCGCCGCCATGCAGCGTGCCGCCGATGCGGCACGGCAGGCCTTCGATGCGCGCCGCCAGTGCCGGGTCGGCAAAGATCGCGCTGGCGCCCGACTGCGTCACGAGGTATTCCGCCTCCGCTCGCGTCATCGAGAAGTTGACCGGCACATGGACCAGGCCGCTGCGCAGGCAGGCCAGCCACAGCAGCACGTACGCATCCGAGTTCTTGCCAAAGGCCGCGACGCGGTCGCCGGGGCGCAGGCCCCATCGTGCCAGCGCGCCGGCCACGCGGGCGGCGGCGAGGTCGAGTTCGCGGTAGCTCCAGGCCCGCTCGCCGAAGCGGAGCGCGGTCTTGGCGGGACTGCGCCGCACCGCGCGGGCGATGGCGTCGGGGATGGTGTTGCGCAGGGCGCGCTGCTGCTCTGACTGCATGGTGGTCTCCGTCGTTATGGTTTGAGGGTCCAGCAAGTCTTTGAAGCCAAGCGCCGAGGATAAGGGCTGCCGCCTCGCCCTGGCAAGGCGGCGCAGGGGGCGAGCGCCCCCGGGTGGCCTGTTACAGCGTCTGCGCCAGGAAGGCCAGCGCGCGCCCGTGTGCCAGCGCGGCACTGGGCTGGTGGTACGAGGCCCGCGCCCAGCAGTTGAAGCCGTGGTCGGCGTTGCCGTAGACGTGGATCTCGGTGCCGGGTTTGCCGGCCACCGCGTCGCGCACGCTCTGCACGGCCTCGGGCGGGATGTGCGCGTCGAGCGCGCCGTAGTGGAACTGCACCGGCACGCGGATGTTCGCCGCTTCCTGCAGCTGGTTCTGGATGCCGCCGCCATAGTACGGCACCGCCGCGTCGACCAGCCCGCGCGCCGCGCTCAGGTACGACAGCAGGCCGCCGAAGCAGTAGCCCACCGCTGCGACCTTGCCGGCGCCGGTACGCTGGCGCAGCGCCTGCACGGTGGCGGCGATGTCGCCCATCGCGGCTTCGATGTCGACCGCCTGGCGCAGCGCCAGCGCACGCGTCATGTCGTCGCCGGCGTAGCCCAGTTCGACGCGCGGCGCGTCGCGCCAGAACACGTCGGGCGCCAGCACGGCATAGCCGTCGGCGGCGTACTGGTCAGCCACCGCGCGGATGTGTTCGTTCACGCCGAAGATTTCCTGCAGCAGCACGATGCCGGGCGCGCCGGGCCGGACGCCCGCCGGCGGCAGGCTGAGGTAGGCGTCGAAGCTGCCCGCGTCGCTGTCGACGCGGATCCATTGGCTGTCGGGAATGGCTGTCATGGCAAAGGCTCTCCGGAATGGCTCGCTAGGTAGGCGGAACGCGCGGCGCGTGCCGCGCGCCAGCCGCAAGTTTGCCACCGCGCGCGCCGTCGTGCCGGCGCTGTCGTTTGCCGGGTCAGGGAAGCGCTCAATATGCGCGCGATTGCCGGTAGCGCTTGTGCCAGTTGTCGGTATAGGCCTTCACCACCGCCGCATCGCCGCGGATCAGCATGCCGTTCTCGGCATTGCGCTCCTGCGCCGACTTGGTGAAGTTGAACGAGCCGGTGAACACTGCCTGTTCGTCGAACACCATCACTTTGTTGTGCGCGATCGCGGGCTTGTTGTCGATCACCACCGGCACGCCCGCGTGCTTGAGATAGGTGGCGCTGGTATAGCGCTCCGACTGCTGGCTCTTGTCGAGGATCACGCGCACGTCCACGCCGCGCCGGTGCGCCTGCGCCACGGCTTCGGCGATCGGTGCGCTGGTGAACGAGTAAGCCTGGATCAGCAGCTGCCGGCGCGTGCTGCGGATGGCATTGACCAGCAGCGCCTGGCAGCTCGCACCGTCGGGCACGAAGCACAGCGTGTAGCCGCTGCCCTGCGCGAACGCCTTGCTCGGCGCGGGGCTGGCCTCGGGCGGCTGCGCTGGCTTGCCGGACCGCGAAGGCAGGTGCTTCGCTACCGCTTCGCTGAAGGTGTCGCTGATGCTGTTGGTGATGGACTCGGTGACCTGGTCGAAGCCGGACGCCGAACGCGCATGCGCGATCAGGGCGAAGGGGCTGAACGAGGTGAAGGCCGATACGGCGGCGGCGAGGGCAAGGCCCAGTACGGTACGGCGGAACATTCGGTAAGTCAGGGCGCGTAGGTCGCGACGTTTATGCTGGCTTCGGTCAGGGACAGCCTGCGCGCGCCGCGCGGCGCGGGCTGTGGTGCGCGGGACCGCAGCGTAGCAGCCGCATACGCCACTGGCAAAGGGCGATGTGTAACAGGATATGCGCCGGCGGCACCGGCCTTGGGACTATCGGCGCATGGCGCCTATGATGGATGGAACCCCGCGGGCCTGCCCGCCAAGGAGAGGGACATGTCGAACCATACCTACAAGCTGGTCGAAATCGTCGGCTCTTCGCCGGATGGCTGCGATGCGGCGATCCGCAGCGCCATCGCCAAGGCTGGCGAAACCATCAAGAACATCGACTGGTTCGAAGTGGTGGAAACGCGCGGCCATATCGAGAACGGCAAGATCGCTCATTTCCAGGTCACGCTGAAGGTCGGCTTCCGCGTGACCTGAGCCCGGCGCGCTCGCGGCTTGCGCCGCGTATCGTTCCTGCTTCGGACTGCTTGGCCTCCTGCATTTACAGAGCGGCCGGCGGCGGCCCGTTCGCCGCGGTCAACTGCGGCGCAATCCCCGACGGGCGCATGCCCGCGCGGTCAACGATCAAGGCAGGCGGATTTCCTTCACGTCGAAGTGCGATTCGCCGATCAGCTCCTTGTCGTACTCGCCGACCAGCTCCACCGTGGTGCTGGCGTCGACGGGCTTCTGCGCCGGCCACACCTTCTGCTTGGTCTTCACGGATGATGCGCCGGCGCGGCTGAACCGTCGCTGAACGGCATGCAGGCACCGCGACGATTTATCATGCTGGGTTCGCGCGCCACATGCGCGCAAAATCCACCGGATCCCAGATTGCGTTTCCTGCACACCGCCGACTGGCATCTCGGCCGGCTCTTCCATGCCCGCAGCCTGCTGGAAGACCAGGCCCATATCCTTGGCCAGTTCGTTGAACTGGTCAAAGCTGAACGACCCGACGCCGTGCTGATCGCCGGCGACGTCTATGACCGCGCCGTGCCACCGCCCGAGGCCGTGGCGCTGCTCGACGCCGTGCTGGGCCGCATTGTCGTCGATGCCGGCGTTCCGGTGGTGATGATCGCCGGTAACCATGACAGCGCGCAGCGGCTGGAATTCGGCGCGCGCCTGATGCGCGCGCAGGGCCTGCACGTGGCCGGCCGCACGCTGGCCGAGGCCGCCAGCGTGACGCTGCAGGACGCGCACGGCGAAGTGCGCGTCTACGCGCTGCCCTATGCCGAGCCCGCGGTGGTGCGCGACGCCATGGGCGCCGATCTGCCCTCGCACGAAGCCGCGCTGCGCGCGCAGCTCGACGCGATCCGCGCGGTCCATCCCCCGGGCGTGCGCGCGGTGGTGGTGGGCCATGCCTTCGTGGTCGGCGGCGCGGCCAGCGAATCGGAGCGGCCGCTGTCGGTCGGCGGCAGCGGCGCCGTGGCGGCCGACCTGTTCGCCGGTTTCGACCTGGTCGCGCTGGGCCACCTGCACCGGCCGCAGACGCTTGGCGGGGGCCGCATCCATTACGCCGGCTCGCTGCTCAAGTACTCGCTGTCCGAATGCGCGCACGACAAGTCGGTGTCGCGCATCGAGCTCGATGGCGATGGCACCGTCTCGATCACGCCGGTGCCGCTGCAGCCGCTGCGCGACGTGCGCGTGGTGGAAGGCGAACTGGCCGCGCTGCTTGCCGCTGGCGCAGATGACCCGCAGCGCGACGACTATATCCATGCACGCCTGACCGATGCCGGCGCGCTGCTCGACCCCATGGCCAAGCTGCGCCAGGTCTACCCCAATGCGCTGGCGATCGAGCGCGCGGTGCTGGCGCGCAGCGGCACGGCCTCGGAAGCGGGCCGCCAGCTGCGCCAGCTTGGCACCGGCGAGCTGTTTGCCAGCTTTTTCCGCGAGGTGGCCGATGCCGAGCTGGAGCCGGGCCACCGCGAGGTGCTGGACCATGTGCTGGCCGGCATGGCGGCGGCGGAGCGGGAGTCGGCATGAGACCGCTGCACCTGACCCTGCAGGCCTTCGGGCCGTTTGCCGCGACCGAGCAGGTCGATTTCACGCGGCTCGGCGACCAGGCCTTCTTCCTGATCCACGGCCCCACCGGCGCCGGCAAGACCACGCTGCTCGACGCCATCTGCTTTGCGCTGTATGGCGATACCTCCGGCGGCGAGCGCAGTGCGCAGGCCATGCGCAGCGCCAACGCCGCGCCGGGACTGCGCACCGAGGTCACGCTGGAATTCAGCCTGGGCGCGCAACGCTGGCGCGTGGTGCGCTCGCCCGCGCAGGAGCGGCCCAAGCAGCGCGGCGAGGGCTGGCTGACGGAGCCGGCCAAGGCGCAGCTCGACCAGCATGACGGCAATGGCTGGGTCAGCAAGGCTGGCCAGCCGGGCAAGGTCAGCGATGCCATCCGCGAGCTGCTCGGCTTCGACAGCGCGCAGTTCCGCCAGGTCATCGTGCTGCCGCAAGGGCGCTTCCGCGAACTGCTGACCGCCAGTTCGCAGGCGCGGCAGGCGATCCTGGAGCGCTTGTTCCGGACCGAGCTCTATCGCCGCGTGGAAGAACTGCTGAAGACGCAGGCGGCCGGCATCCGCCGCGATGCCGAGCGCATCGGCATCCAGCGCGACGAAGCGCTGCGGCAGGCCGGCATGGAGAGCGCGCAGGCGCTTGCCGACGGCATTGCCGCGCTGCAGGCGGAAATGCATGCGCTGCAGGCACAGGAGCAGGGCGCACGCCAGGCGCTGGCTGCTGCGCAGGCGGCGCTGGGCGCGGGCGAACAGGTCGCGGCGCGGCTGCAGGAGCGCCAGCAGGCCGAAGCCGCGCACACGGCGTTGCTGGCACAGCAACCCGTGATGGAGGCCGAACGCATGCGGCTGCAGGCGGCGCAGCGGGCGGCACGCGTCAACCCGGCATTGCAGCAGTGGCAGCTCGCGCAGCGGGACCTCACTGCGGCCGGAACCGCGCTTGAGCAGGCCGAAGCGGGCGCGGCACGCACCACGCAGCAGGCGGCGCAGGCCGCCGCCGCATTGCAGGCCGAGACCGGCCGTGCCGGATTGCGCTCGGCCGCGCAGCGGCGCTGCGCGGAACTGGACGCCATGCTGCCGCGCGCGCGCCAGCTCGGCACGCTGCGCGAGGCCCTGGAGGCGGCACAGCAGAAGCAAGCCGCCACCACCGCGGCGCGCGAGCGTGCCGCCGCCAGGCTGGCGGCGAGCCAGGCCGAGGCCGTGGCGGCGGAGGCCGCGCTCGGGCAGGCACAGCTGGCTGCCGCGCAGCTGCAAGGCACGCAACTGCAGCTCGCCGCGCTGCAGGAAAAGTCGCGGCAATTCAGCCGTCACGCGCAGGCGATGCAGGCGCTCGCCAATGCCGTCGCGCAGGCAGCCGACGTGGAAGCGGCGCTGCAACTGGCCGACCGCATGCGCGAACGCCGCCGTGCCGCGCTGGCCGAAGCCGAAGCCGCGTGGCGCGCCGGCCAGGCGGCCCGGCTGGCGGCGTTGCTCGCCACCGGCGAGGCGTGTCCGGTATGCGGCAGCAGTGCGCATCCCACGCCGGCGCAGCATGTCGAGACACCGCTGTCCGATGAGGCGCTGGAGCAGGCGCGCGGCGCCATGCTCGAGGCCGAGTCGCAGGCGGTGCGTTGCGCCGGCCAGCTACAAGCCGCGCAGGCCGCCAGCTTGCAGGCGCGCGAGCGCGCCGAGGAACTCGCGCAGGCCCTGGGCGATGTCTCGGAGGAGGCCGCGCGGCAGCTGAAGACAGACATGGCAACGCTGGAAGCCGCGCTGGCAGCAGGCCAGCAGGCAGCGGCCAGCGTTGGCCAGTGCGAAGCCGCCATCGCCGCCAGCCGCGCCGCGCGCGAGGCGGCGGAGCTCGCCGGCCGCGAAGCCGCCGCCGCAGCGGAAACGGCTTCGCAAGCGCTGGCGCAGTGCCAGGTCGAATGGCAGGTTGCCTGCGCGCAGGTTCCCGAAGACTCGCGCGATCCGGTGGCGCTGGCCGAAGCCCTGCGCCAGGCCCAGGCCGATGCCGCGGCGCTGGAGCACGCGCTCGCCACCGCGCAGGCGGCGGAACGGCAGGCAGCCACCGATGCCGCCGCCGCGCAGGCCGCGCTCGGCTCGGCCCGGCAGGCCCAGGCGCAAGCCGCCGCGCGCCTTGCCGAGTCGGAAGGCGCGCTGGCGCAAGCGTTGGCGCGTGAAGGTCTTGCCGATGCACGGGCGCATGCCGCGGCCAGCCTGCCCGATGCCGAGATGGCGCGTATCGACCAGGCGCTGCGTGCATTCGATATGGAGCTGGTCTCCGCCGCCCGGCTGCGCGAGCGCGCCGACGCCGCCGCGCAAGGGCTCGGCGTGCCGGACCTGGACGGATTGCGCGCCGCCGGGCAGGCCGCCGCCGACGCAGTCGAAGCCCTGGTCCGGCAACAGGCGGATCGCGGCCGCGCGCGCGACACGCTGCAGCAATGCCAGTTGCGCCTGCAGCAGCTCGACGCGCAGGGCCGCGATATCGAAGCCCGCTATGCGGTGCTGGGCCGGCTGGCCGAGGTGGCCAACGGCAACAACCCGCGCCGCATGACCTTCCAGCGCTTCGTGCTGGCAACGCTGCTTGACGAGGTGCTGGAAGCCGCGTCGGCGCGGCTGCTGGCGATGAGCCGGGGCCGCTATGTGCTGCAGCGCGTGCGCGAGCAGGCCGACCAGCGCAGTGCAGGCGGGCTGGATATTGAAGTGTTCGACCACGACACCGGGGCGCCGCGCCCGGCCAATACGCTGTCGGGCGGCGAAGGCTTCCTGGCGTCGCTGTCGCTGGCTCTTGGCCTGGCCGACGTGGTGCAGTCGCGCGCGGGCGGCATCCAGCTCGATACGCTGTTCGTTGACGAAGGGTTCGGCACGCTGGATCCGGAAAGCCTGGACTTTGCCATCCGCACGCTGCTCGACCTGCAGCAAGCCGGCCGATTGGTAGGGATCATCTCGCACGTGGCAGAACTGCGCGAGCGCATCGACGTGCGTCTGGAAGTGCGGCCGGGGGTTGGCGGCAGCCGCGCCACGCTGAGCGGCGTGGCGGCCGCGGCCTGAGATATTTGCGTATTTGCCGGCCGGGGTGGCCGGCATGCCGCTCAGCCGACGAACACCTGGCGGCACCGGATCGCCATGACCTGCGCCTCGAACGCGCGTGCGGCGGCCCGCGCCAGCCGCGCGCGGCGCGACAGCTTGGGCGCAACGCCGAGACCTGTCGCGGACGCGATGCTTCGCTTGTTTTCCTGGCCCAATCCCCACGCCTGCTGCGTAACCTGCAGGATGCGCGCAAGGGCTGCGGCATGTTGCGTGGAGGCATTCGGGACATTGGCGGTGGCCATGGTCTGACTCCTCGTTCTTGTCTGTTGCCTGGTGGCGCGCCTGAGCCGGGTGGTCCGGGGGCTGCTGTGCGGGCGCTGCCTTCCTCTGATTCAACGATAGTCCCCGCGACCCCGGCGCAACATCGACAGCGAACCGATTCCCCTGTCGGTTCTGTCCTACACGGGAAGCCGCCGTCACCTCGCGCGGTGATCGCCCACCGTGTGTGCCCTGGGCGGGCCCACTGGTTGACCGTCGCCCGCGCGCAGGTGTAACCTGTTCATTCTGCGAATTCAAGTTCTAATAGCGAACAATGGCCAGCCAACCGCTGGCGGCTTTCGGATCGCGGCCGTGGCAACCGCGCGGCCCCAAACAACACCACGCAGACTGCTGGACCGTTCAACGGGCGGTACTGGCGGCGCCAATGCCGCCGGCTGCGAACGAACATCCTTCCGGCAGGACTATCGGAGACCGTCTTTCATGCGCCGCGCCTTGCGGCCCGCTCTGGTAGCCTGCGGATCTTCCGACCTGGAAACGCAAGTGATCAACAAGCTATACGACACGGTGGAAGCGGCGGTGGCCGGCATCCACGACGGCGCCACCATCCTCATTGGTGGCTTTGGCCTCGCAGGCATGCCCGCGGAACTGATCGACGCGCTGATCGAGCAAGGCGCGCGCGACCTGACCATCGTCAACAACAACGCCGGCAACGGCGACACCGGCCTGGCTGCGCTGCTGAAGGCCAGGCGCGTGCGCAAGATCATTTGCTCGTTCCCGCGCCAGACGGACTCGTACGTGTTCGACTCGCTCTACCACGCCGGCGAGATCGAGCTGGAACTGGTGCCGCAGGGCAACCTGGCCGAGCGCATCCGCGCTGCTGGCGCCGGCATCGGCGGCTTCTTTACCCGCACCGCCTACGGCACGCCGCTGGCAGAGGGCAAGGAGACCCGCATCATCGATGGCCAGGGCTACGTGTTCGAATCGCCGATCCACGCCGACTTCGCGCTGATCAAGGCCGACACCGCCGACCGCTGGGGCAACCTCACCTACCGCAAGACCGCGCGCAACTTTGGCCCGATCATGGCCATGGCCGCCAAGTGCGCCATCGTGCAGGTCAACAAGGTTGTCGAGCTGGGTGAGATGAACCCCGAACACATCGTGACGCCGGGCCTCTTCGTCAAGCGCGTCGTCAAGGTCGCCTGAGCGCGGCAACAGGAGAAACAGCATGCAACGCCTGACCCGCGACCAGATGGCCGCCCGCGTGGCCAAAGACATTCCGGAAGGAGCCGTGGTCAACCTCGGCATCGGCCTGCCGACGCTCGTCGGCAACCACCTGCCCGCAGACAAGGAAATCCTGCTGCATAGCGAGAACGGCCTGCTCGGCATGGGCCCCGCGCCCGCTGCCGGCGAGGAAGACGGCGACCTGATCAACGCCGGCAAGCAGCCGGTGACGATCAAGCCGGGCGGCTCGTACTTCCACCACGCCGATTCGTTCGCGATGATGCGCGGCGGCCACCTCGACTTCTGCGTGCTGGGCGCGTTCCAGGTGTCGGAAAAGGGCGACCTGGCCAACTGGCACACCGGCGCGCCCGGCGCCATCCCCGCCGTGGGCGGCGCGATGGACCTGGCGATCGGCGCCAAGCAGGTGTTCGTGATGATGGAACACCAGACCAAGCAGGGCGAAAGCAAGATCGTGCCGCAGTGCACTTATCCGCTGACCGGCATCGGTTGCGTGACGCGCATCTACACTGACCTTGCCACGCTCGACGTGACCCCCGACGGCCTGGTCGCGCGCGACCTGGTGGAAGGCCTGAGTTTTGAAGAACTGCAGCGCCTGACCGGCGTGCCCCTGAAGCAGGCCTGAGCGCCGCATCGATATCCATCACAAAGAGAGAGACACACCATGACCGAAGCCTTTATCTGCGACGCCATCCGCACGCCCATCGGCCGCTACGGCGGCAGCCTGTCCGCGGTGCGCCCGGATGACCTCGGCGCGGTGCCGCTGAAGGCACTGATGGCCCGCAATCCCAATGTCGACTGGAAGGCCATCGATGACGTGATCTACGGCAACGCCAACCAGGCCGGCGAAGACAACCGCAACGTGGCGCGCATGTCGTCGCTGCTGGCGGGCCTGCCGCAGGACGTGCCGGGCGCCACCATCAACCGCCTGTGCGGCTCCGGCATGGACGCCACCGGCACCGCCGCGCGCGCCATCAAGGCGGGCGAAGCGCAGCTGATGATCGCCGGCGGCGTGGAAAGCATGAGCCGCGCCCCGTTCGTGATGGGCAAGGCCACCAGCGCCTTCTCGCGCGATGCGCAGATCTTCGACACCACCATCGGCTGGCGCTTCATCAACCCGGCCATGCGCGCGGCCTACGGCGTGGACTCCATGCCCGAGACCGCCGAGAACGTCGCCACCGACTACAAGATCAGCCGCGAAGACCAGGACCTGATGGCGCTGCGCAGCCAGGAGAAGGCTTCGCGCGCGCAGGCCGACGGCACGCTGGCGCAGGAGATCACCGCGGTCACCATCGCCCAGAAGAAGGGCGACCCGATCGTGG
The DNA here is from genome assembly GCF_004353535.1 of Cupriavidus sp. L7L. Classification (NCBI taxonomy): domain Bacteria; kingdom Pseudomonadati; phylum Pseudomonadota; class Betaproteobacteria; order Burkholderiales; family Burkholderiaceae; genus Cupriavidus; species Cupriavidus sp. L7L. The sequence continues at coordinate 27,534 of NZ_SMNY01000050.1, forward strand.
TCGAGCGCGACGAGCACCCGCGCGCCACCAGCATGGAAGCGCTGGCCAAGCTGCGCGGCGTGGTCCGCCCTGACGGCACCGTCACCGCCGGCAACGCCTCGGGCGTGAACGACGGCGCCTGCGCGCTGCTGCTGGCGAGCGAAGCCGGCATCAAGCAACACGGCCTGACCCCGCGTGCGCGCATCGTCGGCATGGCCACCGCCGGCGTGGCGCCGCGCGTGATGGGCATCGGCCCGGCACCGGCGACGCAGAAGCTGCTCAAGCAACTGGGCATGACGCTGGACCAGATCGACGTGATCGAGCTGAACGAAGCGTTCGCCGCGCAGGGCCTGGCTGTGCTGCGCGAACTGGGCGTGGCCGACGACGACAAGCGCGTCAACCCGAACGGCGGCGCGATCGCGCTGGGCCACCCGCTCGGCATGAGCGGCGCGCGCCTGGTGACCACCGCGATGTACCAGCTGCACCGCACCGGCGGCCGCTTCGCGCTGTGCACGATGTGCATCGGCGTGGGCCAGGGTATTGCGATGGTGATCGAGCGCGTTTAATCGTTGTCGTCGCATTGCTGAGTGTTGGCTCCCCTCTCCCGCTTGCGGGAGAGGGAGCAAGACCGCGGTAGTCCTGAAAGTGAGTCAAAGATGTCCCTCCCCGTAGCCACCCTCGTCACCGGCGGCAGTTCCGGCATCGGCCGCGCCATCTGCGAAATGCTGCTGGCCGATGGCGTGACCCAGGTGGTCAATGTCGACTACGCCGCGCCGGCCTGGTCGCATCCCAACATGACCTTTTTCCAGGCCGACCTGACCGACGCCGACGCGACCCGCGCCGTGGCCGAGCAGGTCACGTCGCGCTTTGCCGTCACGCGCCTGGTGAACAATGCCGGCGCCACCCGTCCCGGCACCGCCGACAGCGCCACCGTTGCCGACCTGGATTACGTGACCGGCCTGCACCTGCAAGCGCCGCTGCTGCTGCTGCAAGCCTGCCTGCCCGCGATGCGCGCCGCAGGCTTCGGCCGCATCGTCAACATGGCCTCGCGCGCCGCGCTGGGAAAGCCCGAGCGCGTGGTGTACTCGGCCACCAAGGCCGGCCTGATCGGCATGACCCGCACGCTCGCGATGGAACTTGGCGGCGACGGCATCACCGTCAACGCGGTGGCCCCGGGCCCGATCGCCACCGAGCTGTTCCGCAAGAGCAACCCGGAAGGCGCCGAGCAGACCAAACGCATCCTTGCCAGCATCACCGTCAAGCGCATGGGCACCCCGGAAGACGTCGCGCGCGCCGCGCTGTTCTTTCTGTCGCCGGACAACGGTTTCGTCACCGGCCAGGTGATGTACGTGTGCGGCGGCACCACGCTGGGCGTTGCGCCGGTATAAGCGCGCGCCGGCACTCAAAGATTCGACAAGAAGAGACGTTAACCAAACGTCACGCATGGCGGCCCGGAGCCGGGCCGTCAACCGGGATGCGCGCGAGTGCGCGGCATCCGTTCGGGAACGGCAATCACGCCATTTCAGCACAACGTCCTGCACGGGCCCCAATCTCCGTTGGGACAGCTTTACCGGAGTAATACCGATGAGACACGATTCCCAGACCTCCACCACGCGCCGCCGCCTGCTCGCCGCCGGCGTGGCGCTGGCCACCACCTTTGCCGGCTTCGCTGGCGCCGCGCACGCACAAGGCGGCTACCCGACCAAGCCGATCACGCTGATCGTGCCGTTCTCGGCCGGCGGCACCACCGACATCCTGGCCCGCATCGTCGGCCTGCAACTGGGCAAGGCGCTCGGCCAGCCGGTGGTGATCGACAACCGTCCGGGCGCGGGCGGCAACATCGGCGCTTCGCTGGCGGCCAAGGCGCCGGGCGACGGCTACACGCTGTTCATGGGCACCATCGGCACGCACGCGATCAACCAGTCGCTGTATTCCAAGCTGCCGTATGACCCGGTCAAGGACTTCGCGCCGATCACCCGCGTGGCGATGGTGCCGAACCTGGTGGTGGTGAACCCCAAGGTGCCGGTCAACAACGTCAAGGAACTGATCGCCTACGTGAAGGCCAATCCGGACAAGCTGTCGTATGGCTCGTCGGGCAGCGGCTCGTCGATGCACCTGTCGGGTGAGCTGTTCAACTCGATGACCGGCCTGCATATCCAGCACATTCCGTACAAGGGCAGCGCGCCGGCGGTGAATGACCTGCTGGGCAACCAGATCGGCCTGATGTTCGACAACATGCCGTCGTCGTATCCGCATGTGAAGGCGGGCAAGCTGCGTGCGATCGCCGTGACTTCGGCCAAGCGCTCGCCGGCGCTGCCGAACGTGCCGACCGTGGCCGAGTCGGGCGTGCCGGGCTATGAGGCGACTTCGTGGTTCGCGCTGTACGCCACGGGCGGCACGCCGCAGCCGATCGTCGATCGCCTGAACGCGGAAGTGGTCAAGATCCTGGCCATGCCGGAAGTGAAGAAGCAAATGGCCGACCAGGGCGCTGAACCCAATCCGGAAAAGCCGGCGCAGCTGGCCGCGTTCATGAAGTCGGAAACCGCCAAGTGGGCGAAGGTTGTGAAGGCTTCGGGTGCTACGGTAGACTGAGCCTGAAGCTTTCTTAGCCTGGAAAATCGCCGGTCCCGTCGGGCTGGTCAGATGGTTGATAACCCCACATTCTTCGGAATGTGGGGTTTTGCTTTTTGGTGGCCAGGGTCAGACGCCCGACCTTACAAGCCTCAATCGCTTCCCAGCTGCGGCCCGCCCCCATGCCGCTTCTCCATCGCGGACTTGAGCAGCGCCGCGCTACGATAGATCCCGTGCGCAAACTTCCCATACGGCAGGGTCGCAAACAACGCCATCACCACGCCAAGATGCACCGCCAGTAGCAACGGCATCGCCAACGTGTCACGCAACGCCAGCAACCCGAGCCCGGTAGCACTGGTCAGCAACAACAGCGCGATGAAACCCCGATCCATCGGGCGTTGGCGCACATCCCCCTGCATCGGATGCCGCCGGAGATTCAGCCATAGCAAGCCCGCAGGCCCGATCAACAGCCCCAACCCGCCAGCGATACCCAGCAGCACCGGCAGGCTGGCAACCGGATACGGCGCATGCCAGCCCAGCAGATAGTGGTACCCGGTAGCTACCGCCGTCGAGGCAAGGCACAGCATGAAGCCATAGAACGTGAAATGGTGGAAGCGCCGCCGTGCCAGCGTAAAGCGATCACTCGCCTCATTGCATCCATCGCCATGACCTCCGTCCAGGTAGGTCAGCGCCAGCACGTTCTTCGCCGCCTCGGCCACCGCAGGCGCTGACGCCGTCCCGGCCGACACATCGCGCCAGAAGCGCCGCACGCCGACCCCGAGCGCAAGCACCGAGAACCCAAACACCGCGCCAAACATCGCCGCCAGCGTGTTGTGCGGGAACACCGCGTAGAAGTTGCCGCCGGCATGCCGCTGCCACAGGGCACCGCCCGTCGTCACCGCCAGCACCAGGAACAATGCCAGCCCGATCGCCAGCGCCACCGCTACCGTCAGGCCGTTGCGCTGGTACAGCTTGCCCAGCGGCGCGGGCCACGCATATTCGCTGTACGTCTCCAGCCGCACCCTGGCCATCGCCTGCGGCACGTTGACGCCAAAGTCATGCGGCGGCGCATACTGGCAAGCGTGGTAGCACGCCCCGCAGTTGTGGCACAGGTTCGCCAGGTAGTTGACATCGGCCTTGCCGAACTCAAGCCGCCGCGTCATCGCCGGGAACACCGCGCAGAACCCTTCGCAATAGCGGCAGGCATTGCAGATCTGCATCTGCCGCGCGACTTCGGCTTCGTTGTCGGTCAGCGGCAGCACCCGGATCACGCGTGCGTTGCCATGCCTGGCGACAGCGTCTGCGCCTGCCAGATCGGCGGCCTCTCGCGCCAGGGCTTCAAGCTTCTGCATGGATCGCTCCCGAGTTGATCCCAGCTGCCCGCGCGGCTTGCGTGCCGGCAATGCGCCCGAAGGCGGTGCCGATCGACATGCCGACTCCGGCCGTATATCCCTTGCCCAGCACGTTGCCCGCCATCATTTCTCCTGCCACAAATAGATTTCCGCTCGGCCTGCCGCCGAAATGCACCTGGGCCCGGTCGTTCACCTTTAGCCCCAGGTAAGTGAAGGTAATGCCCGGCCGCAGCGCATAGCCGTAGAACGGCGCCTGGTCCAGCGGTCGTGCCCAGTGCGTCTTGGCCGGTGCCAGGCCCTCGGTATGGCAATCGTCCAGCGCGGTATGGTCGAACGTGCCGACGCGGCACGCGGTGTTGTAGTCCTGCACGGTGCGCACGAACTGCGCCTCCGGCAGCCCGAGCTTGCGCGCGAGTTCGGGCAGCGTGTCGGCCTTGTCGCCGGGAAATACCGGCGGCATGAAGCGGCCGACGGCCTTGCTGTCGATGATCGAATAGCCGATCTGCCCCGGCTGCTGCGCCACGAGCCGGCCCCAGATCGCATAGCGCTTGGGCCAGAAGTCCTCGCCCTCGTCATAGAAGCGCTCGGCGTCGCGGTTGACGACGATGCCCAGCGACACGCAGTCGATGCGCGTGCAGATGCCGCCGTCATAGAGCGGCGCGCGCGCATCGATGGCGACGCAGTGCGATTGCGACGGATCGCCGATGGCATCGGCACCGGCTTCGATCATGTGCCGCAGCAGCACGCCCTGGTTGAAGCGCGTGCCGCGGATCAGGAAGTTGTCGGCGGGCCATTCGCCGCGTTCGTTCCGGCCCCAGGCCTCGCGCAGCCATTCGCGGTTGGACTCGAAGCCGCCGGCGGCCAGCACGCAGGACCGCGCGGTGAAGCGCTGGCCACCGCTGCGCGCGGCGACGAAGCGGTCGCCATCCATCTCGATCGCGTCGACCGGCGTTTCATAGCGGATCTGCACGCCCATCGCCTCGGCGCTGCGGTAATACGCATTGACCAGCGCCTTGCCGCCACCCATGAAGAAGGCGTTGGTGCGCGCCACATGCAGCGCGCCCGACAGCGGCGGCTGGAAGCGCACGCCATGCTTGCGCATCCACGGCCGGCAGGTGGACGAGGCGCGGATCACCAGCCGCGCCAGGTGCTCGTCGGTGATGCCGCCGGTGACCTTGAGCAGGTCCTGCCAGTACTCTTCCTCGGGATAGGCATCGACCAGCACGTCTTGCGGCGCGTCGTGCATGCAGCGCAGGTTGCGGGTGTGCTGGGAATTGCCGCCACGCCAGGCGCGCGGCGCCGATTCGAGCAGCAGCACCGAGGCCCCGGCTTCGCGCGCCATCAGCGCCGCGCACAGGGCCGCGTTGCCGCCGCCAATAATCAATACGTCCACCAATACGTCGACCATCGGGATTGTCTCCTTGCTGGCGCCATCTTGGCCGGCAAGGCGCACAGCCGCCATCAGGGCCGCGGCAAGGGGGCTTCAGCTTTCGTGAAGCCCTGGCGGGGACAATCCCGAAGGCGTCAGCGAGGGCGCAGCGTGGCCCCCGGCCAGCGCCCTTCGCGCACCAGCGTGGCGGCCACGTCGGCCAGCACCACGCGCGCGGCCAGCCCCGCCGGGGATAGCTCATCGTCGGACAGGCTCACCAGCAGGTTGGGGCGGGTCGCGCCGGTGTCGGTGAGCAGCACGCTACGGTAGGGCATGCCCTGGCTGCGCGCCAGCGCCGCGCCGGGCTGGATGGTGGCGCCCAGGCCACCCTGCACGGCATCCATCAGGATCGCCAGGCCATCGATCTCGGCCACCACCTGCGGCTCGCGCTTTGCCTGCCGGAAGCAGGCGGCGACCAGTGCGCGCAAGCCGTGCGAGCCGCTGGGCAGGATCAGCGGCAGCTTGTCCAGCGCCGCCACCGAGGTGCTTTCTCCGCGCGGCATCCCGGCCAGCCCTTCGGCGCCGATCACGAACAGGCGCTCGTCGAGCAGCGGCAGCACGCTCCAGCGCTGCGCCGGCTCCTCGCTGAACAGCACCGCCAGGTCGATCTGGCGCGCGCTCAGCATGGCGCCGAGATAGCCAGACAGGCTCTCCACCATGCGCAGCCGCACGTCGGGGTAGCGCTCGCGCATGGCCTGCATGAAAGGCAGCGCCAGTACCCCCGCCGTGCTGGGCGGCAGCCCCACGCTGACATGGCCGGACAAGCGCGCCTGCCGGGCCGCGAGCGCAGCGTCGTCGATATGGCGCAGCGCCAGCTGGGCCTGGCGCCAGAAGGCCAGGCCGGCATCGGTGGCGACCACGCCGGTCGAGGTGCGCTGCAGCAGCCGCGTCGACAGTTCGCTTTCCAGCCGGCTGATCTGCTGGCTCAGCGCGGAAGTGACCACGCCAAGCTCCAGCGCCGCCTTGCCCATGCTGCCATGCTCGATCACGCTGACGAAGTAGCGCAATTGCCTCAGTTCCATGTCGCATCCCCGCTGCCGCAAATTGGCGGCATGGTAGCGGAAAACCCGTCGCGGTTCACGAATCCTGAAGACCCCTTAACGCCCGCCCGATGGCGCGCGCCATGGCGGCTGCGTAGAGTCGCACCACCAGAAGCGGGCGCCCGCCCGCCGTCCCATAACAACATGACTTCCCGCAAAGGAGACTGCATGCCTTCCGTTTCGCGCATCCGCCGCGGCGTGCTTGCGGCGCTGGCCGCCGGCGCCGTGCTGGGCAATCCCGCCGCCATCACTTCCGCATTCGCTGCCGACAGCTGGCCGACCAAGCCGATCACGCTGGTGGTGCCCTTCGCCAGCGGCGGCACCACCGACATCCTCGCGCGCACCGTCGGCCAGAAGCTGGGCGAGGCGCTGCAGCAGCCCGTTGTGATCGACAACCGCCCCGGCGCCGGCGGCACCATTGGCGCGGCCAATGTCGCGCGCGCGCAGCCCGACGGCTATACCTTCCTGCTCGCCACCGTGGCGCACACCATGGCGCCGGCCGTCTACAAGAGCCTGCCGTACGAGTTCACGCGCGACCTCGATCCCGTGGGGCTGGTGGCGCTGACGCCCAACGTGCTGGTGGTCAATCCCGCCATCCCGGCGCGGTCGGTGCCGGAGCTGATCGCCTACATCAAGGCGCACCCCGGCAAGGTCAACTACGGCTCGGCCGGCATCGGCAGCACCGAGCACATGTCCGGCGAGCTGTTCCGCTCGCTCACCGGGACCGATATCGCGCACGTGCCGTACAAGGGCGGCGCGCCGATGATGACTGACCTGATCGCCGGCCAGATCCAGATGGCGATCGAGACCAGCCCGTCGGCCTCGCAGCACGTGCGCAGCGGCAAGGTCAAGGCGCTGGCCGTCACCACCGCGAAGCGCTCAGGCGCCTATCCGGGCGTGCCGACGCTGGCCGAGAGCGGCGTGAAAGGCTATGAAGTCACCACGTGGTTCGCGCTGATGGCGCCGCGCGGTACGCCGGCGGCGATCGGGCAGCGGGTGTCGGCGGAACTGGGCAAGCTGCTGAAGGCGCCGGATGTGCAGAAGCGCTTCGAAGAGCAGGGCGTGACCGCCGGCGACATGACGCCGGCGCAGCTCGCGGCGTTTATCCGCGCCGAGACCGACAAGTGGGTCAAGGTCGCACGCGAGTCGGGGGCGAAGGCGGACTAAGCCAGGGCCACGCGCATCGACGCGGGACCTGAACACCCGCTGCCTGCCGCAGTCCAATGGTATGACGCCAGCCTGGACCCGGAGGCAAGCCATGCATGACCTGACCTTTGTTCACGCTGACGCCGCCCATGTCGAGTGGCAGGTCGCACTGGCTGACTGCCAGAGGCAGCTGGACACGCAGGACCTGCTGCGCCAGGCGCGGCTGGATCATGCGCCGCCGCTGACGCTCGGCTGGTGCTACCTGAGCGATTACTACGCGCTCGCCGCCGAGGCGATCCTTGCCGCGTTGCAGCAGAACTGGCCCGGGGTGTCGTGGGTCGGCACGGTTGGCCTCGGCGTGTCGGCGAGCGGCGTGGAGTACTTCGACCAGCCGGCGATGGTGCTGCTGGCAGCGCCGCTTCCGCGCCAGGCCTTCCAGCTGTTCTCGGGACGCCAGCCCTTGCCGGCCGCGTCGTCGGGCTTCGTTCCCCATACCGCGCTGGTGCATGCCGAAGGCAGCACACCCGACGTGCAGGAGCTGCTGCACGAGCTGAGCGTGCGTACCGCCACCGGCTACCTGTTCGGCGGACTGAGCTCGGCACGCAACCGTACGCTGCATATTGCCGACGGCGTGTATTCCGGTGGCCTGTCCGGCGTGCTGTTTGGCCCGGAAGTCGAACTCGTCTCCCGCGTCACGCAGGGCTGCCAGCCGATCGGCCCGGCACGCGCGGTCACGCGCAGCGAACACAACCTGCTGTTCGCGCTGGACGGCAAGCCCGCGCTGGATTGCGTGCTGCAGGACCTGGGCGTCGAGCGCGACGCACCCGTGGAAGCGATGGCGGCAGCGTTGTCGGGAACGCTTGCGGGCCTGAACGCTGCCACCGACGATGCGCCGGTGCAGCCGGGCCGGTTCGGCGCGGATACGCTGGTGCGCCACCTGATCGGCCTCGATGTGCAGCATCGCGTGCTCGCGCTTGCCGACCAGGTCGCGCCCGGCATGCGGCTGGCATTCTGCATGCGCAACGCCGCCGCGGCGCGCGCGGACCTGGAACGCATCGCCACGGAAATCCGCACGGATATCGAACACGGCGGCGGCCACGCGCGTGGCGCGCTCTATATCAGCTGCTCGGGCCGGGGCGGGCCGCATTTCGGCGCGCCGCATGCCGAACTGCAAACCGTGCGCGCTGCGCTGGGCGACCTGCCGCTGGCCGGCTTCTTCGCCGGCGGCGAGATCGCGAGGGATCACCTCTATGGCTATACGGGGGTGCTGACGGTCTTCACCAGCCATTGAACGGACCTGGCGCCCGAGTCAGCGGATGACGTTTTCGATGCTGCGCGTTTGGCACGCAAACCAGCTGCGCAGCAAGCCGTTCGACCAGATCATCGGAAGCGAAGCCGCAACCATGCGGTAGACCTCGCGGCGCGGCATCTTCGAGGCGCGGGCCGGGTCCAGCCAGTACTCATTGCGCACCAGCAGCAGCAGGGTCTCCATGCCGATCAGGATCGGCCACAGGCAGGCCAGCCGCAGCCGGACGAAACGCTTAGGGATAGCCAGCGTGTATGCCATGGCCTCATGAAAATGCGCCAGCGTCATGCCGGCGAGCGAACGCATCAGGGCACGCGCGCGTTGCGAGGCGTCAGGCAGCAGCAAGTCCTGGGGGCCCAGCCCGTGCTGAACCAGTAGCGACGCCGGCAGGTAACACCGGCCGATGCGCAGGTCCTTGCCGCAGTCGCGCAACACATTGGTCATCTGCAAGGCTTTGCCGAAGCGGACCCCACTGCGCAGCATGGCGCCGAGGTCGCCATTGATCGCACCCGGCACATGCGCCGCGGTCATGCGGGTCCAGAATTCGCCAACGCAACCGGCGACCATGTAGGTGTAGTGGTCCAACGCCGCCAGGTCAGGCAGCGCCACGAGACGGCCGGCGCGCTCGTCGGGGAACGTGCGCAGGTCGAACTCCATGCCTTCGCTGAGGATGGAAACGATCTGCCTCACCGCTTGCCGGTCAGCCGGTTCCAGCTGCGTCAGCACCGCCAGCGCGGGATCGAGCGACTCCAGCAGGATCCGCTCATCCGAATGCTCCTGGTGGCGAGCCATTTCCGTCGCGATGCTGAGCGCCGGCGCTGCGCCATCCGGGTTGCCGTTGACCTGGTCACGCAAGGACAGCAGCAACGCCAGCCGCCTTTCCGGCGCAACCAGCGCCGTATCCGCAATCGTGTCCGCAGCGCGCGCCAGCAGGTAGGCCAGGCCGACCGGATCGCGCATCCGGGCAGGGAGCACGCGCAGCGTGAGGTAGAACGAACGCGAAACGCCTTTGAGCAGCGGACCGAGGAGGAATTCCCGGCTGGGTTCGCGCATGGGTGGTGTCCTGTTCCCAGAGAGGTTTGCGGAATGGCATGGCCCGCCCGGCCGTCAGGCCGGGCCCGGGCGCATTGTACCTTTGGCGCGAAAAGCGGATCCCGGGATCCGCAGGCCCCGTGGTCAGGGCGAGGCCTTGCCCAGATAACGCTCGAACCACTGCGCTGCCAGGCGGGCGACGGATTCCAGTGCGCCGGGCTCCTCGAACAAGTGAGAGGCGCCGGGCACGATTACCAGCTTCTTCTGGCACTTGAGCTGGGCAAAGGCGAACTCATTCCGTTCAATGACGCTCACATCGAGTCCGCCGATGATCAGCATGGTCGGCGTGGACAGGCTCGCAAGGGCGTCGGCGCCCGCCAGGTCGACCCTGCCGCCTCGTGAAACGATGGCGTGTATCGGGATCGGCGACTGGCTCGCGGCACGGATCGACGCGGCGGCACCTATGCTGGCGCCGAAGTAGCCCAACCGCGGTGGCACGCCTTGCTGCCGCGCCACCCAGTCGGTCGCCTGTGCCAGCCGCTTGGCCAGCAGCCCGACGTCGAAGCGGATCGCCTGCACCTGGTCCTCCTCCGGCATGAGCAGGTCCATCAACAGCGTTCCCATGCCGCAGCGGTTGAGTTCGGCGGCCACGTACCGATTGCGCGGACTATGCCGCGAACTGCCGGTGCCGTGCGCAAACAATACCAGGGCGCCTGCGCCTGGCGGCAAGGCCAGCATGCCTTGCAACGCCACGCCATCCGCGGGGATCACAACCTCGCTGGCATCTGCACTGCTGCTACGCATGGCCGCCCTCCGGAAGATGGTGCTTCGACGCTGCCCGCGTTGCAATCGGCCCCATCGCAGTCCACTATAGGGCGAGCGTGGCGGCGAGGCCAGCCTTCGTCTGCTGGTCCGCGGACGCCCGCAATCGAACAACAGTCGACCAACATCCCGATGCATCAGGAGGGGCCATGAAGACCCTGTTTCTCGTCCGCCACGCCAAGTCAAGTCGCGATGACCCGTCCTTGCCCGACCGCGAGCGTCCGCTTGACGATCGCGGCCTGCGCGACGCCCCGGAGATGGGCAAGCGCCTGGCCGAGCGCAAGGTCAAGCCAGACCTGCTCGTGTCGAGTCCGGCCGTGCGCGCGCTGACCACGGCGCACCTGATCGCCGACGAACTCGGCATTGCCCGCAAGGACATCGAGATCGAAGACCGGCTGTACGCCAGCAGCGCGGATGACCTGCTCGCTGTCGTCCATGCGCTCGACAAGAAGCTTGGCAGCGTGATGTTGTTCGGTCACAACCCCGAGTTCACTGACTTCGCGCAGCGCTTGTCGGACGAGATCAGCGACATGCCGACCTGCGCCGTCGCCAAATTCCGTTTCGACACCAAGGCATGGACGGATGTCGGGGAAATCACCCCGTCGAAAGTCTCGCTGGATTCGCCCAAGAAGTCGTAGTCGAATGTCGGCGTGGGCTTTGCAGCGATATCTCCGGCTTGACCATCCGGGACGAAGCGATAAGAATTTGTGATCGCAGGCGCAAGCCGGCCTTCACGCTTTTCTGCCCCTCGTCCCACCCATGATCCCACCCGTCAGCACACTCCACGGCCGCCTCAAGATGCAGCACCTGCGCCTGCTGCTGGCGGTGGAGGAACGCGGCTCGCTGCGGCAGGCCGCCGAAGCGCTGACGCTGACCCAGCCCGCGGTCAGCAAGATGCTGCAGGATATGGAAGACCTGCTGGCCGTGCCGTTGTTCGAGCGCCATGCGCGCGGGCTGCGTGCGACGCGCTTCGGGATGGCGGCCACGCGCTACGCCCGGCTGGTGTTTGCCGACATGGATGGCTTGCGCGACGAGCTGGTGGCGCTGGAGTCGGGCAAGATCGGGCGCGTGCGGGTCGGCGCGGTGATGGCGCCGACGCCGGGCCTGCTGGCCGAGGTGATCCGCCGGCTGAATCGCGATCATCCGCGGCTGGAGGTGGCGGTGCAGGTGGAGACCAGCGACCTGCTGGTGCCGCTGCTGGAGCGCGACCAGCTCGATATCGTGCTGGGCCGCGTGCCCGATGGCTGGGACAGCAGCGGCCTCGAGTTCGAGCAGCTTGGCGACGAGGGGCTGGCGATCGTGCTCGGGCCGCAACATCCGCTGGCGCGGCGGCGCAAGCTGTCGTTCGCGGAACTGACAAGCTACCCGTGGATCATGCAGCCACGGCCAAGCCCGATGCGCGCGCTGATCGACCGCTCGTTCGAGGATGCCGGCGTGCCGGCGCCGCCGTCGACCATCGAGACCGCCGCGGTGCTGATGACCACGTCGCTGCTGGCCGACAGCGAGCTGATCGCGGTGCTGCCGGAGTCGGTGGCGGCTTACTACGGCCGCCTGGGCGCGCTGGCGGTGCTGCCATTGCCGCTGCCGCGGAAACTGGGGCCGTACGGCATCGTCACGCGGCGCGGGCGCCCGCCGACCGCATCGATGAGCCTGCTGATCGATACGCTGCGGGCGCTGTCGCGCTAGCGCTGCGGCTTGCCGTCGAGGCGCCAGAGATGGCGCTGTTCGCTGTCGGGGCGCAGCGACGCGGGCAGCAGGTCCGCCGGCATGTCCTGGTAGCTGACCGGCCGCACGAAGCGCGCGATCGCCAGGCTGCCGACCGAGGTCGAGCGGCCATCCGACGTAGCCGGCCAGGGGCCGCCGTGGACCATGGCATGTCCGACTTCAACGCCGGTGCCGAAGCCGTTGACCAGGATGCGGCCCGCCAGGCGCTCCAGCGCGGGCAGCAGCGTGCGCGCCGCGTCGTGGTCGGCGGGGTCGATATGCAGCGCCGCGGTAAGCTGGCCCTCCAGCGATTCGACCACGCGCCGCATTTCCGCGGCGTCGCGGCAGCGCACCACCAGTGACGACGCGCCGAAGACTTCATGGCGCAGCGTCTCGTCGGCCAGGAAGGCCTCGGCGCTGGTGCTGAACAGTGCCGCCTGACCTTGCAGCGCATTGCCTGCCTTGCCGCGCGCCACCAGCTGTACCTGCGGATGCTGCGCGAGCGTGCCCACGCCGTTGCAGAAGGCGCGCAGGATGCCGGCGGTCAGCATGTTCTGTGCGCCGATGTCCGCCAGGCTCGCCGCCGCCGCTTCCAGGAACTGGTCCAGGCCCTCGCTTTCCACCGCCAGCACCAGTCCGGGGTTGGTGCAGAACTGTCCGGCGCCCAGCGTCAGCGAGCTGGCGAACGCCGTGCCGATGGCTTGCGCGCGGTTGGCCAGCGCGTGTGGGAACAGCAGCACCGGATTGATGCTGCTCATCTCCGCATAGACGGGAATCGGCTCCTGGCGCGCCGCGGCGATCGCCATCAGCGCCTGGCCGCCGGCGCGCGAGCCGGTGAAGCCGACTGCCTTGATGCGGTGGTCCGCCACCAACCCCTGGCCGATTTCCAATCCGGTATCGAAGAGCAAGGAGAAGGTGCCTTCGGGCAGGTCCAGTTCCGCCACCGCTTTCTGGATGGCGCGGCCGACCAGTTCGGAGGTGCCGGGGTGCGCAGGATGCGCCTTGACGATGACGGGGCAGCCGGCGGCCAGTGCGGATGCGGTATCGCCGCCCGCCACCGAGAACGCCAGCGGGAAGTTGCTGGCGCCGAACACCGCGACCGGGCCCAGCGGGATATGGCGCAGGCGCAGGTCGGGGCGCGGCAGCGGCTGGCGCTCGGGCTGGGCCGGGTCGACGCGCAGCTCAAGGAAATCGCCCTGGCGCAGCATGCCGGCGAACAGCCGCAGCTGGCCCACGGTGCGTCCGCGCTCGCCTTCGATGCGGGCGCGCGGCAGGCCCGATTCGCTGACGCAGCGCTCGATCAGCGCATCGCCCAGCGCCAGGATGTTGCCGGCGATGGCTTCGAGGAAGTCGGCGCGCCGCGCGGGCGCGATCTCGCGATAGGTGTCGAAGGCCTGCCAGGCGAGGGCGCAGGTCTGGTCGAGTTGTGCCAGCGTGGCGCCACCAAAGGCGGGTTCGAGCGTTGCGCCGGTGGTTGCGTCGATGGCGTGGAGGGTGCCGTGGGTGCCGGGTACGGATTGACGGCCGACCAGGAGTTCGCCGGTGAGGGTCATGGTTGGTCCTTTGAAAGGGTGTTGTGGCTAGCGATGGAGTATGCGCAGTGGCATTGGTTACCCGCCGCGACTTCGTGGAGGCTCTTGCCCTCTCCCCCGGCCCTCTCCCACTACGCGGGAGAGGGCCGGGGGAGAGGGCCGGCGCTACAAGATGCGTGGCGCTTCCTTACCGCCCCCAGCGCAGCACCAGCGGATCCAGCCGCCGCGCAATCTTCAGCAGCCCCTCGCGCGTGGCCGGATGCATCGGCTGCAGCGGATGCCTTACCGCATCCGAGGCAATCACCCCGCCTTCCTTCATCAGTACCTTGCTGGTTGCCAGCCAGCCCTGCCGGTTCTCGTAGTTGATCAGCGGCAGCCACTGCTGGTAGCGCTGCGCCGCCAGCTCGGCGTCGCCGGCCTGCCATGCATCCAGGACCTGGCGGATGCCGTCCGGGAAGCCCGCGCCGGTCATCGCGCCGGTGGCGCCCGCTTCCAGGTCGGCCATCAGCGTGATGGCCTCCTCGCCGTCCCACGGGCCAACGATGGCGTCGCCGCCCAGCTCGATGAGTTCGCGCAGCTTGGCCGCGGCCTGCGGCACTTCGATCTTGAAGTACGAGACATTGGCCAGCTCGCGCGCCATGCGGGCGAGGAAGGGCGCGGACAGCGTGGTGCCGCTGACCGGCGCGTCCTGGATCATGATGGGGATGTCGATGGCATCGGAGACGGTGGCGAAGAAGTCGTAGATGCCGCGCTCGGGCACGCGGATGGTGGCGCCGTGGTAGGGAGGCATCACCATCACCATGGCGGCGCAGGCGTCCTGCGCGGCGCGGCTGCGCTCGGCGCAGATGCGCGAGCTGAAATGCGTGGTGGTGACGATCACCGGCACGCGGCCGTCCACGTGCTCGAGCACGGTCTTCATCAGCACGCTGCGTTCGTCGTCGGTCAGCACGAACTGCTCGGAGAAGTTGGCCAGGATGCAGATGCCGTGCGAGCCGGCGTCGATCATGAAGTCGATGCAGCGGCGCTGGCCGTCGAGGTCGAGACCGCCTTGCTCGTCGAAAATGGTTGGCGCTACCGGGAATACGCCGCGGTAGACGGGCGGCTGGAATCGGGTCATGGTCTCCTCCTTGCGGCTGGCACGCGGCCGGCGCGGGTTCTGGGCAGTCAATCGGGTCGGGCCAATATACGAGCGGGGGGAGGGCCTGTATATTGAATCCTTTCCATCTTGTGATCGCTTTTGCGACTCACACGGTCCCGATATGAAATCCACCCTGGACACCCTCACCGGCCGACTGCGCATGAAGCAACTGCAACTGCTGATCGCGCTGGACGAGCACCAGTCACTGCACCAGGCCGCGGCCGCGATGGCGATGACGCAGTCGGCCGCCAGCAAGTCTTTGCAGGAACTGGAAGGCATGCTGGAAGCGCCACTGTTCGAGCGCTCCAAACGCGGCATGCGCCCCAACGCCTTCGGCCATTGCGTGATCCGCCATGCACGGCAGCTGGTGGCGGACCTGGGGGCGATGTGCGAGGAAGTGGCCGGCATCCGCGCTGGCAGTGGCGGGCGCGTCGCCGTCGGCGTGATCATGGGCGCCGTGCCCGAGGTGCTGGTGCCGGCGCTTGAACAACTGTGGCAGGCGCATCCCGACCTGGCGCTCGAGATCATCGAGGACACCAGCCTGCGCCTGCTCGGCCAGCTCGACGACGGCCACCTCGACCTCGTGCTCGGCCGCTCGCTGGTCAGCGACGAACCCGGCAAGTACCACTATCACCCGCTCGGCGACGAGCAGGTGTCCGTGGTGGTCGGCCACGTTCACCCCGCATCCCGGGTGCAGGCGATGGACTTTGCCGACCTTGAGGGTTATCGCTGGATCACTTACGCGGGGCACATGCCGATGCATGCGCTGCTGCAGCGCGAACTGGACCATGCCGGCGTCAGCTTCCCCGCCAACGCCATTTCGACGTCGTCGGCGCTGATCACCGTGGCCATGCTCCAGCGCGATCCCGGGCTGGTGTCGCTGCTGCCGACCAGCGTGGCGGAGCTGTTCGTGCGCCAGAAGATGCTGCGCATACTGCCAGTGCACCTGCAGTCGCGCCAGCAGACCTTCGGCATCGTCACGCGGCGCGGCGGCGCCTTGTCGGCTTCCGCACGGCAACTGGTGGCGATCCTGAAAGCGCAGGCGGGGAAGCCAGCGGCCGAGGTATAACGCCAGGTGATCGCCAGTTCAAAAAACGTCAGTAGTAGCGAATCGCTGATACCCATATAGTCTGCTCATCCGCGCCACCAGAGCCGGACAGCACAACGGAGACAGCGATGAAGACACGGAATGTTGGCAAGTGCGCCGGCAAACTCGCCGGCGCACTTGCCGGCCTGGCCACGGTGGCCGTTGCAGCGACGACCAGCGCCTGGGCGCAGGACACACGGCCGGTGCGCCTGATGGTGGGCGCCGCGCCCGGCGGCGGCACCGACGTGATGGCGCGTATCGTCTCCGACAAGCTGGCCGCACAGCTGAAGCAGCCCGTCGTGGTCGACAACCGCCCCGGCGCGTCCAACACCATCGCCGCCGACATCACCGCCAAGGCCGCGCCGGACGGCAACACGCTGCTGATGGGCGTGGTCACCTCGCAGGCGATCGCGCCGCACCTGCTCAAGCTGCAGTTCGACCCGCTCAAGGACCTGGCGCCGGTGGCGCTGGTGTCGTCGGTGCCCAACGTGCTGGTGGTCAACAACCAGGTCACGGCGCGCGACGTCAAGGCGCTGGTGGCGCAGATCCAGGCGAGCCCGGACAAGTTCCGCTTCAGCTCGTCGGGCGTCGGCAGCACCCAGCACCTGGCCGGCGCCGCGTTTGCGCGCCAGATCCAGGGCAAGCTGCTGCACGTGCCTTACAAGAGCAGCAGCAGCGCGCTGGTCGACCTGATGGGCGGCCAGGTGGACATGAGCTTCGAGACCATGCCGTCGGTGATCAACCATATCAAGGCCGGCAAGCTGCGCGCGCTGGCGGTGACCGTGGACAAGCGCTCGGCGCTGCTGCCCAATGTGCCGACGCTGGCCGAGGCCGGCGTGCCGGGCATCCAGATGAACGCCTGGTACGGCGTCTATGCGCCGGCCGCCACGCCTCCCGCCACGCTGCAGAAGCTCGGCACGGCGCTGACCACGGTGATCAAGGACCCGGATACCGTGCGCCGCCTGAGCGAGGTCGGCGCCGTGCCCGGCACGCTGACGGCCGCGCAGTTCGATGCCTTCTCGCGCGCCGAGTACGCGCGCTATGGCAAGCTGATCGCCGAGCTTGGCGTCAAGCTCGACTGAGCCTGTATTTCAAGAGAATTTCATGACTTCACGTCCACGAATCGCGATGGTGCTGGGCGATCCCGCCGGCATCGGCCCCGAACTGATCGCACGCCTGCTGGCCGACCCGGCCACCAGCGAACAGGCCGACATCCTGCTGATCGCCGACCGCGACGAATGGCGCCGCGGCATGGAGGTGGCGGGCGTCGAGCTGGCGCTGGCAGAGACCGATACCCTCGCGTTCGCACAAGGCGCGCCGCGCCTCTACCACTGGGAGCTGGACGGCAAGCCCGCCTATCCGCGCGGCGCATCCAGTGCCGAGGGCGGCCGCTACAGCCTCGGCACGCTGTCGCTCGCGCTGGAGCTGGCGCAGTCGGGCCAGGCAGATTCGATCCTGTTCGGGCCGCTCAATAAAAGCTCGCTGCATGCCGCCGGCATGGACCATAGCGACGAGCTGCACTGGTTTGCCGAGCAGCTCGGCTACCACGGCAATTTTTGCGAATTCAACGTGCTCGACGGCCTGTGGACCTCGCGCGTCACCTCGCACGTGGCCCTGAAGGACGTGCCGGCGATGATCACGCCGGAACGCGTCGGTGGTGCCATCGACCTGATCGACCAGGCACTGCGCCGCGCCGGCATGGCAAGCCCGCGCATCGCCGTGTGCGGCCTGAATCCGCACAACGGCGACAACGGCGCCTTCGGCCGCGAAGAGATCGACGTGATCGCCCCGGCCGTCGCCGCTGCCCGCGGGCGCGGCGTGAACGTCGAGGGCCCGTTCCCGGCCGACACCATCTTCCTGAAGGTGCAGGGCGGCCCGTCGCAGCGGCAGTTCGACGCCATCGTCACCATGTACCACGACCAGGGACAGATCGGCATCAAGCTGATGGGATTCTCGCGCGGCGTGACGGTGCAGGGCGGGCTGCCGGTGCCGATCACCACGCCGGCGCACGGTACCGCGTTCGATATCACGCAGCAGGGCCGCGCCGATCCCGGCGCCACGCAGCAGGCGTTCCAGATCGCCTGCCGCATGGGCGCGCAACGGCGCGCCGCCGCAAACGCCTAGCCACCATCAATCCATACCGGATCCAGCATGACCGCCCCCGGCGCGGCCGGGGAGCGTTCGCGCCAACGCATTGCCATCAGGAACTGAACATGAAGATCACCAACGTCCGCGCCCGCGTCTTCGAATGGAAGGGCAAGACCGTGCCGCCGCAGGCGCATTTCTGCACCAACGCCACCGACATCCTGTTCGAGCGCGGCGACGCCATGGGCTCGTTCCGCTTCCACGGCTGGATGGTGGTCGAGATCGAGACCGATAGCGGGCTGGTCGGCATCGGCAACTGCGCGCTGGCCCCGCGCGTGGCCAAGCAGATCGTCGACGAATACCTGGCGCCGGTGGTGATCGGCCAGGACCCGTTCGACAACGAATACCTGTGGCAGAAGATGTACCGCCGCACCCAGGCCTGGGGCCGCAAGGGCATCGGCATGGCGGCGATCTCGGCGGTCGACATCGCGCTGTGGGACCTGATGGGCAAGGCCGTCGGCAAGCCGGTGTTCAAGCTGCTGGGGGGGCGCACCAAGGAGAAGATCTGGTGCTATGCCTCCAAGCTCTACAACAACGACGACCGCGACGCCTTCCTGGCCGAAGCGCAAGGCTACCTCGACCAGGGCTTTACCGCGATGAAGATGCGCTTCGGCTACGGCCCCAAGGACGGCCCTGCCGGCATGCGGAAGAACATCGAGCAGGTGCGGCTGCTGCGCGAGCTGGTCGGCGACGGCGTCGACATCATGCTGGAGTGCTACATGGGCTGGACGCTGGAATACGCGCGCCGCATGCTGCCGCGCCTGGCGGAGTTCAATCCCCGCTGGCTGGAAGAGCCGGTGATCGCCGACGATATCGAAGGCTATGTTGAGCTGAAGAAGGCGAGCCCGTTCCCGATCTCCGGCGGCGAGCACGAGTTCACTTCGTACGGCTTCAAGGACCTGCTGGAGCGCCGCGCCGTCGACGTGATCCAGTACGACACCAACCGCGTCGGCGGCATCACCGCGGCGCAGAAGATCAACGCGATGGCCGAGGCGTGGTCGGTGCCGGTGATCCCGCACGCGGGGCAGATGCATAACTACCACCTGACCATGGCGTCGACCGCATCGCCGATGTCGGAGTACTTCCCCGTGCACGACGTCGAGGTCGGCAACGAGCTGTTTTACTACATCTTCAAGGGGGATCCGGCCCCGGACAACGGCTACCTGCAGCTTGACGACAACCTGCCGGGGCTGGGGCTGGAGTTGAACGAGGAGTACTTCAGCCAGTTCAACATCATCGGCTGACAGGCGGGCTGTCGCTGGCTGACCGGCCCTGGCGCACTACAATCAAGAAGCGCAATGCCCTTGTGCTGGAGTTCGCCATGGCCAGATCCCGCCGTCTGCTGGCCGCCTGCGCGGCACCCATGGGCCTGATGTGTGCCATCGGTGCCGTCAGCGCCATCAGTGCCTTCGCCGCGCCGCCTGCCGGAACGCTGACAGTTTCCTTCCCCCATCCCGAAACCTACACCGATGCCGCCTACCGCAGCGCATACGGCAGCGACCGCGAGCGCGCGCAGGTGATGAACGATATCCGCCGACACTTCGACGAGCTGGCGGCACGCTACCTGCCGCAGGGCTATGCGCTCAGCATCGCGGTGCTGGATGTCGATCTCGCAGGACATTTCGAGCCATGGCGCGTGCGCGGCTATGACGTGCGCATCGTGCGCGATGTCACCTGGCCGCGCATGACGCTGCGCTATGAACTGCGCGGCAGCGACGGTGCCGTGATCGGCAGCGGCGAGCAGCGCATCTCCGACCAGAACTTCAACATGGGTGTCAACGTCTACAGCCAGAGCGACAGGCTGCGCTATGAAAAGGCGATGATGGACCGCTGGTTCGACGAGACCGTCAGGCGCCGGATCGCAGCGCGCCAGGACGGGCAGGGATGATCTGAAGCGGGCATTAGCACTACGGGCCGTAGATGCGCAGCGCCGTCTCGCGCAGCGCATCCGTGACCAGCAGCGCGCCGGGCGACATCAGCCGGTCGGTCGGCGTGATCAGGCCGAAGTCGTCCATATGGCAGGGCATCGCCATCGGCAGCACCTCCACCATGCCGAACGCCGCGTAGTACTGCGCGACATCCGCGGTCAGCACCGCGATCATGTCTGACTGCGTCACCATGCGCGTCAGGAACAGCAGCGCGGCGGTTTCCACCACGTTGGTCGGCGGCGCCAGGCTCGCGCGCTGGAACATCAGCTCGAAGCGGTGGCGCAGCACCGTGCCGGCCGGCGGGATCATCCAGGCGGCGTCGGTGGTGTCGGCCAGCGACAGGGCGGGCGCCGCCAGCATCGGGTGGCCGGGCCGCACCACGGCGCAGACGGGCTCTTCCGCCATCGGCTCGTAGCGCAACCGGCCCTTGTCGTGCTCGGGAAACAGCCGCGCGACCACCATGTCCAGCTTCTCCTGCCCCAGCCGGTCGAGCAGCACGTTGCTGTTGTCGATCTCCACCGAGACCCGCAATCCCGGATAGCTGGCCTTCACCCGGGCGATCGCCGGCGGCAGCAGCCGCACGCCGGGCGAGGTGATCGCACCGATCGCCACGTGGCCGAGCCGGCCCGCCTTCAACGCCAGCACTTCCTCGCGCGCCTGGTTCAGGCTGCCGATCGCCGCGCGCGCGTGCCGGATCATCGCGCGGCCATAGTCCGTCGGCGCCATGCCGCGCGGAAGGCGCTCGAACAGGGGGACCGACAGCATCTCTTCCAGCTCGCGCAGCAGCTTGGACGCGGCCGGCTGCGTCATCGCCAGCCGTTCCGCGGCGCGGTGGATGCTGCCCTCGTCGGCGACGGCCAGTAAAAGCAGCAGCTGGCGCGTCTTCAGGCGGGTGTGGCTGTGCCATACGGGTGCCGCAGGTGCTGCATCAGCCGCGACGGAAAGGTTGGGGGCGTCCATAGGGTAAATACCAATGCCGATATCGATATCGCAAATGCCGAACTCTTCATTAGTAGCATATCGGCAAGCTGCATACACTCCGTCCGACAAAACAACAACGACAGGAGACAGCGTGGCGCTTGCCAGGCCGCTGGATCCGTCGTCCCTGCCATTCCCGCCGCCTTCCCGGGCAGCCCTCGCATCAGGAACAACATGTCGGATTCCAAGGACAAGCAACGCAAGCCGCTGCGCTCGACGGCGTGGTTCGGCACCGCCGACAAGAACGGCTTCATGTATCGCAGCTGGATGAAAAACCAGGGCATTCCCGAGCACGCGTTCGACGGCCGCCCGGTGATCGGTATCTGCAATACGTGGTCGGAACTCACGCCCTGCAACGCGCATTTCCGCAAGCTGGCCGAGCACGTCAAGCGCGGCGTGTACGAGGCCGGCGGCTTCCCGGTGGAATTCCCGGTGTTTTCCAACGGCGAATCGAACCTGCGCCCGACCGCCATGCTGACGCGCAACCTGGCCGCGATGGACGTGGAAGAAGCGATCCGCGGCAATCCGATCGATGCGGTGGTGCTGCTGACCGGCTGCGACAAGACCACGCCGGCGCTGCTGATGGGCGCGGCCAGCTGCGACGTGCCGGCCATCGTCGTTACCGGCGGGCCCATGCTCAACGGCAAGCTCGACGGCAAGGACATCGGCTCGGGCACCGCGGTGTGGCAGCTGCATGAATCGCTGAAGGCAGGCGAGATCAACCTGCACCAGTTCCTGTCGGCCGAAGCCGGCATGTCGCGCTCGGCCGGCACCTGCAACACCATGGGCACCGCCTCGACCATGGCCTGCATGGCCGAAGCGCTGGGCACGTCGCTGCCGCACAACGCGGCGATCCCTGCGGTCGATTCGCGCCGCTACGTGCTGGCGCACATGTCCGGCATCCGCATCGTGGAGATGGCGCGCGAGGACTTGACGCTGTCGAAGATCCTGACGCGCCAGGCGTTCGAGAACGCGATCCGCGTCAATGCGGCGATCGGCGGCTCGACCAACGCCGTGATCCACCTGAAGGCGATCGCCGGCCGCATCGGCGTGCCGCTGGAGCTGGAAGACTGGAGCAACGTGGGGCGCGACACGCCGACCATCGTCGACCTGATGCCGTCGGGCCGCTTCCTGATGGAAGAGTTCTACTACGCGGGCGGCCTGCCCGCGGTGCTGCGCCGCATGGGCGAGGCCGGCCTGCTGCCGCATCCGGGCGCGCTGACCGTCAACGGCAAGGCGCTCTGGGACAACGTCAGGGATGCGCCGATCACCAACGACGAAGTCATCCGACCGCTGGATAAGCCGCTGATCCGCGACGGCAGCATCCGCATCCTGCGCGGCAACCTGTCGCCGCGCGGCGCGGTGCTCAAGCCGTCGGCGGCAACGCCCAAGCTGCTGCGCCACCGCGGCCGCGCGGTGGTGTTCGAGAACCTGGAGCACTACAAGGAGCGCATTGTCGATGAATCGCTCGACGTCGACGAGAATTCCGTCCTCGTCCTCAAGCGCTGCGGCCCGCGCGGCTATCCCGGCATGGCTGAGGTCGGCAACATGGGCCTGCCGCCCAAGCTGCTGCGCCATGGCATCAAGGACATGGTGCGCATTTCCGATGCGCGCATGAGCGGCACCGCCTACGGCACCGTGGTGCTGCACGTCGCGCCCGAGGCCGCCGCCGGCGGCCCGCTGGCGATCGTGCGCGACGGCGACTGGATCGAGCTGGACTGCGAGGCCGGGCGCCTGCACCTGGATATCGATCCCGCCGAGTTCGAACGCCGCATGGCCGACGTGCAGCCGCTGCAGGCGCCCGCCGACGGCGGTTATCGCAAGCTCTACATCAACCACGTGCTGCAGGCCGACGAAGGTTGCGACCTCGACTTCCTCGTCGGCTGCCGCGGACGTGAAGTGCCGCGCCACTCGCACTGATTCCATCCCATTGCATTGAATGCGCGCGGCCCCGGCGGCGCGCGCGACCCCTTACAAGAACAGAGGAGACTAGCCATGCAAGGCACACAGACCGCGCCGCTGGAGCGCGCCGTCCCAGCACAGGAAACCGGCGCACAGGCGCAGGAAGAGACCCGCATCGTCGGCATGCTGGTGCGCCGGCTGATCCCGTTCCTGGCGCTGATCTACGTGGTCGCGTATATCGACCGCTCGGTGGTTGGCTTTGCCAAGCTGCACATGAACGCGGCGATCGGCATCAGCGACGCGGCCTATGGCCTGGGCGCGGGTTTGTTCTTCGTCGGCTATTTCCTGTGCGAGGTGCCGAGCAACCTGGCGCTGGAGCGCTTCGGCGCGCGCCGCTGGTTCGCGCGCATCCTGCTGACCTGGGGCCTGATCACCATGGCGATGGCGTTCACGCAGGGCGCGCACAGCTTCTACGTGCTGCGCTTCCTGCTGGGCGCGGCCGAAGCCGGCCTGTATCCGGGCATCCTGTACTTCCTGACCAAGTGGTTCCCGATGCGGCATCGCGCGCGCATCATCGGCCTGCTGGTGCTGGCCCAGCCGATCGCGCTGATCATCACCGGACCGATTGCAGGCCTGGTGCTGTCGACACAGGGGCTGTTCGGCATGTCCAACTGGCAGACGCTGTTCGTGCTGAGCGGCCTGCCCGCGGTGCTGCTGTGCCTGCCGACGCTGCGCATCCTGCCGGAATCGCCCGCCAGTGCCGCATGGCTGGCACCGGCCGACCGCGCCTGGATCGAGCGCGAACTCGCCGCCGACCAGGCCGCCTATGCGCTCAAGCCGCACGGCAATCCGCTGCAGGCGCTCAGGGACAAGCGCGTGCTGCTGCTGTCGCTGCTGTTCCTGCCGTTCCCGCTGAGCATCTACGGGCTATCGCTGTGGCTGCCGACCATCATCAAGCAGTTCGGCGTGACCGATGCAATGACCGGCCTGCTGTCGGCGGTGCCCTACCTGTTCGCCGTGGTCGGCCTGTACCTGGTGCCGCGCCACTCGGACCGCAAGGGCGAGCGCTACGGCCATATCGTGGTGGTGTCGGGGATGGCAGCGATCACCATGGCGCTGAGCGCCTGGGTGCAGTCGCCGGTGCTGCAGTTCCTGTTTATCTGCCTGACCGCGTTCTCGATCTATTCGATCCAGGCGGTGGTATGGGCACTGCCGGGCGAATTCCTGACCGGCGCCAGCGCCGCGGTGGGGATTGCCACCATCAACTCGCTGGCCAACCTCGGCGGCTACTTCGGGCCGTATGGCATCGGCGTGATCAAGGACGCCACCGGCAGCCTGGCGGCGGGGCTGTACTTCCTGGCGGCGATGCTGGTGTTCGCGGTGGTGATGGCGTTCGTGGTGCGCGCCGCGCTGCGACCGGCGGCGCGCGCCGGTGCGGCGCAGCAGGCCGGTGCCTGACCGCAATCGTCACGGCCGCCGCTTCTTCCACTCGTAGTCGGGCGGCGGATCCGCCGCGCCGGCGCGGCCGACCGAGTTGGGGTTTTCCGAGCACAGCGTGACAAAGCTCACCGGCTCGCCCGCATGCTGGCGCTGGCGCAGCGCTTCGGTGAAGTGCAGCGCCTCGCGCATCGCGTCGCTCGGGAACGACTGCGCGTGCGGCGTCAGTCCGGTGCCGTGGGCTTCGGACCAGTAGACCATGTACATAAGGCATTCCTCTCGATTGCGCCGGTGACCACGAGGCGCTGCAACCTTCGTTCCCGGCAGGGCAGGGGCGAAGGCAGGGTTCGCCGTGCATGCCGATTGCAATCTGTTCCTCGGACTTTTGCAAGCTTTGGCGTACCACGGGCACAATGGGCGCTTCTGGCATCGTCGCTGTGCCGTTCCCGTCTCGTCCCGATACTCCATGCACTCCATGCCCGATATTGCGCTGATTCCCGCCACCGCTGCCGATGCCGACCGCCTCGCCGCCATGCACACCGCCAGCTGGCAGCACACCTATCCCGGCATGCTGCCAGACGCGTACCTGCGCGAGCAGGCCTATCCGGAGCGGCTGGCGGCCTGGCGCGCGCGCATGCATGACGGCGCGGATGGCCCCGTGGAGGCCACGCTGGCGCTGGTCGATGGCGCGGACGCCGGCTTTGCCTGCCTGTTGCCCGAGGCCGACCCCCGCTACGGCATCTACCTGGACAACCTGCATGTCCTGCCTGCCTTCCATGGCCAGGGACTGGGCAAGAGGCTGCTGGCGCATTGCGTGCAGCGCGTGGCGCAGCGCTGGCCGGGGCAGCCGCTGTTCCTCTATGTGCTTGAGGCCAATACGCAGGCGCGCGAGTTCTACCAGCGGCTGGGCGGCGAGGCATCGGAACCGTTCGAAGACGATTTCCACGGGCCGGGCCTGCGCGTCATGGTGCGGCGCGTGACCTGGCCCGACGTGGCGGCGCTGGCCAAGCGGCTGGCGTAACGCAGGGATGGCGGGCACGGCAGGCGTTGCCGAACCGCTTGCCCCTGGCCTACCATCGCCGGCATGCCAACCGGAGGCGCCCAGCCATGATCCTATCGACCGCCAGCTTGCCTCAGCACAACCGTTCTCGCCTGTCCCTGGCCCTGGCCGCTGCAGCCATGACTGTGGTACTGGCCGGCTGCGCCGGCACGACGGCAGTGCCGCCCGCCGCGGCCAAGGCTGCCGATACCGCGGTGGCCGCACCGCACTGGCAACGCGTGCATCTTGGCGCTGGCGCCGGCTATGACTTCCCGGTCTATGCCAACCACCGGCTCGACGGCGACCTGTCGCGCATTCGTGAAGTCGTGTTTGTCCAGCATGGCCTGCAGCGCAACGGCGACGACTACTATGCCGCCGGCGCCGAACTGCTGAAGGCCAGCGGCCGCAAGCCGGACGAGGTGCTGCTGCTCGCGCCGAATTTTCCCGGCACGCCTGACCAGAAGAAGGGTTTTACCGGCATGCCGCAATGGTCGGTGCAAGGCTGGCTCAGCGGCGAGGACGCGATCGACGGCCCGGCCCGCGTCAGTTCGCTGCAGGTGCTCGACGACCTGCTCGCCTTCGTCACCGACAAGGCGCGGCTGCCGCAGGTCGGCAAGGTGACGGTGGCCGGCCATTCCGGCGGCGCCCAGGTCGTGCACCGCTACGCGGTGCTGAACAATGTCGACGAGCGCATCCGCGCGGGCGGCATCGACCTGCGCTACGTCGTGGCCAATCCGTCGTCCTACCTGTATTTCACGCCGGTACGGCCGGCCGGCGCCAATGGCAAGTTGTTCGCGCCGTATGACAAGGCCATTTGCCCGGACTACGACAAGTACCGCTACGGCGTGCAGGACATGGTGCCGTACGCGAAAGGTGCCGACGGCATGGCGCTGTACAAGCGCTATGCCGGGCGCAAGGTGACCTATCTCGCCGGCACCGAGGACAACGATCCCAACCACCGCGTACTCGACAAGGCCTGCGGCGCCGAGGCCGAGGGCGCGACGCGGCTGCAGCGTGCGCGCGGCTACCTGCGCTACGAGCGCTACCTCGCCAGCCCGGGCCTGGCCATCCGCCATCAGGCGTATGAAGTGGTGGGCGTGGGGCACGACCAGGCGCGCATGTTCGGTTCGCAGTGCGGGGCGCGGGCGGTGTTCGGCATGCCTGAAGCCGCCAATGCCGGCGGTGCGGCCTGCCGTGCGCCGCAGCTCTGAGGCGGCGCATCCGGACACCGTCACGGCAAGAAAAAAACCCGCGGCAATCGCGGGTTCAAGTCCCTGCCCGCAGGATCGGGCTCGGAGGAGACAACCACAGGAAATGCAGCGCGCCAGTCAGGTCAGGCAGTATTTGACGACCTGTTCTTCGACGCCGACAAAACGTACCAGCTGGCGCAGGCCGCTGGCGAATTCCTTGATATGGTGCCCGTCAGGCGTATCGGGCAAACGGTAGTAGATCGGGGCCTCGTCGCGCAGCGGCGCCAGCAGGCCGAATGGGCGTTCGCCCGCATCGGCTTCCCAGGCGACGTCGCGCTCTTCGGCAAGCATGGGTTTTCCGGTCATGGGCATACTCCAGATTCGGTGCATGGTGCGGCCGGGGACGGATTTTTCTTGCTCGCACAGCGTTTCAATGTATGAAATGTATGGCAGGTAACGCAAAAATGCTATTCAGCATTATTTAATTCTGTTTGCTGCCAAATTTCGAAATTGCCAGATTTACCGAATATATGTCGGCGTTTGCAGGTATTGCCGGATTGCGGCGATCCTTGCATCACGGCTTGCCGACAGCAGGGGGGCATTGCGCTAACATAGCGCCAGTTTTTTGCGGTCCGTGGCGCACCGGCATGACCGGCGCTCCTGCCGCATGGCATCTCCGAAACCATCACCCGCCCCCGACGGGCCATTGCCAAGACGCATGTCGACCCAGCACGCCTTGTTGATCTCCCTGCTTGAAAAGCCGTCGTCCGGCTATGACCTGGCGCGCCGCTTCGATCGCTCCATCGGCTATTTCTGGCATGCCACCCACCAGCAGATCTACCGCGAGCTGGGGCGCATGGCGGACAGCGGGTGGATCGCGGCCGACGAGAACGAGGCGGCGGAAAACGAGGGCGGCGCCGACCGCAAGAATCGCAAGAAGGTCTACCAGGTGCTGCCGGCCGGGCGCGACGAACTGGTGCGCTGGGTGCTGACCCCGGGGGCCGGGCTCGACCAGCGCGAGGAAATCCTGGTCAAGCTGCGTGCCGATGCCGCGATCGGGCCGCTCGGCCTGGGCGATGAAATGCGGCGGCTGATCGCGCTGCACCAGGCACGGCTCGAGACCTACCTGGCGATCGAGCGCAAGGATTTTTCCGCGCCCGACATGGACCGCGCGCAGCGGTTGCGCTACGCGCTGCTGCGCCGTGGCATCCGCTTCGAGCAGGACTGGGTGGCGTGGGGCGAAGACCTGCTGCCGCTGCTGGAGCAGCAGTCGGCGTAGCGCGCCGCGCGCCAAAGCAAGACGCCGGCCTTGCGGCCGGCGCTCTTTATTGGGGTTTGGTCAGGCTCAGGCCACGTCGAGCGCGCGGGCACCCGCCTGGCTGGCTTCGCCCAACCCCAGGCGCCGGCGCGCCAGCGCATACTCCTCGGCAAAGCGCCGCACCAGCTCGCCGGCCGGCACCACGCGCTTGATCGCGCCCACGCCCTGGCCAGCGCCCCAGATATCTTTCCAGGCCTTCACGCTGGTCGAGCCGAAGTTCATCTTGGACGGATCCGACTGCGGCAGCGCCTCCGGGTCCAGCCCGGCGCGCTCGATGCTGCCGCGCAGGTAGTTGCCGTGCACGCCGGTAAAGAGGTTGGAGTAGACGATGTCGCCGGCGCTGCTGTCGACGATCATCTGCTTGTAGCCGTCCTGCGCGTTGGCTTCCTGCGTGGCGATGAAGGCAGAGCCGATGTAGGCCAGGTCGGCGCCGGCGGCCTGCGCCGCCAGGATGGCGTCGCCGCTGGAGATCGAGCCCGACAGCAGCAGCGGGCCATCGAACCATTCGCGGATCTCGTGCAGCAGCGCGAACGGCGACAGCGTGCCGGCATGGCCGCCGGCGCCGGCCGCCACCGCCACCAGCCCGTCGGCGCCTTTCTCGATGGCCTTGCGCGCGAAAGCGTTGTTGATCACGTCGTGCAGCACGATGCCGCCATACGAGTGCACCGCGTCGTTGACTTCCTTGCGCGCGCCCAGCGAGGTGATCACGATCGGCACCTTGTAGCGCACGCACAGCTCCAGGTCATGCTCGAGCCGGTCGTTGGACTTGTGCACGATCTGGTTGACCGCGAACGGCGCCGCCGGACGGTCCGGATGCTTGTCGTTGTGCTCGGCCAGTTCAGTGGTGATGCGGTCCAGCCATTCTTCCAGCTTGGGCGCCGGGCGCGCGTTCAGCGCCGGGAACGAGCCCACCACGCCGGCCTTGCACTGGGCAATCACCAGGTCGGGGTTGGAGATGATGAACAGCGGCGAGCAGACCACCGGCAGCGACAGCCGGTTCTGCAGCAGGGCGGGGAGGGCCATGGGTGAAGTCTCCTGGGTAGTACGGTGAGGCAATGAGAATCTGGCGGGCGCGGGCGGCGGCCTGGCCGCTTACGCGGCACCGGTCAGTACGTCCTTCTGGCTGGCGAGGCGCGCGCCCATGGCGGCGGCCAGCGCCTCCAGTCCGGAGCGCGGGCGCACCATTACTTCGAATTCGGCAATATGGCCGGCGTCGTTGAAGCGGATCATGTCGATGCCCTTGAGCGCCTTGCCATCGACCGTGGCGCTGAACTCGAGCACCACGCTGTGGCCGTCCTCGCTGACGAAGCTGCGGTGGTAGCGGAAATCGCGGAACACCTGGTTCACCGTGGTCAGCACCAGTGCGATCGCGGCACGGCCTGGGTAGGCCGTATGCGCCACCGGCGAGCGGAAAACAACGTCGTCGGCGACGATGGCGTCGAGTCCGGCCATCGAATTGCTGGCAATCAACTGGTGCCAGGTGTCGAGCGAGGCCTGCGCTGCGGGAATCAGCTGGGTGGTCACTGCAGTCTCCTTAAACTGTTCTGGGCGGTCGCGGCATGCGCCGGCTACGTCGTGTTCTTGTTTGTGTTCGCGTCTTATGCAACCAGTTGCATAGTGAGATGAAAGGTAGCATGCGCTGCTGCACTGCGCAAGCCGGTTTTGGTCCCGTGCCCGCCCAGGGCGCCTTGCAGTGACGGGTTGACTACAATAGGCGGCATCGCACAGCGGGAATCCCGCCCGCGCCCGCAAGCCACCGGCAGGAGAGTCAGTGACCACTAAGTCGACCGCGCACCAACCCGGCCAGGCGGCGCTATTCGATGCCGACCTCGACGCCTGGCGCGCCCATCCCGAGCGCGCCTTCGACGGCTGGCTGGCGCGGCATGGCTTCCGCCACGGCACCAGCGTGGTGTACCGGGCGATGTGGGGCAAGCTGCTGCGCTGGTCGGCCGAGCGCGGACTGCCGCCGCTGAGCTGGTCGGCGGAGCAGATCGGCGAATTCCTCGACGCCCAGCAGTTGCACAAGTCGCACCGCTACCGCTATGCGCGGCTGATCGAACGGGTGTTCCACCATCTCTCCCAGTTGCGCGAGGGCATGCACAACCCGGGAAGCCAGGCGGTGCGCGCGCACCTCGCCGAGGGCGAGAACGACCCCACTGCCTTCCTGCTGCCGGGCGAGCGCGACCTGCTGGTGGCCCGCGTCCTCGGCCCGGCCGGCGTGCCGCCGACGGCGGAGGAATGCCGTGCGGCATCGCCGACGCAATGGAAGCGCGCGCGCGATGCCGCCTTGCTGGCGGTGCTGCTGGGCGGCGGGCTGAAGGTGGGCGAAGCGCGCGCCCTGCGCCTGGAGGCGATCGACGATGGCGCCCCGGGCCGAATGGCGCTGCGCATGGTGCGTCCCGACAATGGCCGCGCCTATACCGCGCCGTTGTTCGCGCTGGCGCATGCCCCGCTGCGGGCGTGGCTGGTGCTGCGCGAGGCGTCGGGCACGCTCGGCAGCCTGCTGTTCCCGGCCATGCCGGCGGGCCGGCCGATGCATGCGGCTTCGGTCTACCGACGCGTGGAAATTTTGCTTGACGAAGCCGGCGTACTAGCCGGCCGCCATGAACGGGCCTCGCCGCAGACCCTGCGCAATACCTGCGCGGCCATGCATTTCGAGGCCGGCACGACGCCGGCCGAGGTGGCGCAATGCCTGGGCATGCGCGACCTGGAATCGGGCTGGCGGCTGCGCGGCGCGTATGAGGCCTGGCAGGCACGGGCGGGGCTGGTGGTTCAGGCGAGCGACAGACACGCCTGAGTCCGGCGGTGCCATGCTTGTAACTGTGTGTGCCAGCTGAGCGGGTGCGGCTGACTCATCGTGGATAATAGGCGACACTACCGCCTGCGCGGGTTCAATGTGCGGTATCAGGCATTGCATGCTCGCGCATGAGGCCCCGCCGCCCTGAATCGAAATCCGACGCTTATTTTCATGCCCGAAACCCTGCTTCTTACCGGTGCCACCGGCTATATCGCCTCGCATACCTGGGTCGCGCTGCTCAATGCCGGCTACCACGTGATCGGACTGGATAATCTGTGCAACAGCAGCCCGGTGGTGATCGAGCGGCTCGCTGCCATTACCGGCAAGACCCCGCATTTTGTCCAGGGCGACGTGCGCGACCGCGCCTTGCTGGACCAGCTTTTTGCCGAGCACCGCATCAGCGGCGTGATTCATTTTGCCGCGCTCAAGGCAGTGGGCGAATCCGTGAGCCAGCCGCTGCAGTATTACAGCAACAACCTTGACGGCCTGCTGACGGTCTGCGCCGCCATGGGTGCGGCCGGGGTGAAACAACTGGTGTTCAGCTCCTCGGCGACGGTTTATGGCAATCCCCAGACGGTGCCGATCCTTGAGGATTTCCCGCTGTCGGCGACCAATCCGTATGGCCAGACCAAGCTGATGGGCGAGCAAATCCTGCGCGACCTGGAAAAATCAGACCCGGCATGGCGCATTGCCTACCTGCGCTATTTCAATCCGGTCGGCGCGCATGAAAGCGGTCTGATCGGCGAAGATCCGCGCGGAATTCCGAATAATCTGATGCCATACGTGGCACAGGTGGCCGGCGGGCGCCGCGAGAAACTGATGGTATTCGGCGGCGACTATCCCACGCCCGACGGTACCGGCGTGCGCGACTATATCCACGTGTGCGATCTCGCTGACGGCCACCTGGCGGCGCTGGTCTACTTGCGCGACCAGGGGCGGGGCATGACCGTCAACCTGGGCACCGGACGCGGCTACAGCGTGCTGGAAGTGGTCGAGGCCTACCAGCGCGCCAGTGGCAAGCCGGTACCGTATGAGATCGTGGCGCGCCGCCCGGGCGATATCGCCTCCTGCTATGCCGATCCCGCGCTGGCCAACCAATTGCTGGGCTGGCGCGCGCAGCACGACATCGAACGCATGTGCCAGGACTCGTGGCGCTGGCAGTCGATGAACCCGCAGGGATTCGGCGCCTGAGCGGCAACGCCGGTCGGTAATACACCAAACAAAAACGCCACGGTTTGCAACCGTGGCGTTTTTCCATGTGCCGGCTCGCGCTTCAGCGAATCAGGAAGTCCTCGACAGTTTTGCCCTGTGCCAGGGCCTGGGTCAGCCAGCCCGGACGCTTGCCGCGGCCGGTCCAGGTATTGCCCGCACTGTCGCGATAGCGCACCGGCACCTTGCGGTTTGCCGCCTTCTTGCCGGCCGGCGCTTTCACGCCAAAACCCAGGTCTTCAGCGGTCAGGCCATATTGCTCGATTTTCTCGCGAATATCCGAGATCACCGAAGCCTGTTCGCGCGCCTTGATTTCCTCGGCTTGCTTCTGCAGTTCACTGATTTGCTGAACGATTTCCTGATAAGTCGCCATTGCGTCCTCGGTTTCCGGTGGGGTGATATGCGTGGGTGTCGGTACAGCGGGGTGTCGCGCAATGCTGCGCAGCGCTGTGGGTGTGCTGAAATGCTGAAAACAATTATAACGGGGTAGCGAGCCGCTGCAAATGCCGGGGCGCTATTCCTGCATGGTTTTTGCGAAAATTCTTGCAGCCGATATTGCTGTGAACTTTCGTGAACCATTCCGGTCGCCCCGCCGGATTTGAACCGGAACGCAATGCCGCACTACCTCTGTTGTACTGTCGGGCCGGCACATAAATCGGCCTGAGCGGCGCGATCCGCGCAAACCACCGGCGCCGGGGCGCGCCGGCGCCGGTGGAAATCAAATTGCCATAATCGGCGCCGCTCCGGTGAATAAAGCGTCTGCTTACATGCCGCGAGACGCTGCGTGCCGTATATCCGACATCCGGGTTAATTCCGGCCATTTGCCGCGCGGCCGGGCGCTGCTGCTCAAGTACCAGATGGGCCGCGCCGTTATCCGGGCAGGGCGGATCAAGCGGGTGTCTGGTCTTGCCGTAACGAGGCCAGGAGCGTGCCTCGCGGAATGCTTACGTTTTCCTTTCAACAATGTCTTTCCACCACAATATCCAGATCAAGACCCTGTTGCGGGGCGCCATGGGAATGCTGTCGGTGCTGCTGTTGCTGGTAGGCGGCGCCGGGCTGCACGGTATTTCGTCCGGCAACGACTCGCTCAAGGAGACGTATTCCAACCAGCTGGCTTCGTCCATTGCGCTGAGCGACGCCATGCTGGCCATGACCCGCATGCGCCTGGCCCGCAAGGTACTGCCCGATCTGCAACGCAGCATGTCCAGCGCGCATGAAGCGCTGCAGAAATTCCAGCTGGGCGCCGGCAAGGCCGATTTCGACGCCGCGCAGGCCAGCTTTGCCAGCATCCGCACGCTGTCGATCGCGCTGGTCGTGCTGGGGCTGGCGGTCGCGGTGCTGTGCACGGTGGCACTGAACCGCGCCATCGTCACGCCGGTGCAGGAAGTGCTGGCCATGTTCGAGCGCATTGCGCGCGGCGACCTGGCCTCGCGCATCACCAGCAGCTGAAGAACGTGGTTTCGGTATTTACCCTTGCAGGCGGTACCGTGGCCCCGGCACCGCGCCGCGGCCGGCGCCGGTCGCCGCCGGCCGCGACGATGACTGGAGTGCGTTCTAAACAGATGTCCCCGGCAGGGGACCCCCGTATTGTGTTGTTCACACGGCGACCGCAAGATGCCATGATGCGAGGTTTGCCCCGCGTCGGCTTTGTCTTCGCGCATTTTCTTCACCACCGCGCAGCCCAATGATTGCCCTGAGTACCGTCCTGTTGCTGCTCGCCGCCCTGCTGGGCGTGGCCGCCGCCCTCGGCGCCCGCGCCGGGCGTGCGGACGAGGGCGCCGGAAGCCGGTCGCTGCGCACGCTGACCTGGACGGCGGCGCTGCTGTCGCAGCTCGCCGTGAGCCTGCCCGTGGTGGTGGTGGTGCTGTCGGGCAGCGTGCCGGTGGCCAACGACACCGCCGAGATGGCCGCCAGCTTCGCCGCCGCCGCGGCCGCCACCGCCGCCGCCAAGCTGCTGTTGCAGTGGCTGCGCCAGGGCGCGCGCCTGTGGCGCGGCGCGGCGGTGCTGGCGGTGGTCGCCGGCGCCGGCATGGTGGCCGCGGCCGGCACCCACCTGGGCCGGGCCTGCGGCGCCGGCGCGCCTTCGGCGCGCGCCTGCATCGACGCGGCCGGACTGCCTCATCCCGCCTGGCTGGCAGGCGGCCTGACCGCGCTGTGCGCACTGATGTTCGCGCTGCACCGGGCGCAGTCGCGCGGCTGGCTGCCGGTATCGCGCACCGAGACCAGCCCCGCCGGGGATCTTGCCGATGATGCCACCACCGCCCTGGTGCGCGGCGCCGAGCCGCGGCTGGTGCGGCGCGGCGCCCGCATTCCCGGCCGGCTTACGGTGCGCGCCACCGCGCGCGGGCAGGGCACGGTGGGCGAGTACAGCGTCGCCACCGTGATGCCCGACCGCGTCGCGTTCGGCCGCTGGTTGGACCAGGCCATGGCCCAGGCGCGGCTGGCCGACACCGGCTGCGCCGTGCTGCTGATCCATATTGCCGACTACCGCGAGGTCGACGAAGTCTTCGAGATCCGCGCCGACGATATCCTGGCGCAGGACGCCGGCGCGCTGGCGCAGGCCGTGCTGGAGCCGCACGACTTCCTCGCCCGGCTGGCGCGCGACGAGTTCGCCGTCGGCGTGCCCGAGCTGGTGCACCACGGCCGCGCGCAGGAGCTGGGCTCGCGCGTGCTGGGCTCGCTGGCGGAATTCATCGCCGCGCGCGGGCTGCAGATGCAGATCGGCGTCAATATCGGCATCGCCATCTACCCGCGCGACGCCCAGACCTCCGAGGCGCTGATGCAAGCCGCACGAGTGAGCCTGGCCGAGGCCCGCGAAAGCGGCTCGAACCAGGTGCGCCTGTTCAATAGCGCTGCCGGCGAGCGCGCCCGCCGCACCCGCGTGATCCGCCGCGACCTGTGGCTGGCGATCCAGGATGAGGCGCTGTCGCTGCAGTTCCAGCCCAAGTATGACGCCCGCCGCCGCACGCTGGTGGGCGCCGAGGCGCTGTGCCGCTGGCGCCATCCCGCGCTGGGCCAGGTCAGCCCGGCCGAGTTCATCGCCGTGGCCGAGCAGTCCGGCCAGATCGACAAGCTCGACGACTGGGTTCTGACCAGCGTCTGCCGCCAGGTGCGCCTGTGGCAGGACGCCGGCCTGCCGACCGTGCCGGTGGCGATCAACGTGTCGGGGTTGCGCTTTGCCAGCCGCAATTTCCCGCAGTACCTGCTCGAGCAGATCCACCAGCACGACATCCCGCCGTCGGCGATCACGCTGGAGATCACCGAGACCGCCGCCATGAAGGACATCGGCAAATCGCTGGAGACGCTGGCCGAGCTGCAGTCGCTCGGCATCCAGGTGGCGCTGGACGACTTCGGCAGCGGCTATTCGAGCCTGGGCTATCTCAAGCGCCTGCGCGTGGGCACGCTCAAGATCGACCGCACGCTGATCGGCGGGCTCGACACCGATGCGCAAGGGCGCGCCATCGTCGGCTCAATGGTGGCGCTGGCGCACGAGCTGCGCATGAAGGTGGTGGCCGAAGGCGTCGAGTCGGCCTCGCAGCTGGAAATCCTCAACGAGATGGGCTGCGACGAGGTGCAGGGCTTCCTGCTGTCGCTGCCGCTCGATGCGGCAGGGTTTGCCGAGGCGTTGCGCGGGCCGCAGCCAGCCTGAGCGCCGCGCCGCACGCACAAGCACCAGGCCGAAAAAACGCCAAAAACGCTAAAGCGACGCGCCTGCCATGCCGATATCCACGCTGGCAGGGCCCGCGCGCTTGCAGCGCGGCCCTGCGCCGGCCTGTCCGTCGCCGGCCGCGCGCCATCCGCGCCAAGCACTGCTTCAGCATCCGGCGGATCAACCGAGCCCTGCCAACGGAGGCGCCAATGTCATTGCCCAGCATTCTCGTCGTCGACGATTCCCCCTCGCTACGCCGCATGATCGGCGCATGCCTGCGTGCCGGCGGGTTCGACGTCACCGAGGTGGCCGACGGCGAGCAGGCGTATGCGCTGGCCGACACCGCGGCTGCGGATGACGATGCCGCGGATCATGTCGCGTTCGGCATGCTGGTCACCGACCAGGTCATGCCCGGCATGGACGGCCTGACCCTGATCCGCCGACTGCGCGCCAGCGCGCGCTACGCCGCCATCCCGATCCTGATGCTGACCACCGAGCATGACGGCAGCATCCGCGAGCAGGCCCGCGCCGCGGGCGCCTCGGGCTTCCTGCCCAAGCCCTTCGATCCCGATGCGCTGATGCAGGCCGTGGCGGCGCTGCTGGCGCCCCCGCACCCCTCCTCGGAAGGGTAAGGAAGGCGCCGCATCGGCCTTCAGTCACCCCGTTTGCTGCCGTAAACACTGGTGGGCGAAATCACGCCCCGGCGCACGGCGCCAGGAAACCGGCATGACCAGAATGGGGGCTGACGATGCGGCATATCGACAAGGCAAACGGCGCGGCAGGCGTGAACGAAGGTGCGGGCGAGGAATTCCTGGCCTTCACGCTGGGCCGCGAAGAGTACGGCATCGATATCCTGAAGGTCCAGGAGATCCGCGGCTACGAGTCGGTCACCCAGCTTGCCAATGCGCCCGACTACATCAAGGGCGTGATCAACCTGCGCGGCATCATCGTGCCGATCATCGACCTGCGCATCAAGTTCCGCCAGGCCAACGTCAGCTATGACCAGTACACCGTGGTCATCATCGTCGATCTCAACGAGCGCACCACCGGCATCGTCGTCGACGGCGTCTCCGACGTGCTGACGCTGACGCCCGCGCAGATCAAGCCCACGCCGCATTTTTCCGGCGAGCTGGCTACCGACTACATCCGCGGCCTCGGCTCGGTCGAGCAGCGCATGCTGATCCTGGTCGATATCGAGAAGCTGCTCAATACCGAAGAACTGGCCGCGCTCGACGCCGTGGCCTGATCCCTGCCACACCTGCCTGTTCACCCCCGCCGCCCGGCTGGCACGCCTGCCGGATCGTACCGCCCGGAATTGCGCCATGCCTGGCAGCCATGGTTTCTTCGGGCAAGCAGTATCGATATCATCCATGCGAAACAACCAACCCGTTACGCAGCGCGAATACCAGCTCTCACCATCTGACTACCTGATCTCGCGCACGGACCTCAAGGGCCGTATCACCTTCGCCAACCGCACCTTTATCGAGGCCAGCGGCTATGCAGCCGAGGAACTGATGGGCGCGCCGCACAACCTGGTGCGCCATCCCGACATGCCGCCCGAGGCGTTTGCCGACCTGTGGCAAAACCTGGAAGCCGGCCGCACCTGGATCGGCGTGGTCAAGAACCGCCGCAAGAACGGCGACTTCTACTGGGTCACCGCCACCGTGACGCCCACGCGCATCGACGGGCGCGTGGTCGGCTATACCTCGGTGCGTTCGATGCCCTCGCGCGAGCAGGTCGAAGCCGCCGGCGCGCTGTATGCGCGCTTCCGTGCGGGACGCGCTGCGGGACTGGCGATCCGTGACGGCGCCGTGGTGCGCACGGGGCTCGCCGGCCTGGCGCAACGCGCGCTGCGCATGAACCTGAAGCGCCGCATCCTGTGGGCGCAGGCGGGCGGGCTGGTGTGGTTCCTGGCGGCGCTGGCAGCGGTCGAGATCCTGGACCCGGCAGGGGCCGCGAAGCTGCGACCGTGGCTGTGGGGCGGCTTCGCACTGGCGCTGGCGACCTCGTTCGCGGCCGGCACCATGCTGCTGGCGCGCGTGCACCGGCCGCTGGGCGACATGCTGGACTTTGCGCTGCGGCTGGGCGCGGGCGACCTGACCACGCGCTTCGAGCATCGCAGCGGCGACGAGATCGGCGCGCTGGCGCAGGCGATGCAGACCATGCAGCGCAGCCTGCTGTCAGTGGTGCATGAAATCCAGGAAGGCATGGCCAGCATTTCCACGGCAACGCACCAGGTCGCTGCCGGCAACAACGACCTGTCGCAGCGCACGGAGCAGCAGGCGGCGTCGCTGGAGCAGACCGCCTCCAGCATGGAGCAGCTGACCGGCACCGTGCGCCAGAACGCGGACAACGCGCGCCAGGCCAGCGGGCTGGCGGCCAATGCGTCGGAGACCGCGCTGCGCGGCGGCGAGGTGGTCGGCCGCGTGGTGCAGACCATGGACGAGATCAACGATGCGTCCAGGAAGATCGTCGACATCATCGGCGTGATCGAGGGCATTGCCTTCCAGACCAACATCCTGGCGCTGAACGCCGCGGTGGAAGCCGCGCGTGCCG
>NZ_SMNY01000051.1:0-54873 GCF_004353535.1 Cupriavidus sp. L7L
CAACCCCAACTACATCCCGATTCGTGACGCTGGCTTGAACCCCAGCGCCACAACCCCTCATGCCTGGTGACCATAGCGAGCTGGAACCACCCCTTCCCATCCCGAACAGGACCGTGAAACAGCTCCGCGCCGATGATAGTGCGGATTACCCGTGTGAAAGTAGGTCATCGCCAGGCTCTTATTGTGCAAAACCCCTCGACAGCGTGTGCTGCGAGGGGTTTTTGCTTTTTGAGTTTTGATTTTTGCTACAAGGTGGTTGGCGCCATGCCAGCGTTGCTGGTGACAGCTGTCGGCCGTTGAAGCGCCTGGTTCCGCCCTCCTGGGCGGTTCACTTATATGAACGCGCCCCGTTTGCAAGGTAAGACGACCATTCTGGCTTGAGCAGGACTGGTTGCAGACTTATATCCGGCCTTGCGGTCTGTCGGTTCAACGGCCGACAGCACGTCATCAGCAGCGACGGCGAAGCCTCAACGGCGGGCCTGTCACCAACCGCGATAAAGCCGCTCCAACAACCGACAACACCTCACAAACGGCGACAACATCAAAAAACCCCGTTGTATTCCCGCCGCATCCCGGGTACGCCAGCATTCCGGCCCCGCAAACCTTCTGCTATGTTCGACCTTTAAGTGTCCCCAAGCGGCACGAAGCCGTTTGCAGGCAGCAAGCAGTGAGCAATAGACAGGTCCTTGCCAAGGAAGCAGGGCCAGTTTCGGGATTCGAGGGGTTACATGACGGCCAAGGTGTTTCGGCTGGTTTTTACTGGCGCGGCCAGCGCGCTGATGCTGGCAGGATGCGCATCCATTTCTCCTGGTTCCACGGGTTCTTCCGCTTCCACTGCTGACACGTCATCCCTGGCAACGGCCTCGGCGGTCGATTGTCAGGCGTTTGCCAAGCGCATGGGCGCTTACGCCGCGGCCCAGGTCGCCGCCGAGCAGCGCGCGGCCGGCGGCGAGGTTGCGCCGGCCGCCCCGAGCGATCCGCTTGCCGCCGCCAGTGCCCGGGCTGCGGAGGCAGACGCCGGGGACGACGGTGAAGACGCCGCCGACGAGCCCCAGACCCGTGCCACGCTGCCGCTGTTCTCGGTTGCCCCGCGTGACGGCCGCCTGCCGATCGGCTGGCAGCCCTGGACCATCAACCGCAACAAGACCCCGACGCGCTATTCGATAGTCGAAGTCGACCAGCGCGTCGTCGTCCACGCGCAGGCCGAAAGCTCGGCGTCAGGCCTCTACGTTCCCCTGCACGACCGCGATGCCGGCATGGTGCGCTGGAGCTGGAAGACCAGCGGCATCATCCGCAATGCCGACAACAGCCACGGTCCGCGCGAGGATTCTCCGCTGCGCCTGTTCGTCGCCTTCGATGGCGACAAGGGCAGCCTGCCGCTGAAAGACCAGCTGATGTACGAGATGGCACGGCTCACCACCGGGCGGGAAATGCCCTACGCCACGCTGATGTATATCTGGGGCGGCAAGCGCGCCGAAGGCTCGGTGGTGGCCAATCCGCATACCGACCGTGTGCGCATGATCGTGGTCGATAGCGGCACGAAGCATGCCAATGAGTGGCGATGCCACGAACGCGACCTGCGCGCCGATTACCGCAAGGCGTTCGGCACCGATCCTGGGCGAGTGATTGCGGTCGGCATCATGACCGATACCGACAACACCCGGAGCAACGCGGAATCCTGGTACGGGGACATCGCGCTGGACTGATGGCAAAGCGGCGGCTTCAGCCGCCGACCGGCTCGGCCATCGCGAGCACCGCGAACGAAGCCAGCCAGTGTGTCGAGACATACTCGCCGGTAACGGCATAGGGCAGCGATGCCTCGATATGGTCGGACCAGGCGCGCACGGCCAGCGGGCGCAGCGATTCCGGCAACGCCGGCTCCAGCAGGCGCCAGCACCAGGCGCGCGACAGGTTCAGCCCGTCGAGATGTGACGCCTTGGGGTCGCTGCGATTAGCGACCTCCACCGGCGTCAGCCAGTTGGCCAGTTCCGCCGCGCCCGGCACGAACATTTCCCACCATTGCCCGAATGCGCTGCCGTCCATGACGGCATGCATCAATACGGCTTCGGTCATGCCGCCCGACAGGAACTCATCGCCGCCTGGCTCATAGCGCGCCGGATAGCTGCGGTCGTGCCCGAACCAGCGGTGCGCGCGCCGCACAATGGCGCGCCGCAAGGCCGTGTCCTGCGTCGCGCGCGCGTAGGCCAGCGCCATTACGCAGGCAAAGGCGCTGTTGAAGTGCGTGCCGGTGCGCACCGGGAAATCCGCCGCGTCCAGAAACTCGGCCAATTGCCGCGACAGGTGCGAGGCGAGCGGCGCGCACGCGTCGGCCCATGCCGCGGCGCGCGGATCCTGCTGCGCCAGTGCCAGCAATTCCGCCTGCAGCTTCAGCACCCAGCCCCAGCCATACGGACGTTCGAACGTCCGCGAACCGGGTCGATGGAAATAGTCCAGTTCGACCGCGATATGCTGCGGCCGCAGCTGCGCGTCGAGGGCATCGCGGAGTTCGGCAGCTTCATCGAGGTCCGGGTACAGCGCCAGCAGCCGCACCAGCAGCCAGTGCATGTGCACGCTCGAATGCCAGTCGTAGCTGCCGCAGAAGGCCGGGTGCCAGGTCGCCGGCTCGGCCACGTCGCCGGTGGCGCACATCATGTGATCCACCTTGTACGGATAGCGGCGCAGGATATTGTCCAGCGCCACGCGCGCAAAGCTGCGCGCCGTCCCGCGATCAAGCGCCGAGCGGCCCATGCAGATGCTCCCCCTGTCTTGCGCGAATGCGCTGTTATCGATTTTGCCTGCAGGCTGCGCCTTGAGTTCTAGTTGTCACGCGGGCGCCAGCCATTTCTCCACCAGCCGCACGAAGAAGGTCGAGCCCACCGGCAGCAGTTCGTCGTTGAAATCGTAGCTGGGGTTATGCAGCATGCAGGGCCCCATGCCATGCCCGCTGTCGCGATGCGCGCCGTCGCCGTTGCCGAGGAACAGGTAGCAGCCCGGCTTTTCCTGCAGCATGAAGGAGAAATCCTCGGCGCCCATGGTCGGCTCGATATCGCTGTCGACATTGGCTTCGCCCACCAGTTCGGCGGCCACCGTGGCGGCAAAGCCGGTCTCGGCCTCGGTATTGATCGTGGGCGGATAGTTGCGGTGGAATTCGTAGTCGACGGTGCAGTCGAACGCGCTCGCGACGGCGCGGGACACTTCCTCCATGCGGCGCTCGATCAGGTCGAGCACCGGCACCGTGAACGTGCGCACCGTGCCCCCGATCCAGGCTTCGTTCGGCACGATATTGGTGGCGTCGCCGGCATGGAACTGCGTGACCGAGATCACTGCGGTATCGATCGGGCGCTTGTTTCGGGTGATGATCCCTTGCAGCGCCGAGACGATCTGCGCGGCAGTGAAGACCGGATCGTTGCCATTGTGCGGCATGGCCGCATGCGCACCCTTGCCGCGCACGACGATGCGGAATTCATTGCTCGAAGCCATCAGCGGACCCACGCGCGTGCCGAAAGCGCCGACCGGCATGCCGGGCCAGTTGTGCACGCCGAACACCGCATCGCAGGGAAAACGCGAGAACAGCCCGTCCTTGATCATCTCGCGCGCGCCGCCGCCGCCTTCCTCGGCCGGCTGGAAGATCAGGTGCACGGTGCCGTCGAAGGGCTTGTGCTGCGCCAGGTAGCGCGCCGCGCCGAGCAGCATCGCGGTATGGCCATCGTGGCCGCACGCATGCATCTTGCCCGCATGCTGCGAACAGTGGCCGAAGGTGTTGGCCTCTTGCAGCGGCAGGGCGTCCATGTCGGCGCGCAGGCCGATGGTGCGCGCGCTGCCGCCATTGCGGATCACCCCGACCAGCCCGGTGGTGCCGAGGCCGCGATGCACTTCGATGCCCCACGACTCGAGGTTGCGCGCGACCACGTCGGCGGTGCGCTGTTCTTCGAAGCAGAGTTCCGGATGCGCGTGGATATCGCGGCGGATCGCGCGGATTTCAGCTTGCGCCTGCAGGATTTCGGGGATGAGCTTCATGATGCCGGAGTCTGGGCGTGGCGCGCCGGGTAGGCGTCGGATACCCCCGATCATACGATGCCTCTCGGAAAAGCGCCAAAATGCGCCGGTTCGTGCCTCATGCAGCGAATGGCGCGGTGCAATATGCCAAACGGTGTGGGTTTCCCCGCATTGCCGGGATATGTCGACTGCTGGAACAGTTCATGCTTGAAGTGTCCGGCCGGCAAATTGCCGTTTTGCGCTGCATCGCTGCGCCAGATAGCGCACCAAAAAGCAGCGCCCGTGCGCGACCTGCCGCGTGACCCGCGGCGCGTGCATTGCCGATCCTAAAACGTCTGCTTCACTTCCTACAGGGAGAATTGCGCGATGTCCCTTCGCACTTTCAAGAAGGCAATCGGTGTTGTCGCCGTGGCCGGGGCCCTTGGCCTGGCATGGTCCGGCAGCGCCCAGGCCGCGGACCTCAAACTGGCCATGAGTTCGCCGCCGACCTCGATGGATCCGCATTTCTACAACCTGTTCTCCAATATCAACGTGTCGGAGCATATCTTCGACTCGCTGGTGAAGATGGACCCGGACAGCCGCATCATTCCCGGCCTGGCCGAATCCTGGAAGCTGGTCAACAACCTGACCTGGGAATTCAAGATCCGCCAGGGCGTGAAGTTCCATGACGGTTCCGAGCTGACCACCGAAGACATCGTCTGGTCGCTGGACCGCCCGGCTACCATCCAGAACAGCCCGGGCAAGTTCGATGTCTACACCAAGGCGATCGTCAACAAGAAGGTGATCGACAAGTACACCATCCAGCTGACCACCAACAAGCCGTACCCGCTGATGCTGAACGACCTGACGTCGATCTTCATCGTGCAGAAAAAGGCGACGCAGGGCCTGAGCTCGGACGACTTCGCCCAGGGCAAGGGCATGATCGGCACCGGGCCGTTCAAGTTCGTCAGCTACGCCCGCGACGACCGGGTCGAACTGGTGCGCAACGACAACTACTGGGGCGCCAAGCCGGCGTGGGAAAAGGCCACGCTGCGCTTCATCCCGAATCCGGCCACGCGTCTGGCGGCGCTGCTGTCGGGCGACGTGCAGGCGATCGAGAACGTGCCGACGCCCGACCTGCCCAAGGTGCGGCAGGATCCCAAGCTGTCGTTCTTTTCCAAGATCTCGCACCGCGTGATCTACCTGTATTTCGATGCCAAGCGCGACAAGTCGCCCTACGTCACCACGAAGGAAGGCGCGCCGCTGGACAAGAACCCGCTGAAGGATGCGCGCGTGCGCAATGCCATCAGCATGGCGATCAACCGGCAGGGCATCAAGGACCGGCTGATGGAAGGCCTGTCGGAGCCGACCAACAACCTGGTGCCGCCCACGCTGTTCGGCTACAACCCCAACCTGAAGACGGTCAAGTACGACCCCGAAGGCGCCAAGAAGCTGCTGGCCCAGGCAGGCTACCCGAACGGCTTCGGCGTGACGCTGCACACGCCCAACAACCGCTACGTCAACGACGAGAAGATCGCGCAGACGATCGCGCAGAACCTGACCCGCATCGGCATC
The DNA here is from genome assembly GCF_004353535.1 of Cupriavidus sp. L7L. Classification (NCBI taxonomy): domain Bacteria; kingdom Pseudomonadati; phylum Pseudomonadota; class Betaproteobacteria; order Burkholderiales; family Burkholderiaceae; genus Cupriavidus; species Cupriavidus sp. L7L. The sequence goes on from NZ_SMNY01000051.1 coordinate 5,551, forward strand.
GCCACCAAGGTCGAAGGCATGCCGATGGCGACGTACTCGTCCAAGGGCATCAAGCACGAGTGGTCGTTCGGCCTGCTCGGGTGGGGCGCGCAGACCGGCGAGGTCAGCTCGCCGCTGCGCGCACTGCTGGCGTGCGAGGACAGCAAGAAGGGCTTTGGCACCACCAACTGGGGTGAATACTGCAACCCCAAGATGGATGTGGTGCTGGAACAGGCGCTGTCTACCGTGAATGACGCCGAACGCTCCAAGATGCTGCAGGAAGCCACCGCGATCGCGATCAACGATGGCGGTATCATCCCGATCCACCAGCAGGTGACCACCTGGGCCACGCAGAAGGGCATCGTCTACGTGCCGCGTACCGACGAGCGCACCTACGCGCATAACTTCAAGCCCCAGTAAGTCAAGCCCCGGTAAGCAGGCTGCCTGCTGCTGAGTTTGCGGTGCCGCGCATGGCTGCCGCGCCGCCTGGAAGCGCATGGCGCTCCCGGGCGGCGTGCGCATTCGCGCGCGAAAGGATAGTGGTCTTTATATGCTGGTTTTCATCATCCGGCGCCTGATGCAGAGCGTAGTGGTGCTCTTCGTCATGTCGCTGCTGGTTTTCCTCGGCGTCTTTGCCATCGGCAATCCCGTCGACATCCTGATCAACCCGCAGGCCGACCAGGAGGACATCAAGCGCACCATCGCGGCGCTTGGCCTGGACAAGCCGCTATGGGAGCAATACTGGGTGTTCCTGCAGAATGCGCTGCAGGGCAACCTCGGTACCTCGTTCGCGCACGGCACGCCGGCGCTCAAGCTGATCTTCGAGCGCATGCCGGCCACCATGGAACTGGCCGTGTGCGCGATCCTGCTGGCGATCGTGCTCGGCATCCCGCTGGGGCTATGGGCCGGGCTGCGGCCCAACGGCGTGGCGGGCAAGTCAATCATGACGGTGTCGATCCTGGGCTTCTCGCTGCCCACGTTCTGGGTCGGCCTGATGCTGATCATGGTGTTCGCGGTGCAGCTCGGCTGGCTGCCGTCCAACGGCCGCGGCGAGACCGTGCGCGTGCTCGGCATCCCGCTCAGCTTCCTGACCGTCGACGGCATCCGCCACCTGGTGCTGCCGGCGGTGACGCTGTCGCTGCTGAACATCGCCATGGTGATCCGGCTCACGCGCGCCGGCACGCAGGAGGCGATGCTGCAGGACTACGTCAAGTTCGCGCGCGCCAAGGGCCTGTCCAATACGCGCATCGTCGGCGTGCATGTGCTGAAGAACATTTTGATCCCGATCGTCACCGTGATCGCGCTGCAGTTCGGCTCGATCATCGCATTCGCGATCGTGACCGAATCGATCTTTGCCTGGCCCGGCATGGGCAAGCTGATCATCGACTCGATCCAGCTGCTGGACCGGCCGGTGATCGTCGCCTACCTCATGGTGATCGTGACGCTGTTTATCCTGATCAACCTGGTGGTGGACATCGTCTACAGCATGCTCGATCCGCGCGTGCGCATTGCCGACAACAAGGGCTGAGCCATGACTGCCGCAACCGTTGAACCGCAAGACAAGACTTCGCCGGCCGCGCGCGAACAATCGCCGTGGCGCCGCTTTGCCACGGAGTTCTTTTCCAGCAAGATCGCGGTGGCCGGGCTGGCCACGCTGGTCACCATCATCCTGATTGCGATCCTCGCGCCGTGGCTGGCGCCGCAGAACCCGTATGACCTGGCTACGCTCGACGTGCTCGACGCGCGCCTGGCGCCGGGCGAGAAGGCCGGCACCGGCATGACCTTCCTGCTCGGCTCGGACGAGCAGGGGCGCGACATCCTGTCGGCGGTGATGTACGGGCTGCGCATCAGTATCGGCGTGGGCGTGGTCAGCACCGTGATTGCGCTGCTGCTGGGTGCCACGCTGGGCCTGCTGGCCGGCTTCCTGGGCGGGCGCACCGAGGCCTTCATCATGCGCGTGGCCGACCTGCAGCTGTCGTTCCCGCCGATCCTGCTGGCGCTGATCCTGCTGGCGTTCCTGCGCCCTGGGCTGGGCAATATCGTGATCGCGCTGGTGGCGGTGCAGTGGGCCTACTACGCGCGCACCACGCGCAGCGCCGCGCTGGTGGAGCGCCGCAAGGAATATATCGAGGCGGCCACCTGCCTGGGCCTGCCGCCGCGCCGCATCATGTTCCGCCACCTGCTGCCCAACTGCCTGCCGCCGCTGATCGTGATCGCGGCGCTGCAGGTGGCGTCGGCGATCACGCTGGAGGCGACGCTGTCGTTCCTCGGGCTGGGCGTGCCGATCACGGAGCCGTCGCTGGGCTCGCTGATCTCCAACGGCCAGCAATACATGCTGTCGGGCAAGTACTGGATCAGCTTCTTCCCGGGCATCGCACTGGTGGTCACCATCGTGGCGATGAACCTGGTGGCCGACCAGTTGCGCGACGTGCTCAACCCGCGCCTGCAGACGCAATAACCCGCGGGAGACCGACATGGCACAACCTACGCTGGTCGTAGAGAACCTGAAGACGCATTTCTATACGCGCGGCGGCATTGCCAAGGCTGTCGACGACGTGTCCTTTACCGTGGGCCGCGGCGAGATCATGGGGCTGGTGGGCGAGTCCGGTTCCGGCAAGTCGATGACCGGCTACTCGATCATGGGCCTGATCGACCCGCCCGGGAAGGTGGTCGACGGGCGCATCGCGCTCACCAGCCGCGACGGCATTACGCGCGACCTGCGCGCGCTGACGCCGGCACAGCAGCGCGACGTGCGCGGCAACCGCATCGCGATGATCTTCCAGGACCCGATGATGACGCTCAACCCGGTCCTGCGCATCGACACGCAGATGATCGAGGCGGTGCTGGCGCACGAGAACGTCGGTAAGGCGGTGGCGCGCGAGCGCGCGCGCAATGCGCTGGCGCGGGTCGGCATCCCGTCCCCGGACGAGCGCCTGCTGGCTTATCCGCACCAGTTCTCGGGCGGCATGCGCCAGCGCGTGGCGATCGCGATCGCGCTGCTGAACAAGCCCGACCTGATCATCGCCGACGAGCCGACCACGGCGCTCGACGTCACCATCCAGGGCCAGATCCTTTACGAGATGCAGACCCTGTGCCGCGAATCTGGCACGGCACTGATCTGGATCACACATGACCTGTCGGTGGTGGCGGGACTGGCCGACACCGTGTGCGTGATGTATGCCGGCAAAATTGTCGAAGCCGGCGATGTGCGCCAGGTGCTGGAACATCCCGAGCACCCGTACACGCACGGCCTGATCGGATCGGCACCGTCGCGCAACCCGCGCGGCGCGCCGCTGCGGCAGATCCCCGGCATGACGCCATCGCTGCTGAACCTGCCGGGCGGCTGCTCGTTCCGCGAGCGCTGCCCGTATGCGACCGCCGCGTGCAAGACCGAGCCGCCGCTGGAGACCGCTCCCGACGGCCGCCGCCTGCGCTGCTTCCATCCGGTGCTGGCCAACCAGGAGGCGGCATGACCACGACTGAACTGCAATCCCGACCGATGGCAAATACTGCATCCGCTCCGGGCGAGACACCGGCGGCGCCGCTGCTGGAGCTGCGCGGCGTGTCCAAGCGCTTCGTCAAGTCGCTCGACACCGCCGCGCGCATCGCCAACCTGTTCGGCGCCCATGCGCGCGAAGAGGTGGTGCATGCGGTCGACCGCGTCGACCTGAGCATCCGCACCGGCGAGGTGGTGGGGCTGGTGGGCGAATCCGGCTGCGGCAAGTCCACGCTGGGCCGCATGGCCGTGGGCCTGCACACGCTGACGGAAGGCGATCGGCTGTGGCGCGGCACCAACCTCGACCACCTGCCGCCGGACAAGCGTCGCGAGAAGCAGCTGGCGATCCAGATGATCTTCCAGGATCCGTACGCCTCGCTCAATCCGCGGCTGCGGGTGCTGGATATCATCGGCGAGGCGCCGGTGGTGCACGGCATGGTCGACCGTGGCGGGCAGAAGGGCTATGTCGAGGACATGCTGGTGCGCGTCGGCATGGACCCGACCGTGCTGCGGCGCTTCCCGCACCAGTTCTCGGGCGGGCAGCGCGCGCGCATCGGCATTGCGCGGGCGTTGGCGGTAAAGCCGGAGTTCCTGGTCTGCGACGAGTCGGTGGCGGCGCTCGACGTATCGATCCAGGCGCAGGTGCTGAACCTGTTCATGCGGCTGCGCGAAGAGCTGAACCTGACTTACCTGTTCATCAGCCATGACCTTGGCGTGGTCAAGCACATCAGCGACCGCGTCGTGATCATGTACCTGGGGCGGGTGGTCGAGTCGGCGCCGACCGAGGACGTGTTCGCCGCGCCGAACCATCCCTACACGCAGGCGCTGCTGGCCGAAGCGCCGAAGCTGGAGGTCGGCAAGAAGACCTATGTGGCGATCAAGGGCGAGATTCCCTCACCGTTGAATCCGCCGTCGGGGTGCCATTTCCATCCGCGCTGTCCGTATGCGATGCCACGCTGCAAGGAGGAGCAGCCGGCGCTGAAGGAGATTGCGCCGATGCGGTTTTCGGCTTGTCATTTGAATGACATGAAGTAGCGCGGCGGCTTACGCGATCCCGCTGCCTTGCTCCCCTCTCCAGAGGGAGAGGGGAGAAAACAGGCGCGGGCAGGAAAACTCACCGGATCACCTGCCCCTTCGAATTGATCACCGTCATCTCCACGAACCGCGACCCCACATGGTTCTCCGGCGTGAAGTTGACGATGAAGCCGCCCAGGTCAACGCTTCGCATCGATTCCAGCGCGGTCACCAGCTTCTCGCGCGTCAGGTCCTTGCCCGCGCGGCGCAGTCCTTCGGCAAACGCCTTCGCCGCAATGTAGCCTTCGATGCTGGCGTAGTCGAACTCGTTCGGCTTGCCCGCGGCCTGCAGCAGGCGCAGGTATTCGCGCACCACCGGCAGCGTGGCATTGCCCGGATGCGGCATCACCTGCGAGATGATCACGCCGCTGCCTTTCGCGCCGACCTCGTTGGCCAGCGCCTGCGTGCCGACGAACGAGACGTTATAGAACTGCCCGTTGTAGCCGCGGCGCAGCGCTTCCTTGACGAAGGCGCCAGCGGTGCGATAGGCGCTGATCATCACCACGGTGTCCGGGCTGGCCTTGAGCACGCCCTGCATGGCGTCACCGATTTCCATCGTATTGCGGACCACGGCTTCGCGCGCAACCAGCTGCACGCCGCTGTCGGCGGCGCTCTTCACTGCGCGTTCCAGCTCCTCCAGTTCGGCCTTGCCATAGGCATCGTCGTTGTAGACCACCGCCACGCGCTTCAGGCCGGTGGTCTGGATCTGGCGCAGGATCGCCGTGGCCTCGTCGCTGTAGCCGGCGCGGACATGGAAGACGTAGCGGCTGCGCGGCTCGCGCACCGAGCGCGCGCCGGTGTACGGGCCGAAGAACGGCACCCTGGCCTGTGTCGCCAGCGGCAGCGCTGCCTGGCTGGTGGGCGTGCCGACGTAGCCAAACAGCGCGAAGACGCGCTCTTCCTCGATCAGCTTCCGGGTGTTCTTGGCGGCGGGCTCGGGCTCGTAGTAGTCGTCCAGCACTTCGAGCCGGATCTTGCGGCCGAAAATGCCGCCCTGCTGGTTGATGTGGTCGAAATACAGTCGCGCGCCCGCGTTCATCTGCTTGCCGAGCGACCTGGCCGGGCCCGTCAGTGCCGCGGATTGCCCCAGCAGGATGGTGTCGGCGGTGACGCCGGTTTCGGATATGGCAGTGCTGGCGATGGCAGCGCCGGATGCGCCGCACGTGCCGATGGCGCACGCCACCAGCAGGCCGGCAAGCCGGCCCTTGACCCCGGATCGGAAAAACATAAACCCCCGCAAAATGTGGTTCGGTTACCCGTTCGCCGCCATGGGCCGGTCTGCGCCGGCATTGGTCGGCAAGCGCGCTGCCAGCATGGGGCCGGCCGCGCGCCGGCACATCATATCGAATACAATCCGATCGAGATACTCCCCGCCCTGGCTCCTCACGCCCGCACGGACGGGGACGCGCCGCGGCGCCGGCCCGCGACCCGCGGAAACCGCGCCACAAACCTCACGTTCCGACCGAACGAAAGATAACGACAGACCGCCAGCCCCCGGAGATCCCATGGCTTCCCGCATCGTCCGCGCCGCCTGCCCGCATGACTGCCCCGACACCTGTGCCTTGCTCGTCACCGTCGAGGACGGCCGCGCCGTCAAGGTGGCCGGCGATCCGGACCATCCCGGCACGCAGGGCGTGCTGTGCACCAAGGTATCGCGCTACACCGAACGCACCTACCATCCCGACCGCCTGCTGACGCCGATGAAGCGCATTGGCAGGAAGGGCGAGGGCAAGTTCGCGCCGATTTCCTGGGACGAAGCGCTCGACACCATCGCCACGCGCCTGCAGGCCATCGCCGCGCGCGATCCGCAGGCCATCGTGCCATACAGCTATGCGGGCACCATGGGGCTGGTGCAGGGCGAGAGCATGGCCGCACGCTTCTTCCACAAGCTGGGCGCATCGCGGCTGGATCGCACCATCTGCGCCAGCGCCGGCGCCACCGCGTTGCGCTACACCTATGGCGCCAGCGTCGGCATGGACATGGAGCACGTGGCCGATGCCAGGCTGGTGATCATCTGGGGCGGCAACCCGATCGCTTCCAACCTGCATTTCTGGACGCGTGCGCAGGAAGCCAAGCGCCGCGGCGCCACGCTGGTGGCGATCGATCCCTACCGCTCGCTGAGTGCCGAGAAATGCCACCGCCATATCGCGCCGATGCCCGGCACCGACGGCGCGCTGGCGCTGGGCATGATCCATGTGCTGGTCCGCGACGGGCTGCTCGACCACGACTACATCGAACGCCACACGGTGGGCTTCGAGGCACTGCGCGAGCGCGCCCAGTCCTATCCGCCGGCGCGCGTGGCCGAGATCTGCGGCATCCCCGTTGAAGACATCGAGTGGCTGGCAGGCCTCTACGGCCAGCTGGCGGTACGCGAGCGCCAGCCGGTGGCGATCCGCCTGAACTACGGCATGCAGCGCGTGCACGGCGGCGGCCAGGCGGTGCGGGCGGTGGCGTGCCTGCCGTCGCTGGTGGGCGCGTGGCGCCATGCCGCGGGCGGGCTGCAGCTGTCGACCTCGGGCTTCTTCCCGATCAACGAGGCCGCGCTGCAGCGGCCCGACCTGCTGCCGGGCTGGCCCGGGAAGCTGCCGCGGCTGGTCAACATGAGCACCATCGGCGATGCACTGCTGGCAGACCCCGCCCCTGGTGCACCGCGGATCGAGGCGGTGGTGGTCTACAACAGCAATCCGGTCGCGGTGGCGCCGGAATCCAGCAAGGTGGCCGCAGGCTTTGCGCGTGAAGACCTGTTCACCGTGGTGCTGGAGCACTTCCGCACCGATACCGCCGACTACGCCGACATCCTGCTGCCGGCCACCACGCAGCTGGAGCACACCGACGTGCACAAGGCCTACGGCCACACCTATTTCCTGGCCAACAACGCGGCGATCGCGCCGATGGGCGAGGCGCTGCCGAACACCGAGATCTTCCGCCGCCTGGCGCTGCGCATGGGCTTTGCCGAGGCGTGCTTTGCCGACAGCGATGACGACATCGCCGCGCAGGCGATCCTTCCGGGCGACGCGCGTGCCGCCGGCATCAGCTGGGCATCGCTCAAGGAGCAGGGCTGGCAGAAGCTGGCGCTGGCGCCGGCACCGTTTGCCGAAGGCGGCTTTCCGACCGACTCGGGCAAGTGCCAGTTCTATTCCGAGCCGATGGCGCGCGACGGCTTCGACCCGCTGCCTGACTACGTGCCGCAGTACGAGTCCTCGGCGACCGCGCCGGAACTTGCGGCGCGCTACCCGCTGGCGATGATCTCGCCGCCGGCGCGCAACTTCCTGAACAGCTCCTTCGTCAATGTCGATAGCCTGCGCGCCACCGAGGGCGAGCCGCACCTGGACATCCACCCGGCCGACGCCGCCGAGCGCGGCATCGTGCACGGCGCCATGGTGCGCGCCTTCAACGACCGCGGCAGCATGCTGGCGCGCGCCCGCGTGACCGACCGCGCCCGGCGCGGGCTGGTGGTAGGCCTGTCGATCTGGTGGAAGAAGCTGGCTTCGGACGGCAAGAACGCCAACGAGCTGACCAGCCAGCGCCTGACCGACCTGGGGCGGGCGCCGGTATTCTATGACTGCCTGGTGCAGGTCGAGGCCTGCACGGAAGGGGCGGTCCAGCCGGCATGAACGCGCGGCACGGTCCGCGGCCCGGCCGCCGGCGCGGGGCGTCAATCCTGGCGGCGGCGGTCATGACGGCCCTGGCCCTGCTCACGGCCGGGTGCGAAACCGTCAGCTACTACGCGCAGTCGATCGGCGGCCACCTCGGCGTGATGGCGCAGGCGCAGCCGCTCGACGACGCCATTGCCGGCGCGCGCGACGCCAACGACGCGCGCCTGGCGCAACGGCTGGCGCTGGCCGGCCGCATCCGCGACTACGCGTCGCGCGAGCTGAAGTTGCCCGACAACGGCAGCTACCGCCGCTACGCCAACCTGCACCGGCCCTACGTGGTGTGGAGCGTGTTCGCCACGCCCGAGCTGTCGATGGAGCTGCGCAAGTGGTGCTTCCCGATCGTCGGCTGCATCAGCTACCGCGGCTACTACGCGCAGGCCGATGCCGAGCAGTACGCGCAGGGCCTGCGCCGCGACGGCCTGGAAGCGTACGTGGCAGGCATTCCCGCCTATTCGACGCTGGGCTATTTCGACGACCCGCTGCTCAACACCTTCGTCTACCTGCCGGAAGGCGAGCTGGCGCGGCTGATCTTCCACGAACTGGCGCACCAGGTGGTCTACGTGCGCAACGACACCGCCTTCAACGAGTCCTTTGCCACCGCCGTGGAAGCCGCCGGCGTGGAGCGCTGGCTGGCCGAGGATGCGTCGGAGGACGCGCGCGCCAGCTATCGCCAGTACGACGCGCGCCGCCAGCAGTTCCGCGCGCTGCTGCTCGGCACGCGCGACCGGCTGGCGGCGCTGTACGAGACGCCGCTGGACGACGAAGCCAAGCGCGAGGGCAAGGCCAGGATCTTCGCCGACATGCGCGAACAATACGCGCGGCTCAAGGTGGAGTGGGGCAACTACAGCGGCTATGACCGCTGGTTCGACCAGCCCCTGACCAATGCCCACCTGGCGGCGGTGGCGACCTACCAGCAGTGGGTGCCGGCCTTTACCGCGCTGCTGGCGCAGTGCGATGGCGATTGGCGCCGCTTCTATGCCGAAGCCGGCCGCATCGGCGCGCTGCCGTCCGCCGAGCGCGAGGCGGCGCTGCGCCGGCTGGCGCCGCCCGCTACCCGCCTCGATACGCTGACCGCGAGCGGCAAGGCGGCCGCGACCAACTGACGATCGGCGCATTCTGGTCCGTTCCCGCCCATGGCGCCATGCGAGAATTGCGATCATGTCGACCGTACCGAGCCCCAACCCACAAGACGTCGCGCCCGAGCCCGTGCCGGCGCGCGCGCAGATCGCCGAGCGCCAGGAAGCGCGCCGCCGCCAGATCCTGGATACCGCCGCGCAGCTCTTCTACACCAAGGGCTATCCCGGCATGACCATGAACGACCTGTGCCGCGCGCTGGGCGTGACCAAGCCGGCGGTCTACTACTACTTCACCGACAAGTACGAGATCTTCGACATCCTGTGCCGCGAGTCGGCGCAGACCTGCCTGCCCGTGATCCGCGAAACTGCCGACCCGGCGCTGCCGGTGCGCGAGCGCCTGCATGCCTGCCTGCTCGAAATGGCGCGCCGCTGCGTCGCCTGCCACGTGCCCGCGACGCTCAGCTTCCGCGACAACCAGTACCTGCGCCCCGAGACCGTGGCGTGGCTCGACAGCATGGCGCGCGGCTTCTACCGCGACCTGTATGCGTTGCTGGAAGAGGGCAAGCGCGAGGGCGTGTTTGCCTTTGGCGATGCGCGCGTGACGGCGCATGCGATCGGCAGCGTGGTCGGCTTCATGTACACGTGGCACCAGCCGGGCCGCATGGATGACGAGGCGCTTGCGCACGAACTCGCCACCAACATGATGAAGCTGGTGCTGCCCAGCGGCGGTTGAGCGCACCGTCCTAGGGGTTATCCCGCTGCCACCGCGGTACCGGTGGCGCATAATGCCCGTCAGGGGCGCGTTGCATCGTGCAATGTCCCCGAGGACTTCGTCTAAGTTGTTGCTAAGTTGTTGTTCTAACCGGGGCGCCCGTTTAGCATCTCGGAAAAATCGAACGACCATTCAGAAATTCAGGAGACGGTGCTATGGACAAGATTTGGCTGAAACACTACCCGGCCGGCGTACCCGCCGAGATTGATGCCAGCCAGTTTCGTACGCTTGCCCAGCTGCTCGAAGCGTCTTTTCGCACCTATGCCGACCGCAAGGCCTTCGTCTGCATGGACAAGGCCATCACCTACGGCGAACTCGACCAGATGTCCGCGCGCTTCGCCGCGTGGCTGCAGTCGCGCGGGCTGCGTCCCGGCGCGCGCGTGGCGATCATGATGCCGAACGTGCTGCAGTATCCGGTGGTGCTGGCCGCGGTGCTGCGCGCCGGCTTTGTCGTGGTCAACGTCAATCCGCTTTACACCCCGCGCGAGCTGGAGCACCAGCTCAAGGACAGCGGCGCCGAGGCCATTGTCATCCTGGAGAACTTTGCCGCCACGCTGCAGCAGGTGCTGGCCCGCACCCCGGTCAAGCATGTGGTGGTCGCCACCATGGGCGACATGCTCGGCGGACTGAAGGGCGCGATCGTCAATTTCGTGGTGCGCAATGTCAAGAAGATGGTGCCGGAGTGGGAGCTGCCCAACTGCGTGCGCTTCAACAGCGTGCTGGCCGAAGGCAGCAAGCTAACGCTGCAGCCGGCGACCACCGGACCTGACGACATCGCCTTCCTGCAATACACCGGCGGCACTACCGGCGTGAGCAAGGGCGCCGTGCTGCTGCACCGTAACGTGGTCGCCAACGTGCTGCAGTCCGAGGCCTGGATGCAGCCGGCGCTGGCCAAGGGCGGCCATATCGACCAGATCGTCACCATTACCGCGCTGCCGCTGTACCACATCTTTGCGCTGACGGTCTGCTGCCTGCTGGGGATGCGCAGCGGCGGCATGAGCGTGCTGATCCCGAACCCGCGCGATATCCCGGGCTTTATCAAGGAACTGCAGAAGTACAAGTTCCACATGTTCCCGGCGGTCAATACGCTGTACAACGCGCTGATCAACAACCCGGAGATCGCCAAGGTCGATTTCTCCGGCCTGCGCGTGGCCAACGGCGGTGGCATGGCGGTGCAGGAAGCGGTAGCCAAGAAGTGGCTGGACAAGACCGGCTGCCCGATCATCGAAGGCTACGGCCTGTCCGAGACCTCGCCGTCGGCCACCTGCAACCCGACCGACAGCAATGCGTTCTCCGGCACCATCGGCATGCCGCTGCCTTCGACCGAAGTGGTGATCCGCGACGACGACGGCAAGGACGTGCCGCTGGGCCAGCCGGGCGAGATCTGCATCCGCGGCCCGCAGGTGATGGCGGGCTACTGGAACCGCCCGGACGAGACCGCCAAGGTCATGACCCCTGACGGCTTCTTCAAGACCGGCGATATCGGCGTGATGGACGAGCGCGGCTACACCAAGATCGTTGACCGCAAAAAGGACATGATCCTGGTGTCGGGCTTCAACGTGTACCCGAACGAAGTCGAAGGCGTGGTGGCCGAGTGCCCGGGCGTGCTGGAAGTGGCCGCTGTGGGCGTGCCCGACACGCACTCGGGCGAGGTGGTCAAGCTGTTCGTGGTCAAGCAAGACCCGGCGCTGACCGAGGCGGACGTGATCGAGTTCTGCAAGGAGCGGCTGACCGGCTACAAGCGGCCGAAGTACGTGGAGTTCCGCACCGAGTTGCCCAAGACCAACGTCGGCAAGATCCTGCGCCGCGAACTGCGCGACAGCCGCAAGGCGGCCTGAGCGCCAGTTCCTGCGCAAACGAAAACGGCCTCCGCAACGGGGCCGTTTGTCTTGCAGCCTTCAGCGGCTCAGCATTCGTTCGACGGCGCCAGCCTTGGGTCCGGGCTTCCGTCGAGGTAGATCACCCGCACGCACGCGCCAGGCTCCAGCCCCGCTATCGCCGGCGCATTGGCCGATAAGAGCGCTCCTTCCGTGGTCCGCACCTTGTACTGGAACAGGTCGACCTGCTGCACCGGCCCCGGACGGCTGAACAGTCGGCTCAGGTCGAAGGCAAAGCCAACGCCCACCCCGCCGCCGCCACCACCCGCCGCGCCCACGCCGACGCTGGTGCCGCTGCCGTAGTAGGGCACCTGCGCGACGTCCATCCGCGTCAGGAATGTCTTCTCGGTCACGCGGCCGAGCTTGATGGTGGCGTTCACCGGGGTCACCTGCGGCGGTTGCGGCGTGCTGCTGCACGCCGCCATGAGCGGCAGCAGGCCGCACAGCGTGAGGTAGGGTAGCGTCTTCATGGCGAGATCAGGCCATTCTTGAGCCTGCCGAGTAGTCGGAACAGCGCGCGCCGGTCGGTTTCGGCCAGACCCGAAAACAGTTGCCCGATCCAGTCCTCATGCGCGCGCGCCATGCGCGAGAATGCCGCGCGTCCGGCCGGCGTCAGGCGGATCAGGTAGGCGCGGCGGTCGGTGGGCAGCGCCTCGCGCGAGACAAGGCCTTCCTGCTGCAACTGGTCAGTGATGCCGGTGACGTTGCCGCCGGTGACCATCATGCGGCGCGACAGCTCGCCCATCTTCAGCCCTTCGGGGTGGCGGTCGAGCTGGGCCATCAGGTCGAAGCGCGGCAGCGTGCAGGCAAATTCCTGCCGCAGCCGCGAGCGGATGTCGCCTTCGATCAGGTTGGTGCAGGTCAGCAGCCGCAGCCACAGCCGCAGGTCTTCGTGCTCGGTCTGGTCGGCACGGGTTTCAAGGTCGACCGGCGCGTTCTCGGCGCCGGCGGCAGGAGACAGGTTTGGCATCTTCAGTGCAACGGTGCGCGGGTGTGCGGCGAACGCCGCCAGCGGCTGCCGGAGCGGGACCGGCAGCCAACATTTGATGCCTCAAGTATATGCGCGATGCGGACGGTCGCCCTGCCGGCGGTCAAACCGCCATCAATCGACCTTGGCGCCCGAATCCTTGACCACCTTGGCCCATTTGGCGGTTTCGGCGCGGATCAGCGCGGCGAACTGCTCCGGCGTGTTGCCGACCGGTTCGGCGCCCTGTGCCTGCAGGCGTTCGCGCACCGCCGGCGCGCCGAGCGCCTTGGCCACTTCCTGCTGGATGCGGTGGATGATGTCCGGCGGTGTCCCGGCGGGTGCCAGCATGCCGAACCAGGAACTGGCCTCGTACTGCGGCAGGCCGGCCGCCTGCGCGATGGTCGGCACGCCCGGCAGCGCCGGCGAGGGTTTGGCGCTGGTCACGGCCAGCGCCTTGAGCTTGCCGGCCTTGATCAGCGCCATCGACGAGGGCAGGTTGTCGAACATCACCTGCATGGTGCCGCCGGTCAGGTCGGTCAGCGCCGGCCCGCTGCCCTTGTACGGGAAATGGACCATGAAGGTCTTGGTCTGCGTCTTGAACAGCTCGCCTGCCAGGTGGATCGAGGTGCCGTTGCCGCTGGACGCCATGTTCAGCTTGCCCGGGTTGGCACGCGCGTAGGCGATCAGGTCCTTGACGCTGTCGATCTTGTTCTGCTGCGCAAACGCCGGGTTGACCACCAGGACGTTCGGCACCGCCGCGACTTCGGCGATGGGGGCAAAGTCCTTGATGGGGTCGAACGGCAGCTTGCCGTACAGCGACTGGTTGATGCCGTGGGTGCCGACCGTGCCCATCAGCAGCGTATAGCCGTCCGGCGCCGCCTTGGCGACGATATCGGCGCCGATATTGCCGCCCGCGCCGGGTTTGTTGTCCACGACCACGTTCCAGCCGGGCAGCTTGGCCAGCTCCGCGGCGACAGCTCGGGCCAGGATATCGGTGGTGCCGCCGGCGGCGAATGGCACGACCAGGCGGATCGGCTTGGTCGGATACGGATCGGCGGCCAGTGCCGCGGGACTGGCGAGCGCGGCAAGGCTGGCGGACAGCAACAGCGCGACGGCGCGCCGGCGAAGGGGTTGCATGCGTGGTCTCCTGTTGTAGCCGCCTTGTGTTGCCGGGCGGTGGCATGGTCAGTGCATTCTAGTTGGCGGGAATCGGCGCGCCGATGGGGTGATGCCCTATGCGGCAGGCGCCACTCGCCCCCAATGAAAAAAAGGCACCCGCAGGTGCCTTTGATCGATCGGCCGGTGAGGCTGGCGATCAGAACTTGTGGCGGATGCCGATGGCGGCGCCAATCATCTTGTCTTCGCCGGTACCCAGGAAGTAACCATTGGCGAAGCTGATCGCCGAGGTGTCGAAGTTCAGGCCGGCGTTCTTCGAGAAGGCCGTGGTCAGGTACACGTCGGTGCGCTTGGACAGGTTGTAGTCGGCGATGAACGAGATCTGCCAGGGGTTCTTGATGTTGTTGGTGGCGCCGGTGGCGGCCGGGTTGAAGTTCTTGACGTCGTCGTAGTAGTACGCGAGCGTCAGACCCAGTGCCGGGGTGACCTGGTAGTTGCCGCCGACCCAGTAGTAGTTGTCCTTCAGGATCGTATTGTCGTTCGGCGCCTTGCTCATGCCCCAGCGATAGCCGGCCATCAGCTTGGCCGGGCCAAAGGCATAGCTGGCAGCGACCGCGGCCTTCTTGAATTCCCCGGTGCCGCCGGCGGCGTTCAGGGTCGGGTTGTACTGGTCATACGCGCCGCTGATGCCGAACGGGCCGGCTGCCCACGACACGCCTGCACCGTAGCCGGTGTCGCGGCGGAACTGGCCCGGGACTTCGCCGCCGCCGGCGACGCCGTTGCCGAACGACCAGTGGGCGACCGCGGTCACCGGACCGAACTTGCCCGTGTACTTGGCGGTGTTGTCCGAGCGGAAGTTCAGGCCCAGCTGCGCCACCACCGGCTCATACTGGGTGGCATAGCCGGTCGGCGAGAAGTTGGCCATCATGTCGAACAGCGAGGTGTACTGGCGACCGAAGGTCACGCGGCCCGCCTGGGCGCTTTCCAGGCCGACATAAGCCTGACGGCCGAAGAGGCGGCCGCCTTGCTGCGAGCGGCCATCATCGAGGCCGAAACCGCTTTCGAGCACGAACAAGGCTTTCAGGCCGCTGCCCAGGTCTTCCACGCCGCGCAGGCCCCAACGCGAACCGGACAGGCCGCCGGACGACATGCGGAAGAGGTTCTCCGACGGGCCCGTTGCGAATCCGTTGGCCGCTGACGGCGTGACGCTCGACATATTGCTCACGTACTCGATGTTGGCATCCACCACACCGTAGAGCGTGACGCTCGATTGGGCCTGCGCCGCCCCGGTAAATGCGCCAAGCGCTGCCAGCGCCAGAAGCGATTTCTTCATGCTCGTTGATCTCCACTGTAAGAATTATTGGTGACGGCCCGGGGGAACCTCCTGTTGGTCTCCATCCCCCATGCGTCAAACTTCCTTAGAAGTTGCGAAGTACTGTAACAAACAACTTTTCGTTCACCATTCGGGCGCAACCCCCTTGTCTGGTTTTAACAACTCAGGGTTTCTGAGTAGCGGGCCGCATCAATGCAAGGCGTGGCGCGGGATGGCGCGAATTAGAGGCAAGCTACAATGCGGGTAATCCCGATGGCGGTCGTAGCGGGCCGCGCCGGCAGCGCGTACCCCACCATGGCGGGGCCTTGGGAGCCAGAAGATCAATCCGCATCCGCGACATGGACACCCTGATCAAAGAATTCGACGTGGCACTGCGCGCCGTTGCCGGGGCAACCCGCTCCGCGCGCGCCAACCCGGCCGACCGGCTGGCACCGGACACCGAACAGATGAGCGCCGAAGAGCGGCGCCACGTGGCCGGGCTGATGCGCATCAACCATGTCGGCGAGGTTTGCGCCCAGGCCCTGTACCAGGCGCAGAAGCTGACCGCGCGCAACGCGACGGTGCGCGCGCAGATGGATGCCGCCGCGCGCGAAGAAGAGGACCACCTGGCCTGGTGCGCCGAGCGGCTGCGCGAACTGGGTTCGCGGCCGAGCCTGCTCAACCCGCTGTGGTACGCCGGCGCGTTTGCGATCGGCTTTGTCGCCGGCCGCGCCGGCGACAAGGTCAGTCTCGGCTTCGTGGCCGAGACCGAGCGCCAGGTCGAGCACCATCTCGGCGGCCACCTGGACCGCCTGCCTGGAGCTGACGGCCGCTCGCGCGCCATCCTCGAGCAGATGCGCGACGACGAGATCCGCCATGGCGATGCCGCGCGCGATGCCGGCGGCATCCCGTTGCCCGCGCCGGTGCGTGCGCTGATGCGTGGTGCCTCGCGCGTGATGACCACCGCGGCCTACCGCATCTGACGCGCTGGGTCCGAGCGCCCGGCCTTATGGCCGCGCGCTCGCGGTTGCCCGCCCGCCCTTGATTTTCCGGCGCTGGCGGGCGATTGTTGTATCCTTCCCTCGGGTTGCGGGACAGTCGTTCCCGCCGCCGCCGGCAGTCCTCCTCCCGCAGTTCTCAGGTGGTTTCTCTGCTTTCCTCCCTAAGATGTTCATTTCATTAAGGATTCACTTTCACGGTGCGTGAGGTGTGCGCGCTAAGTCATTGTTCTGATTCGAAAAATCTCGTTTGCTGCCCTGCAAGCAGCCTTGACCGCCCAAATTGCTTCCTCTAAAGTGGGAAATAGTGTGAGGAAGTGTATTTTTGTGTGAAATTGCGAACCGACCGTGGGATCATTTCGTCACAGTCGGAAACAGCCGAATTCACGCGATTGCCAGCCGCCAGGGGTCACCGGCAGCGGGCAGTAACCGGGGGCGAGCTTGTTTCAGGGAGCATCGGCGCTGTCGCTGGATGCCAAGGGGCGGATGTCCATTCCGTCCAGGCACCGCGAGGCGCTGCAACAGCAGGCCGAGGGCCGGGTGACGCTTACCAAGCACCCGGATGGCTGCCTGCTGCTGTTTCCCCGGCCCGAGTGGGAAACCTTCCGCACGCGCATTGCAGCGCTGCCGATGGATGCGCACTGGTGGAAGCGCATCTTCCTGGGCAACGCCGCCGACGTGGAAATGGACGGCGCAGGCCGGGTGCTGATCGCGCCGGAGCTGCGCAGTGCAGCCATGCTCGACAAGGAAGTCATGCTGCTCGGCATGGGCAGCCATTTCGAAGTGTGGGATGCCGCGACTTACGCCGCCAAGGAACAGCAGGCGATGGCGCAAGGCATGCCCGAAGCATTGAAAAATTTCTCTTTCTGAAGAGGTCATGAGTCCTACCGGAACGCCGGCAACCCCCGCCCTGCGCCATCGCACCGTGCTGCTGGACGAGGCCGTCGACGCCCTGGTCTGGCGCCCGGGCGGCGTCTACGTGGACGGCACCTTCGGCAGGGGAGGGCACAGCCGGGCGGTACTGGCCCGGCTGGGCCCAGACGGGGCCCTGGTCGCGTTCGACAAGGACCCAGCAGCAATCGCAGAAGCGGGCACCATCGGGGATGCCCGCTTCTCCATTGAGCACGCCAGCTTTGCGGACATGGCAGAGCGCCTGGCCGGGCGCGGCCACGTGGCCGGCGTGCTGCTCGACCTGGGGATCAGCTCGCCCCAGATCGATGAGGCGGCGAGGGGGTTTTCCTTTCGTTTCGAGGGCCCGCTGGACATGCGCATGGACACCACGCGCGGCATCACCGCCGCGCAGTGGCTGGCGCAGGCGGATGAGCAGGACATTGCCAGGGTGATACGAGACTATGGGGAAGAACGGTTTGCTGTACAGATTGCAAAGGCGATTGTTGCTCGCCGGCGCGAACCCGGCGATGGCGGACCCATCGCCACTACTGCCGACCTTGCCGCGCTCGTGGCGAAAGCCGTCAAAACACGCGAGAAGGGCCAGGACCCTGCGACCCGCACCTTTCAGGCTCTACGGATTCACGTCAATCAAGAGCTTGAGGACCTCGAAAGAGGGCTGAAGGCGGCTTATGACCTGCTGCAGGTAGGGGGACGCCTGGTGGTGATCAGCTTCCATTCGCTGGAGGACCGCATCGTCAAGCGGTTCATGGCGGCGCACGCCCGTCCCCAGCAGGATGCCGACCCGGCCCTGCGCCGCGCGCCCCTGCGCGCGGCCGACCTGCCGCAACCCACGCTGCGCCTGCTGGGCCGCTCCAAGCCCGGCGCCGAGGAAATCGCAGCCAACCCGCGCGCGCGCTCGGCCGTGATGCGTGTGGCCGAGAAACTGGCTCCGGCCGGCGGAGGTGCGCGCGCATGAACCGCCTGACCTTCTTCCTGCTGGCCGCGCTGATCCTGTGTGCGCTTTCGCTGGTGAGCGCGCAGCACCAGGCGCGCACGCTGTTCGTGGCGCTGGAGCGGGCGCAGGGGGAAGAACGCCAGCTCGACATCGACTGGGCGCGCCTGCAGTACCAGCAGAGCTCGCTTGGCAAGAGCGCGCGCATCGCCGACGCGGCGCGCGCGCAGCTGAAGATGGCGCCGGCCAACCCCGGCAAGACCCAATACCTGTCGGGCATCGTGCTGCCGCCGGCGCAGCCAGCGCCGGCCAGCGAGGCGGAGGCGCGCCAATGAGCATGGCCCGCCCCAACCCGCCCGGCCGCAACGGCAGCGGCACCCCGTCGCGCCCGCGCAGCGGCCAGTTCTCGGCCAGCCCGGTGCTGGGGCTGCGCCTGCCGATGTGGCGCTCCAAGCTGGTGGTGTTCCTGATGTTCGCGGCCTTTGTCGCGCTGGCGCTGCGCGCCGCATGGATCCAGGGTCCGGGCAACCAGTTCTATGAGGCCGAGGGCAAGAAGCGCTTCCAGCGCACGCTGGAGCTGCCGGCCACGCGCGGCAAGATCCTCGACCGCAACGGCCTGGTGCTGGCCACCAGCCTGCCGGTCAAGGCGATCTGGGCGGTGCCCGAGGACGTGCCCAACCAGGTCGAGCTGGCCAAGATCCGCCAGCTGGCCAAGCTGCTCGGCATGTCCGAGAAAGACCTCGGCAAGAAGCTGTCGGAAGACAAGGGCTTTGTCTACCTGAAGCGCCAGGTGCTGCCCGACGTCGCCGACAAGATCGCCGCGCTCAAGATCGACGGCATCCACCAGACCCGCGAGTACAAGCGCTTCTACCCGGAAGGCGAGGCGATGGCGCATATCGTGGGCTTCACCAACGTCGAGGACCGCGGCCAGGAAGGCGTGGAGCTGGCGCGCGAGACCGGGCTGGCCGGCCGCGCCGGCGCGCGCCAGGTGATCAAGGACCGCCTCGGCCGCGTGGTCGAGGATATCGGCATCCTGAAGACTCCGCGCGACGGCGAGGACATCCAGCTGTCGATCGACGCCAAGATCCAGTACCTGGCCTACAACGAACTGAAGGCCGTGGTCGAGAAGCACAAGGCCAAGGCCGCCAGCGCGGTGGTGCTCGACGCCCAGACCGGCGAGGTGCTGGCGCTGGCCAACTGGCCCACCTACAACCCCAACGACCGCACCCGGCTGTCCGGCGAGCAGCTGCGCAACCGCGTGCTGACCGACACCTTCGAGCCCGGCTCGATGATGAAGCCGATCACCGTGGGGCTGGCGCTGCAGCTCAAGCGCGTGACGCCATCGACGGTGATCACTACCACCGGCAAGTACCAGTTCGAAGGCGCCACCATCACCGATACCCACAACTACGGCGCGCTCACCGTCACCGGCGTGATACAGAAGTCGTCCAATATCGGCACGACCAAGATCGCGATGCTGATGAAGCCGCAGGAGATGTGGGACATGTACACCAGCATCGGCCTGGGCCAGGCGCCCAAGATCGGCTTCCCCGGCGCGGTGGCGGGGCGCGTGCGCCCGTTCAAGAGCTGGCGTCCGATCGAGCAGGCCACCATGTCGTACGGCTACGGCCTGTCGGTGTCGCTGTTCCAGATGGCGCATGCCTACACCATCTTTGCGCACGACGGGGAGCTGATCCCGGTCACCATGTTCCGCACCAACGGCCCGGCCACCGGCGAGCGCATCCTGTCGCCGCAGGTGGCGCGCGACGTGCGCGCCATGATGGAAACCGTGACCGCGCCCGGCGGCACCGCGCCCGAGGCGCAGGTGATGGGCTACCGCGTCGGCGGCAAGACCGGCACCGCCTACAAGCACGAAGGCCGCGGCTACAACCGCAGCAAGTACCGCGCCTCGTTCATCGGCCTGGCGCCGATGTCCAACCCGCGCATCATCGTCGCCGTCAGCGTCGACGAGCCCACCGCCGGCAGCCACTATGGCGGCCTGGTAGCCGGCCCGGCGTTCGCCGCCATCACCGGCGGCACGCTGCGCGCACTGAATGTCCAGCCCGATTCGCCGATCCGCCAGCTGGTGGTCAGCGACAAGGTGCCGGAAAGCGAACCGTGGACTGCGACCCAATGACGGCCAAGCCCCTGCTCCCGCTCGAGGTGACCACCCAGGCCAGCAACGCGCTGGCCTGGCTGCGTACCAACGTGGCCGCTTCGGCGCAGCTGACCGGCGATAGCCGCCGGCTGGCGCACGGCGACGTGTTCTTCGCCTACGTGCTCGGCAACGAGCGCCTGACCACCGATGGGCGGCCGTATATCCAGCAGGCCATCGCGGCCGGCGCCGGCGCCATCGTCTATGAGGCCGACGGCTTCGACTGGCCGTTTGGCGATGTCGTGCCCCACCTGGCGCTCAGCAACCTGCATCAGCTTGCCGGCCCGATCGCCGCCGGCTGGCACGGCAATCCGGTGCGCGGCCTGGCCGTGACCGGAATCACCGGCACCAACGGCAAGACCTCGTGCAGCCAGTGGCTGGCGCGCGTGCTGCAGGCCGCGGGCACGCCAAGCGCGACCGTCGGCACGCTCGGCACCGGTTTCCCCGGCGCCCTGCAGGCGACCGGCTTCACCACGCCCGACGCGGTGCAGCTGCAGGCCAGCCTGGCGGCGCTGCACGATGCCGGCGCGCGTGCCGTGGCGATGGAAGTGTCCTCGCACGGCCTCGAGCAGGAGCGCGTCGCCGGCACGCATTTCTCGGTGGCGGTGCTGACCAACCTGACGCAGGACCACCTCGACTACCACGGCTCGATGGCCGAGTACGAGGCCGCCAAGGAGCGCCTGTTCCGCTGGGACGGCCTGCGCACCGCGGTGGTCAACCGCGACGACGCCATGGGCCAGCGGCTGCTGGCCGCGGACGCGGCCGCGATCGCCGCGCCGCACGTGATCGAATACGGCATCGACGGGCCCGGCGCCGCCACGGTGCGCCGCCCGCGCGGCGAATGGCTGCGCGCCACCAACGTGCGCGCCACGCCCAACGGCACCGCTTTCCATATCGACGGCAACTTCGGCAGCGCCGAGATGTCCACGCCCATGATCGGCGCCTTCAACGTCAGCAACCTGCTGGCGGTGCTGGGCGCGGCGCTGGCCAACGGCGTGGCGTGGGATGCGGCCCTGGCCGCGCTGCGCGCGCTGACGCCGGTCGAGGGCCGCATGGAACTGTTCGGCGCCAACGGTGGCGATGCCGCGCTGGGCCCGCTCGCCGTGGTCGACTATGCCCACACCCCCGACGCGCTGGAACAGACGCTGGCCGCGCTGCGCCCGGTGGCGCAGGCGCGCCATGGCCGCCTGTGGTGCGTGTTCGGCTGCGGCGGCGACCGCGACCCGATCAAGCGCCCGCTGATGGGCGCAGTGGCCGAACGCCTGGCTGACGACGTCATCCTGACCAGCGACAACCCGCGCAGCGAGGATCCGCAGGACATCCTTGACGCGATCTCCGACGGCATGGCGGACCGCGCGCGCGGCCGCCAGATCGAGGACCGCGCCGCGGCCATTCTCTACGCCATCAAGCATGCGGCCCCGGCCGACGTGGTGCTGGTGGCAGGCAAGGGCCACGAGGCCACCCAGGAGATCCAGGGGCGCAAGCGCCCGTTCTCCGACCGCGAGCATGTCCGCCTGGCGCTTGCCACCCGTGGAGTATCGGCATGAGCCAGACCACCATGACTACCTTGCAGGACGCCGCCGGCTGGATCGCCGGCGCGCGCGTTTGTGGCGACGGCGCCGTTGCGTTCTCGCGCGTGCAGACCGACAGCCGTACCGTCGAGCCCGGCGACCTGTTCGTCGCGCTGAAGGGCGAGCGCTTCGATGCGCATGATTTCATCGCCGACGTGGTGGCCAAGGGCGCCGCTGCGGTGCTGGTGAGCCGCGACGCGGCTACCAGCAACTATGCCGGCGTGCCGGCCATCGTCGCCCCCGACACCCGCATCGCGCTGGGCGAGCTGGGCGCCGGCTGGCGCCGCCGGTTCACGCTGCCCGCGGTGGCGGTGACCGGCAGCAACGGCAAGACCACGGTCAAGGAAATGATCGCGGCGATCTTCGCCGCGGCGGTGGGCGAGGACCAGCGCCTGGCCACCGGCGGCAACCTGAACAACGACATCGGCCTGCCGTTGACGGTGCTGCGCCTGCGCGCCACGCACAAGCTGGCGGTGCTGGAGCTCGGCATGAACCATCCGGGCGAGACCGTCTACCTGGCCGGCATCGCCCAGCCCACCGTGGCGGTCATCACCAACGCGCAGCGCGAGCACCAGGAATTCATGGTCAGCGTGGAAGCCGTGGCGCACGAACACGCGGCCGCGCTGGCGGCGCTGCCGGCGGACGGCGTGGCGGTGTTCCCGCTCGACGAGGAAAGCGGCGGTGCCTTTGCGCCGGTCTGGCGCGAGGCCGCCGGTGCGCGCCGCGCGCTGTCGTTCGGCACATCGCAGCGCGCGGATGTGCACGCCACCATGGCACTGGTCGACGGCGCGCAGGTGATGCAGGTGCGCGCGCCGGGCCATGCGTTTGAAGTCAGGCTCGCGCTGCTGGGCGAGCACAACGTGCGCAACGCGCTGGCGGCTATCGCCTGCGCGCTGGCCGCGGGCGTGCACGTGCCGTCGATCCAGGCGGGGCTGGCCGGCTTCCAGGCGGTCAAGGGCCGTCTGCAGGTGAAGTACACACCGGGCGGCACGGTGGTCATCGACGACACCTACAACGCCAACCCCGATTCCATGCGCGCCGCCATCGACGTGCTGGCCGGCTTCGCCGCGCCGCGCGTGCTGGTGCTGGGCGACATGGGCGAGGTCGGCGACCAGGGGCCGGCGTTCCACGAAGAAATCGGCGCCTACGCGCAGGCGCGCGGCGTCGACAAGCTGTGGGGCACCGGCGAGCTGGCCGTGCACGCGGTGCGTGCGTTCGGCGCCAATGGCCGCCATTTCGGCAGCGCGGAGGACCTGGCAAAGGCCCTGGAGGAAGACAGCGGGGGCATGGTGGCGCAAGCCGGCGCCGTGCTGGTGAAGGGATCGCGCTTCATGCGCATGGAACGGATGGTCGCTGCGCTGGTCGCAGACACTTCCGCACATTAACGAAGACAACACGATGTTATTGGCTCTGGCCCAGTGGCTGCAAAACGACTACAGCTTCCTCCGGGTCGTCAACTACCTGACTTTCCGCGCGGTGATGGCCAACCTCACCGCGCTGCTGATCGGCCTGACGTTCGGGCCGTGGGTGATCCGCAAGCTGACCGAGCTGAAGGTCGGCCAGGCGGTGCGCACCATCGGCCCGCAGACGCACCTGGTCAAGTCCGGCACGCCGACCATGGGCGGCGTGCTGGTGCTGGTGTCGATCGCTGTCTCGACGCTGCTTTGGTGCGACTGGGGCAACCGCTTTATCTGGGTGGTGATGCTGGTCACCTTCGGCTACGGCGCCATCGGCTGGGTCGACGACTACCGCAAGGTGGTCTATCGCGACCCGCGCGGCATGTCGAGCCGCGAAAAGTTTTTCTGGCAGACGCTGATCGGCCTGGTGGCCGCGGTCTACCTGGCGTTCTCGGTGTCCGAAAGCAGCAACGTGCGGGTCTGGGAGCTGTTCCTGAACTGGGTCGAAGGCGGGCTGTCGCTCGACATGCCGTACAAGTCCAACCTGATCGTGCCCTTCTTCAAGGAGATCAGCTACCCGCTGGGCGTGGCCGGCTTCATCGTGCTGACCTACCTGGTGATCGTGGGCTCGAGCAACGCCGTGAACCTGACCGACGGCCTGGACGGCCTGGTGATCATGCCGGTGGTGCTGGTGGGCGGCGGGCTGGGCGTGTTTGCCTACGTGATGGGCAACGCGGTCTACAGCAAGTACCTGCTGTTCCCGCATATCCCGGGCGCGGGGGAGCTGCTGATCTTCTGTTCCGCGCTGGGCGGGGCAGGGCTGGCTTTCCTCTGGTTCAACGCGCATCCGGCGCAGGTGTTCATGGGCGACGTGGGCGCGCTGGCGCTGGGCGGCGCGCTGGGCACGGTGGCGGTGATCGTGCGCCAGGAGATCGTGCTGTTCGTGATGGGCGGCATCTTCGTGGTCGAAACGCTGTCGGTGATGGCGCAGGTCACGTGGTTCAAGATCACCAAGCGCCGTTTTGGCGAGGGCAGGCGGCTGTTCCGGATGGCGCCGCTGCACCACCATTTCGAGCTGGGCGGCTGGAAGGAAACGCAGGTCACGGTGCGCTTCTGGATCATCACCATGCTGCTGGTGCTGATCGGATTGTCGACGCTGAAGCTGCGCTAGGGGTGTTGGTGGTTGCGCCGATGGTCAGAACCGCGGCGCTCTCTATATAGAAACAGGAAACCAAAGGCAGGAAATCGAAGTGTTTGGCGAGCTGCAGAAACCTCATGTGCTGGTACTTGGCCTCGGCGAATCGGGGCTGGCCATGGCGCGCTGGTGTGGCCTGAACGGCTGCGCGGTGCGCGTGGCCGACACGCGCGAGGCGCCCGCCAACCTTGTCTTCCTGCAGGCCGAGCTGACTTCGGCCGGGTTCGTGGGCGGGCCGTTCTCGGAAAGCCTGCTCGACGGTATCGGCCTGGTGGCGATCAGCCCCGGGCTGTCGCCGCTGGACGCCGGCACCGGAGCGCTTCTGGCCGCCGCGCAGGCGCGCGGCATCCCGGTGTGGGGCGAGATCGAGCTGTTCGTGCGCGCGCTCAGGCACCTGGAGGCCGAATCCGGCTACGCGCCGAAGCTGCTCGCGATCACCGGCACCAATGGCAAGACCACCACCACGGCACTGACCGGCCGGCTGGTCGAGCGCGCCGGCAAGACCGTGGCAGTGGCGGGCAATATCAGCCCGTCGGCGCTGGACAAGCTGTCGGCGTGCATCGCCTCGGCCACGCTGCCGGAGGTGTGGGTGCTGGAACTCTCCAGCTTCCAGCTGGAAACCACGCATACGCTGGCGCCGGATGCGGCCACCGTGCTCAACGTGAGCCAGGACCATCTTGACTGGCACGGCTCGATGGAAGCCTACGCCGCCTCCAAGGCGCGCATCTTCGGGCCCGCCGGCAGCGAGTGCGTGCAGGTGCTGAACCGCAATGACCGGCTCACGCTGGACATGGCGCGGGCCGGCCGCAAGCCGGTGACCTTCGGCATCGATCTGCCGGAAGTGCCGGGCAGCTTCGGCATCCTGCGCGAGGGCGGCATGCCCTGGCTGGTGCTGGCCGAACCCGATTCGGAAGCGGAAGGGGAGGGCAAGCCGCGCCGCCGCAAGGCCGCCGAAGCTACCGAGGAAGCCGTGCCGGTGCGCCACAAGCGCCTGATGCCGGCCGATGCGCTGCATATCCGTGGCATGCACAACGCCACCAACGCCATGGCGGCGCTGGCGCTGTGCCGTGCCATCGACCTGCCGATGAACGCGTTGCTGCATGGCCTGCGCGAGTATCGCGGCGAGCCGCACCGCGTGGAGTGGGTCGCCACCATCGATGACGTCGAGTATTTCGACGACAGCAAGGGCACTAATGTCGGCGCCACCGTGGCCGCGCTGTCCGGGCTGGACAAGCGCGTGGTGCTGATCGCGGGCGGCGAAGGCAAGGGCCAGGATTTCTCGCCGCTGGCCGCGCCGGTGGCGCAATACGCACGCGCCGTGGTGCTGATCGGCCGGGCCGCGGGAGAGTTGCGCGATGCCCTGCAGGGCAGCGGCTCGACCCTGGCCGATGCCGCCACGCTGGAAGAAGCCGTGACCAAGGCAACCGAACTGGCCGAGCGCGGCGACGTCGTGCTGCTTTCGCCGGCCTGCGCCAGCCTCGACATGTTCCGCAACTACGTGCACCGCGCCGAGGTATTCCGCGCCGCGGTGGAAGAACTGGCCCTGTCCCGGGGGATCCTGCCATGAGTGAGGCACAGGTCAAGCGCAGCGGTTTCATCGGCGCCACCATCGGCAACGCCTGGGGTGGCCTGCGTGACGCGGTTTCGGGCGTCAAGCCCACGCGTTCGCGCATGATGGAGTACGACCAGCCCCTGCTGTGGGTCGCGATCGTGCTGCTCGCGCTCGGCCTGGTGATGGTCTTTTCGGCCTCGATCGCGCTGCCGGATTCGCCGCGCTACGCCAACTACCGCGAAAGCCATTTCCTGGTGCGGCATGCGTTCGCGCTGTTTATCGGACTGTCGGTCGGGCTGGTGGCGTTCCAGGTGCCGGTGAAGGTGTGGGACCGGTATGCGCCCAAGCTCTTTATCGTCGCGCTGATCCTGCTGGTGATCGTGCTGGTGCCGTTCGTCGGCAAGGGCGTGAACGGCGCGCGCCGGTGGATCCCGCTGGGCGTGATGAATTTCCAGCCGTCGGAACTGATGAAGCTGGCAGTGGTGCTGTACGCCGCCAACTACACCGTGCGCAAGCAGGAGTGGATGCAGACCGTGTCCAAGGGCTTCCTGCCGATGGGCGTGGCGGTAGTGGTGGTCGGCATGCTGCTGCTGCTCGAGCCCGACATGGGCGCGTTCCTGGTGATCGCGGCGGTGGCGATGGGCATCCTGTTCCTGGGCGGCATCAACGGCAAGCTGTTCGCCGGGCTGGTCGGCGTGGCGGTGGGCGCGTTCGCGCTGCTGATCACGGCGTCCCCATGGCGGCGCGAGCGGATCTTTGCCTACCTGAGCCCGTGGGAAGAGAGCAACGCGCTGGGCAAGGCCTACCAGCTCACGCATTCGCTGATTGCCTTCGGCCGCGGCGAGTGGACCGGGGTCGGACTGGGCGGCAGCATCGAGAAGCTGCACTACCTGCCCGAGGCGCATACCGACTTCATCCTTGCGGTAATCGGCGAGGAGTTTGGCTTTGTCGGCGTGCTGGTGGTGATCGTGCTGTTCTACTGGCTGGTGCGCCGCGCCTTCAATATCGGCCGCACCGCGCTGCAGCTCGACCGCACCTTTGCCGGACTGGTGGCCAAGGGCATCGGCGTGTGGATCGGCTGGCAGACCTTTATCAACATGGGCGTGAACCTGGGGCTGCTGCCGACCAAGGGGCTGACGCTGCCGCTGGTGAGCTATGGCGGGTCGGGGATTCTGATGAACTGCGTGGCGTTGGCGATCCTGCTGCGCATTGACTATGAAAACCGTGTGTTGATGCGCGGAGGCAAGGTATGACCGCACCGCGCACCCTGCTCGTGATGGCCGGCGGCACCGGGGGGCATGTGTTCCCGGGGCTGGCGGTCGCGCATGCATTGCGCGAGCAGGGCTGGAACATCGTCTGGCTGGGCAACCGCACCGGCATGGAAGCCACGCTGGTGCCCAAGCACGGCATCCCGATGGAATACATCCAGTTCGGCGGCCTGCGTGGCAAGGGGCTGGTGACCAAGTTCCTGCTGCCGCTGAACCTGCTGCGCGCGTTCTGGCAGAGCATCGGCGCGCTGCGCCGGGTAAAGCCGAACGTGGTGCTGGGCATGGGCGGGTACATCACCTTCCCGGCCGGCATGATGGCCTCGCTGCTGGGCCGCCCGCTGGTGCTGCACGAGCAAAACTCGATCGCCGGCCTGGCCAACAAGGTGCTGGCCAAGGTGGCCGACCGCGTGCTGTGCGCGTTCCCGGACACGCTGCCCGGCGGCGAATGGACCGGCAACCCGGTGCGCGAGGAACTGGCGCACCTGGATGCGCCCGAGGCGCGCTACGACCAGCGCACCGGTCCGCTGCGCATCCTGGTGGTGGGCGGCAGCCTGGGCGCCGCGGCGCTGAACGAGGTGGTGCCGAAGGCGATCGCGCTGCTGCAGGAAAGCGAGCGCCCGGTGGTGACGCACCAGGCGGGCGCGAAGCAGATCGACACGCTGCGCGCCAACTATGCGGCGGCACAGGTGCCGGCGCAGACCCTGCCGTTCATCGACGACATGGCGCGCGCCTATGCCGATGCGGATCTCGTGATCTGCCGCGCCGGCGCGATGACGGTGTCGGAAGTGGCCGCGGCGGGCGTGGCGGCGCTGTTCGTGCCGTTCCCGCACGCAGTGGACGATCACCAGACCACCAACGCAAAGTTTTTATCCAGCCAGGGCGCGGCCCTGCTGGTGCAGCAACAAGACCTGACGGCCGGGGGCCTGGCGCAGACCATCGCCAGCCTGACCCGGCCGCAGCTGAAAGACATGGCGCGCCTGGCGCGCGGACTAGCCAAGCCTGAGGCAACCCGGCGCGTCGCCGAGGTGTGCAGCCAGCTGGCCAGGGACTGAAGTGAGCGAAGCAGCAATCCAATGAAGCATATCGTCAAAAACATCCACTTCGTGGGGATCGGCGGGGCCGGCATGAGCGGCATCGCCGAGGTCCTGCTGAACCTGGGCTACAAGGTCTCGGGTTCCGACGTGGGCAGCAATGCCGCCACGCGGCGCCTGGCCTCGCTCGGCGCCACGGTCATGCACGGGCATGACGCGGCCAACGTGACCGGCGCCAACGCCGTGGTGGTGTCGACCGCGGTCAGCGGCGACAACCCCGAGGTGCTGGCCGCCCGCAGCAAGCGCATCCCGGTGGTGCCGCGCGCGGTGATGCTGGCCGAGCTGATGCGCCTGAAGCAGGGCGTGGCCATCGCCGGCACGCACGGCAAGACCACCACCACCAGCCTGGTGGCATCGGTGCTGGCCGAAGGCGGGCTGGATCCCACCTTCGTCATCGGCGGCCGGCTCAACTCCGCCGGCGCCAACGCGCGCCTGGGCACCGGCGACTTCATCGTGGCCGAGGCGGATGAATCCGACGCATCGTTCCTGAACCTGTTCCCGGTCATCGAGGTCATCACCAATATCGATGCCGACCACATGGACACCTACGGGCACGACTTTGCCCGGCTCAAGCAGGCGTTCATCGAATTCACGCAGCGCCTGCCGTTCTACGGCATTGCCGTGCTGTGCGTCGACGACCCCAACGTGCGCGAGATCCTGCCGTTCGTGTCCAAGCCGGTGGTGCGCTACGGGTTTGCCGAAGACGCGCAGATCCGCGCCGTGGACGCGCGCGCGGTCGACGGCCAGATGCACTTCACCGTGCTGCGCCAGCTCAACGGCCATACCGAGCCGCCGCTGGAAATCGTGCTGAACCTGCCCGGCATGCACAACGTGCAGAACGCGCTGGCGGCGATCGCCATCGCGACCGAGCTGGAAGTGCCCGACGCCGCCATCGTCAAGGCGCTGCGCGAGTTCCACGGCGTGGGCCGCCGCTTCCAGCGCTACGGCGAAGTGGCCACCACCGACGGTGCCGGTACCTTCACGCTGGTGGACGACTACGGCCACCACCCGGTGGAAATGGCCGCCACGCTTGCCGCGGCGCGCGGCGCGTTTCCGGGCCGCCGCCTGGTGCTGGCGTTCCAGCCGCACCGATTCACCCGTACGCGGGATTGCTTTGAAGACTTCGTCAAAGTGCTGGGCACTGTCGATGCCCTGCTGCTGTCCGAGGTCTATGCCGCCGGCGAGACCCCGATCGTGGCCGCCGACGGCCGTGCGCTGACCCGCGCGTTGCGCGTGGCCGGCAAGGTAGAACCTGTTTTCGTGGAGCAGATGGAAGAGATGCCGCAGGCCATCCTGAATGCTGTCCGGCCCGGCGATGTGGTCGTGACGATGGGCGCCGGCTCGATCGGCGGCGTGCCGGGGCAACTGGTGTCGCACCAGCAGACGCAACAGTCGGGAGGCCAGCAATGAGCTTCGTCGCCCATCCCAATATCGATCCCAAGTCGCTGGGCAAGGTCGGCGTGCTGTTCGGCGGCCGCTCGGCCGAGCGCGAGATCTCGCTGATGTCGGGCAGCGGCGTGCTGGCCGCGCTGCAGTCGCGCGGCGTCGACGCGCATGGCTTCGATCCCGGCCTGCAAGGCGTGGCCGAGCTGGCCGCGGCCAAGTTCGACCGCGTCTTTATCGCGCTGCACGGCCGCTATGGCGAAGACGGCACCATCCAGGGCCTGCTGGAACAACTGGGCGTGCCCTACACCGGCAGCGGCGTGCTGGCCTCGGCGCTGGCGATGGACAAGCAGGCCACCAAGCGCCTGTGGACCACGCATGACCTGCCCACGCCGCGTTTCGCGATGCTGCATGCCGATACGGATTTCGACGCGGTGGTCGCCGACCTGGGCCTGCCGCTGATCGTCAAGCCGGCGCGCGAAGGCTCGTCGATCGGCCTGACCAAGGTGACGGCGGCCGGGCAGATGCGCGAGGCGTTCGAGAAGGCCGAGGCGCTGGACAACGACGTCATCGCCGAGACTTTCATCGACGGCGCCGAGCTGACCTGCCCGATCGTGGGCGAGGGCGATACCGCCGAAGCGCTGCCGGTGATCCGCATCGTCGCGCCCGAAGCGAACTACGACTATCAAAATAAGTACTTTACTGACGATACCCAATACTTGTGTCCGTCAGGACTGGACCCCGAAGTCGAGAAGGAAGTCCAGGCGCTGGCGGTGCAGTCCTACCGGGTGCTGGGCTGCCGCGGCTGGGCGCGCGCCGACGTGATGCTGCGCGCCGACGGCAAGCCTTTCCTGCTCGAGATGAATACCTCGCCCGGCATGACCGGCCACTCGCTGGTGCCGATGGCGGCGCGCGCGGCCGGCATCAGCTACGAGGACTTCGTGCTGCAGGTGGTGGCCGCCGCGACGCTGGACCTGCACCCGAACGAGCACTGGAAGCCCGAATAACAGAGAACCCGCCTGGACCATGTGGCATAACGCACGCCTGCTCAACCTGATCGCCACCACGCTCTATGCCGTGGTGGCGCTGATGGCGCTCGCGGCCGGCCTGCTGTGGCTGGCGCAGCGGCCGGTGTTTGCCATCACCCACGTGGAGATCGCGCCGATGGACGGCGGCGCGCTGCGCCACGTGAACGCCCCCAGCGTGCGTGCCAGCGCGCTGGGCAAGCTGTCGGGCAACTTCTTCACGCTTGACCTGAACGCGGCACGGCAGGCGTTCGAGTCGGTGCCCTGGGTGCGGCGCGCCAGCGTGCGGCGCGAGTGGCCAAACGGCCTGGCCGTGGAGGTCGAGGAACACGAGGCGCTGGGTACCTGGGGCTCGCCGGAGAGCGGGCGCCTGCTCAATACCTACGGCGAGATCTTCGTGGCCAACACCGCCGAGGCGGAAGAAGACGCACAGTTGCTGGCGCTGGACGGTCCTCCGGACAGCGAGGGCGACGTGATCGAGAAGCTCGAGGTCATGCGCCAGTGGTTCAAGCCGCTGCATACCGAGCCGCTGGCGGTGACGCTGTCGGGCCGCTATGCCTGGCGCGCCAGGCTGTCCAACGGCATGGTGGTCGAGCTTGGCCGCGAGCAGAACGATGAAGACCGCACTGCGATGGACCAGCGGGTCAGGCGTTTCGTCGCTGCATGGCCGCAGGTCACCGAGCAGTGGGGCAAGCAGATCGACTACGCCGACCTGCGTTATCCCAATGGTTTTGCCATCCGCGCCGCCAATGCCCGCTTCCTGACCGAGGCGCAGATCGCTGCGGCGGTGCGGGCCGAGAAGGCGGAGCGGGCGGCGAAGGCGGCCCGGGCTACGCAGGCAGCGGCAGCGGTTTCCGGTACTTCCAACAACAATCCGACGCGACTGAAGAGCAAGAACGCGGAGAAAACCCGATGAGCAAGGAATACAAGGACCTGTTGGTCGGTCTCGATATCGGCACCTCGAAGGTGGCGGCGGTGGTCGCAGAACTGCGCCCCGACGGCAGCTACGAGGTGATCGGGATGGGCCAGTCGGAGTCCAAGGGTCTGAAGAAAGGGGTCGTGGTCAATATCGAGGCCACCGTGCAGTCGATCCAGAAAGCACTGGAAGAGGCTGAGCTGATGGCCGACTGCAAGATCTCGGAGGTCTTTACCGGCATTGCCGGCAGCCATATCCGCAGCTTCAACTCCAGCGGCATGGTGGCAATCAAGGACAAGGAGGTCACGCAGACCGACGTGGCGCGCGTGATCGAGACCGCCAAGGCGGTCAATATCCCGACCGACCAGCAGATCCTGCACATCCTAACGCAGGAATTCATCATCGACGGGCAGGAAGACGTGCGCGAGCCCATCGGCATGAGCGGCATCCGCCTGGAAGTGAAGGTGCATATCGTCACCGGCGCCGTCAGCGCCGCGCAGAACATCGTCAAGTGCGTGCGCCGCTGCGGCCTGGAAGTGCATGACCTGATCCTGCAGCCGCTGGCCTCGAGCCTGGCGGTGCTGACCGAGGACGAGAAGGAACTGGGCGTGGTGCTGGTCGACATCGGCGGCGGCACCACCGACATCGCCATCTTCAGCGAAGGCGCGATCCGCCATACGGCCGTGATCCCCATCGCCGGCGACCAGATCACCAACGACATTGCCATGGCGCTGCGCACGCCCACGCCGGACGCCGAGGACATCAAGATCCAGTACGGCATCGCCAAGCAGGCGATCGCCGATCCGGAAGACATGATCGAGGTGCCGGGCGTGGGCGACCGCGGCACGCGCACGCTCAGCCGCCAGGCGCTGGCCGCGGTGATCGAGCCGCGCATCGAAGAGCTGTACTCGCTGGTGCACCAGGTGGTGCGCGAGTCGGGCTATGAAGAACTGTTGTCGTCCGGCGTGGTCATCACCGGTGGTACCGCGATGATGCCGGGCATGGTCGAGCTGGGCGAGGACATCTTCCTCAAGCCCGTGCGCGTGGGCGTGCCGGAGTACCGCGGCAACCTGCACGAGGTGGTGAAGAGCCCGCGCTATGCGACGGTGATGGGCCTGCTGCTGGAAGGCCGCGTGCAACGGATGCGCGGGCGCAAGGTGGCGGTGCAGAGCGGGTCGGTCAAGCAGGTCTGGACCCGCATGAAGGAATGGTTCGTCGGCAATTTCTGATCGATGCGGAAATTTGCCGGGCTGAAGATGCGACGGCGCGCGCAAGGTCTTGTCTACCGGACAGCCGATGGCGCGTTGAGCAAAGGTTTCGTGGTTCTTTCTTTTAATGGTTTTTTTGTTCAGAAACCAGGGGTTGCGGCGGGGAGGCTGCATCGTCTGGGGACTGATTCTTCTCGGAGGCAGTGATGGACTTTGACATGATCGAAACGGAAGTGATGGACGGCACCATCATCAAGGTGGTCGGCGTGGGCGGCGCGGGCGGCAATGCCGTGCAGCACATGATCAGCCGCGGCGTGCAGGGCGTCGAATTCATCTGCATGAATACCGACGCCCAGGCGCTCAAGCGTTCCAGCGCTTCGCGCGTGCTGCAATTGGGCAGTACGGGACTGGGTGCCGGCGCCAAGCCGGAAGTCGGCCGCGGTTGCGCCGATCAGGCCCGCGAGCAGATCGCCGACGCGCTGCGCGGCGCGCACATGGTCTTCATCACTGCCGGCATGGGCGGCGGTACCGGTACCGGTGCCGCGCCGATCGTGGCGCAGGTTGCCAAGGAAATGGGCATCCTGACCGTGGGCGTGGTCAGCAAGCCGTTCGACTTCGAAGGCGCGCGCCGCGCCAAGGTGGCCGAGCATGGCTCCAGCGAGCTGGAATCGAGCGTCGACTCGCTGATCGTGGTGCTGAACGAAAAGCTGTTCGAAGTGATGGGCGACGACGCCGAGATGGACGCATGCTTCCAGTGCGCCGACGACGTGCTGCACAACGCGGTGGCCGGCATTGCCGAGATCATCAACGTTGACGGCCTGGTGAACGTCGACTTCGAAGACGTGAAGACGGTGATGGGCGAGCAGGGCAAGGCCATGATGGGGACGGCCACCGTGTCGGGCGTGGACCGCGCCCGCCTGGCGGCCGAGCAGGCCGTTGCCAGCCCGCTGCTGGAAGGCGTGGACCTGTCCGGCGCGCGCGGCGTGCTGGTCAACATCACCGCCAGCCGTTCGCTGAAGCTGTCGGAAACCAAGGAAGTCATGAACACCATCCGCAGCTACGCCGCGGAAGACGCGACCGTGATCTTCGGTACGGTGTACGACGATTCGATGAGCGATGCGCTGCGCGTGACCGTGGTCGCGACCGGCCTGGGCCGCTCGGCCAAGAAGCAGCAGCCGATGACGCTGCTGAAGACCGGCACGGACAACATGCCGGTGCAGATGATGGCCAACATGGCCGCCACCGCTGCGCAGCACAGCTCGCCGGACTACAGCAACCTGGACACGCCGGCGGTATGGCGCAGCTCGCGCGAATCGGCGTCGGCCCACGTGGCGGCGCTGCAGGAAAAGGGTGTGGACACGTACGATATTCCGGCCTTCCTGCGCAAGCAGGCAGACTGAGCGCCGGACGGCTCGGCATCGGTGCCTCCACCGGCCGCCTGACGGATCGCGTCGCCTTGTCGCGATGCACGCGCGCTCCCTATCCGCGCGTGCCTTGCATGGACTGACGTGACCCGGCAGGCAGCCGGCGGCGCCGCGCCGCCTGCCGCAACGGCGCATCGTCCGCCACAACCTGCATCCCGTCGCCGGGCAGGGCGTGCCGCTGGCCGCCTCCCCGGACTGGTTTCCCGCCTTCCCGGTCGGGATGTCTCGCCGTCCGCGCGGCGCACCCACAGGTGCGTCGCGCGGACGTCTTTGTAGCAAGGTGTATCGAATGCGACCGGATGTGATCCGGCTTTTGCATCGCCGGCGCGGCGCCTATGATCTTGGGGTTGCCCGCAGTACGGAACACTACCCGGAACGCTGTCCGGATCGCTGTCCGGATTGTTGAACCGGCACGCTGCCGCGCCGCTGCGGCGCAGCCGGCCGCCATCCGTCCTATCCTTCAGACAACCCAGAGACTTCGCCCCATGATTACCGTCGGTTCCCGCGTCCCGGACGCCACCCTGCAGGAATTCATCGAAACCGAGAGCGAGGGCTGCTCGCTCGGACCCAACGCCTTCCGCGTCGCCGACCTGGTGCGCGGGCGCAAGATCGTGGTGTTCGGGCTGCCCGGCGCGTTCACGCCGACCTGCTCGGCCAAGCATGTGCCGGGCTTCGTGACGCATGCCGCAGACCTGCGCGCCGCCGGCGTCGATGAAGTGTGGTGCGTGTCGGTCAACGACGCCTTCGTCATGGGCGCGTGGGGCCGCGAACAGCAGGTCGCCGGCGCGGTACGCATGATGGCCGACGGCAGCGCCGAATGGACGCGTGCGCTGGGCCTGGACCAGGACCTGGGCGCGCGCGGCATGGGCGTGCGCTCCAAGCGCTATGCCATGGTGATCGACGATGGTGTGGTGACCCGGCTCGACGTGGAGGCGCCCGGCGAATTCCGCGTCAGCAGCGCCGACGCCGTGCTGGCTGCGTTGCGCGGCTGACACAGTCATTCGGGTAAACGTGGATTATTCGCAACATCTTAATGCGGTGTTAACAGCCGGAAACAAAACCCGGCTGCACCACCTTCCAGGTGGTGGTAAAATCGCTTAATCAGAAAAAGCACTACGATAGATTTTTATAATAGTTGAGGCTGTCATGCTCAAACAGCGCACGATCAAATCCCTGGTGAAGACGGTTGGCATCGGCCTGCACTCCGGCCGCAAGGTCACGCTGACCCTGCGTCCCGCAGCCGCCGACACCGGGATCGTCTTTACCCGCGTCGACCTGCCCGAGGCCGTCGAGATTCCCGTGGCCGCTTCGGCCATCGGCGACACGCGCCTGGCGTCGGTGCTGCAGAAGGATGGCGCGCGCGTTTCGACCGTCGAGCACCTGATGTCGGCATGCGCCGGCCTGGGCATCGACAACCTCTATGTCGACGTCGACGCCGAGGAAATCCCGATCATGGATGGCAGCGCCGCGTCCTTCGTGTTCCTGCTGCAGTCGGCCGGCATTGAAGAACAGAACGCGCTGAAGACCTTTATCCGCGTCAAGAAGCCGGTGGAAGTTCGCGAAGGCGACAAGTTCGCGCGGCTGGAGCCGTTCTTCGGCTTCAAGCTGGCGTTCACCATCGACTTCCGTCATCCGGCGGTCGACAAGACCGGCCAGACCTTCTCGATCGACTTCGGCGACACCAGCTACGTGCGTGAGATCGCCAGGGCCCGCACCTTCGGCTTTGCCCATGAGGTGGAAGCGCTGCGCGAGATGGGCCTGGCGCGCGGCGGCAGCCTGGACAACGCCATCGTGCTGGACGAGCACCGCATGCTGAACAACGAGGAACTGCGCTATGGCGATGAATTCGTGCGCCACAAGATCCTCGATGCCATCGGCGACCTGTATGTGGTCGGCCATCCGCTGATCGGGTCCTATGTCGCGCACAAGTCGGGCCACGGCCTGAACAACCAGCTGCTGCGCGCGCTGCTGGCGGACCAGGAGGCCTATGAACTGGTCACCTTCGACCGTGTCGAGGAAGCGCCCGCTGCCTTCCTGCCGCAGGCGCAGCCGGCCTTTGCCTGAGCCGGGCCACCTGTCCGCCACGCAACGAGAAAGCCGACCCGGGGGTCGGCTTTCTTGTTTGTCCGGAAATCGCCGTCGGCCGCTCAGCGGTGATGCGAGAGCAGCGTCTTGAGCGCGTCGCGCAGCGGCGAATCGGGCAGCGTGCGCGCGAGCTGGTCCAGGCTGGCAAGGCCGGTCGGCGTCATCTGCCCGCTGGTGCGCTTGCGCTCGACCGGACCGGTGTCCCAGTCCGCGTGGCGCTGCACCTCGGGCTGCACCCGCACCCGGATCGCGGTGATCTGCGAGCCGCGCTGCTGCAGCCGTCCCAGCAGCGTCGGCACCACCTGCCGCACCCGCGCCGCGGCCGCGCCGTGTGCCGCCAGCAACAGCAGCACCTGGCCGTTTGCGTCGACGGCGTCGCGCTTGACCCCGGCCACGGCAATGCCGGCGCGCATGCCGGGGGGCAGCAGCGACAGCACTTCGGCCTCCAGCACGGACAGCTGGCGCGCGGTCTGCATCAGCCCGGAAACCGGGCCGGACTTGGCCAGCCAGTCATTGAGCGGCTTGGCGGCAGCGGTCTGCAGGGCGTGGTGGGTGAAGCGGCGCATGGCTGCATTCTAGCAAGGGGCGGCGGGGCTGCCCGGGGCGGAAAGGATTGAAGCACCCGCACCCGCCCCAAACTGCTGCAGGCAGGGGGCGGGGTCGGCCCGCGCTGGCCGGTGTCTGGCATTCGCAGCCTTGCACGGCAAGGCCCGGCGCGCGTTCCGGCCGTGACCCCGGCACATGATAAACTCGGCGTTTCGCGCCAATCTATCCATTCCTCGCCCGGCCGCCGGGGAGCCCGCTTACCAGGGGCGTCAATCCGGTCCCGCGCAGGTGAAAGCAATCGATGATCACGGGCCTTCTCAAGAAAGTCTTCGGCAGCCGCAATGAGCGGCTGATCAAACAATACCGCCGCACGGTGGCGCAGATCAATGCGCTGGAGCCGAAGTTCGAGCAACTCTCGGACGACGACCTGCGCGGCATGACCGAGACCTTCCGGCAGCGCCACGCCGGCGGCGAGTCGCTCGAAGCGCTGCTGCCCGAGGCTTTCGCCGTGTGCCGCGAGGCCAGCAAGCGCGTCATGAAGATGCGCCACTTCGACGTGCAGCTGATCGGCGGCATGGTGCTGAACGACAACAAGATCGCCGAAATGCGCACCGGCGAGGGCAAGACGCTGACCGCGACGCTGGCCGTGTACCTGAATGCCATCACCGGCAAGGGCGTGCACGTGGTGACGGTCAACGACTACCTGGCGCAGCGCGATGCCGAGTGGATGGGCCGCCTGTACAACTACCTGGGCCTGTCGGTGGGTGTGAACCTGTCGCAGATGGCGCATGACGAGAAGCAGGCTGCGTACAACGCCGACATCACCTACGGCACCAACAACGAGTTCGGCTTCGACTACCTGCGCGACAACATGGTCTACGACCCGTCGCAGCGGGTGCAGCGGCCGCTGAACTACGCCATCGTCGATGAAGTGGACTCGATCCTGATCGACGAGGCGCGCACCCCGCTGATCATCTCGGGCCAGGCCGAGAACCAGACCGACCTGTACCAGCGCATGAACGGCATCCCCAGGCTGCTCGAGCGCCAGATCGGCGAAGAGAAGGCCGACGGCACCGGCGTCGAGAAGCCGGGCGACTACTACGTCGACGAGAAGGGCCACCAGGTCTACCTGACCGAGGCCGGCCACGAGAAGGCCGAAGAAATCCTGGCGCAGCAGGGCCTGATCGGCGAGGGCGAGTCGCTGTACGCGCCGCAGAACATCACGCTGATGCACCACCTGTACGCCGCCCTGCGCGCGCACAGCCTGTTCCATCGCGACCAGCACTACGTGGTGCAGAACGACGAAGTCGTGATCGTCGACGAATTCACCGGCCGCCTGATGACCGGCCGGCGCTGGTCCGACGGCCTGCACCAGGCCGTCGAGGCCAAGGAAGGCGTGACCGTCCAGCAAGAGAACCAGACGCTGGCGACCATCACCTTCCAGAACTACTTCCGCATGTACACCAAGCTGGCCGGCATGACCGGCACGGCCGATACCGAGGCGTACGAGTTCCAGGAGATCTATGGCCTCGAAGTGGTGGTGATCCCGACCAACCGCCCGGCCCAGCGCAAGGACCAGCAGGACCAGATCTACAAGACCGGCAAGGAGCGCTACGACGCCGTGGTGCGCGATATCCGCGACTGCTACGAGCGCGGCCAGCCGGTGCTGGTGGGTACCACCTCGATCGAGACTTCTGAATACCTGTCGGGCCTGCTCGAGCGCGAACAGCTGCCGCACCAGGTGCTCAACGCCAAGCAGCACGCCCGCGAAGCCGAGATCGTGGCGCAGGCCGGCCGTCCCAAGATGATCACCATCGCCACCAACATGGCCGGTCGCGGTACCGACATCGTGCTGGGCGGCAACGTGGAAAAGCAGTCGGGCTTTATCGAAGCGGACCCGAACCTGTCCGACGCCGACAAGGCCGCGCGCATCAAGCAGCTCGAGGACGAATGGCATTCGCTGCACGAGCAGGTCAAGGCTGCCGGCGGCCTGCATATCGTCGGCACCGAGCGCCATGAATCGCGCCGTATCGACAACCAGCTGCGCGGCCGCGCCGGCCGCCAGGGCGACCCGGGTTCGTCGCGCTTCTACCTGTCGCTGGACGACCAGCTGCTGCGCATCTTTGCCGGCGACCGCGTGCGCGCGATCATGGAGCGCCTGAAGATGCCCGAAGGCGAGCCGATCGAGGCCGGCATCGTCACGCGCTCGATCGAATCGGCGCAGCGCAAGGTGGAAGGCCGCAACTTCGACATCCGCAAGCAGCTGCTGCAGTACGACGACGTCGCCAACGACCAGCGCAAGGAAATCTACAAGCTGCGCAACGACGTGCTCGAGGCCAATGACGTCGGCGAGATGGTCGCCAACCTGCGCGAAAGCGTGCTGGTCGAGCTGTTCCGCGACCACGTGCCGGCCGACACCATGGAAGAGCAGTGGAACATCGCCGGCCTGGAAGCGCGCCTGCGCGAGGACTGGGGCCTGGAAGTGCCGCTGGCGCAGACCATCGAGGGCGCGCAGAGTATCGAGGACGAAGAGCTGCTCAACCTGATCATGAAGGCGGCGACCGAACGCTACGACGGCAAGGTCGCGATGGTCGGCCGCGAGTCGTTCGCCGGCTTCGAGCGCTCGGTCATGCTGCAGAGCATCGACACGCACTGGCGCGAACACCTGGCCGCGCTGGACCACCTGCGCCAGGGCATCCACCTGCGCGGCTATGCGCAGAAGGATCCCAAGCAGGAGTACAAGCGCGAGTCGTTCGAGCTGTTCGCGCGCCTGCTGGACGTGATCAAGAACGAAGTCACCCGCGTGACCTTCAACGTGCAGATCCAGTCGCCGGAGGAACTGGAACAGGCTTCCGAGGAGATCGAGGAAGGCCTGTCGCACCTGGAGAACGTGCAGTACAAGCACGACGAGTTCGCCGAAGGCCGCGAGCCGGTCGAGGAAGCGCCGTCGCAGCGCACCGGCACTGCCATGGCCGCCGCCGAACTGGCGCTGGCGGGCATGCCCAAGGTCGGCCGCAACGATCCGTGCCCGTGCGGCTCGGGCAAGAAGTTCAAGCAGTGCCACGGCAAGCTCAGCTGAACTGAGCCGCGCCGGGTGCCCGGTATGACGTCGGTCCCGCAGCGCGGGGCGTGACGCAACAGGAAACGAACATGCCCGCCCCTCGCGGGCATGTTCGTCTGATGACAAGCAAGTCGCGAGCAGGAACATCGAGGAGTCCTACATGCCCGTCAATCTTCCGCTGCCCCAGGCAGAGAACCTGAAATCCGTCGCCGGCGTGGAGCTCGGCTGGGCCGAGGCGGGCATCCGCAAGGCCAACCGCAAGGACGTGCTGGTGGTGCGAGTGGCCGAAGGCAGCACCGTGGCCGGCGTCTTCACCAGCAACCGCTTCTGCGCCGCGCCGGTGCAGGTGTGCCGGGAGCACCTTGCTGCCGCGGACAAGTCGGGCAAGGGCATCCGCGCCCTGGTGGTCAACACCGGCAATGCCAACGCCGGTACCGGCGAGCAGGGCCTGGCCAATGCCCGCGCCACCTGCGACGCGCTGGCCGCGCAGCTGGGCATCAGCGCCGACCAGGTGCTGCCGTTCTCGACCGGCGTGATCCTCGAGCAGTTGCCGATGGACCGCCTGCTGGCAGGGCTGCCTGCCGCCATCGCCAATGCCAGGGCCGACAACTGGCTGGCCGCGGCGGAAGCCATCATGACCACCGACACGCAGCCCAAGGTCGCGTCGCGCACGGCGCAGATCGACGGCAAGACCGTGACGCTGTCGGGCATCAGCAAGGGCGCCGGCATGATCCGCCCGAACATGGCGACCATGCTGGGCTTTATCGCCATGGACGCCGCAGTGGCGCAGCCGGTGCTGCAGGGACTGGTGACGCACGCCGCCGATCACTCGTTCAACAGCATCACCATCGACGGCGATACCTCGACCAACGATTCGTTCGTGCTGATCGCCTCGGGCAAGTCCGGTGCCGTGGTCGACCGTGCCGAAGGCCCGGCCTTCGAAGCGCTGCGCGATGCCGTGACCGGCCTGGCGCAAGAGCTGGCGCAGATGATCGTGCGCGACGGCGAAGGCGCGACCAAGCTGATGACCATCCGCGTCGAAGGCGGCAAGGACGTGGCCGAGTGCCGCCAGATCGCCTATGCGGTCGCGCATTCGCCGCTGGTCAAGACTGCGTTCTACGCCTCGGACCCCAACCTGGGCCGCATCCTGGCCGCGGTGGGCTACGCCGGCGTGGACGACCTCGATGTCGGCCGCGTCAACCTGTGGCTGGACGATGTCTGGGTCGCCCGCGACGGCGGCCGCAATCCCGACTATCGCGAGGAAGACGGCCAGCGCGTGATGAAGCAGGCCGAGATCACGGTGCGCATCGCGCTGGGCCGCGGCAATGCCGAAGCCACGGTGTGGACCTGCGACCTGTCGCACGACTACGTGTCGATCAACGCCGACTACCGTTCCTGAGCCCGTTCCATCCTGCCCGCGCACGCGGGCAGGGCGCAAGAATCCATTCTCCGCCCCGCCATGTCCGACCTCGCTGCCCGCCTCGACAACTTCCTCTCACGCCTCGAACAATGGCTGCCGCCGCAACTGAACGACGCGGACTGGCAGGAGGCGGTAGCGTTCCGCTGGCGCAAGCGCCAGAGCCTGTTCGGCAATATCGGCTACCTGCAGCCGGTGCGCCAGCTGCCGCCAATCCACCTGGACGACCTGAAGAACATCGAGCGCCAGAAGGACGCCATCGTCGCCAACACGCGCCAGTTCGTGAACAGGCTGCCGGCCAACAACGTGCTGCTGACCGGCGCGCGCGGCACCGGCAAGTCGTCGCTGATCAAGGCCTGCCTGAATGCCTTCGTCAAGGACGGCCTGCGGCTGGTGGAGGTCGACAAGGATGACCTGGGCGACCTCGGCGATATCGTCGAGCTGGTCTCGACCCGGCCCGAGCGCTTTGTCATCTTCTGCGACGACCTGTCGTTCGAGGAAGGCGAGTCGGGCTACAAGTCGCTGAAGTCGGCGCTGGACGGCTCGGTCGCGGCGCAGTCGGACAACGTGCTGATCTACGCCACGTCCAACCGCCGGCACCTGCTGCCGGAGTACATGAAGGACAACGAAACCTACCGCCACACCGACGACGGCGAGATTCATCCTGGCGAAGTGGTCGAAGAGAAGATCTCGCTGTCCGAGCGCTTCGGGCTGTGGCTGTCGTTCTACCCGCCCAAGCAGGACGAGTACCTGGCGATCGTCGGCCACTGGCTCAGGCACTTCGGCTGCACCGACGAAGACATCGCCGCCGCGCGCGGCGACGCGCTGGTGTGGGCGCTGGAGCGCGGCTCGCGCTCGGGCCGCGTGGCGTGGCAGTTCGCGCGCGACTGGGGCGGCAAGCATGGCCAGCCGTACATCGCCGACGTGCCGGGGAACGACAAGGCATGAGCGCGGCCATGGACAAGCCCGCGGAGACCGCCGGCAACCCGCCGCGCAAGGTCACCGAAGTCGCCGTCGGCGTGATGGTGCAGCCGGATGGCCGCTTCCTGCTGGCGCAGCGCCCCGCGGGCAAGCCGTACGAGGGCTACTGGGAATTCCCCGGCGGCAAGCTCGAGCCAGGGGAGACCGTGGAAGCCGCGCTCGCCCGCGAGCTGCATGAGGAGCTGGGGCTGGACATTACCGCGTGCGAGCGCTGGCATGTGCTCGAGCACGACTACCCGCACGCCTATGTGCGGCTGCATTTCTGCAAGGTCACTGCCTGGCGCGGTGACCCGGTCGGCCGCGAAGGCCAGGCCTTTTCCTGGCAGACGGTGCCCGTGACGGTCGCGCCGCTGCTGCCGGCCACCATTCCGGTGGTCGAATGGCTGGGCGAAGAAGCCTAGGGCACAGACCCCGGGCCGGCCCTGCCTGACCTACCCGCGCCCCGCGGCGCCCGTGATTGCGCCGATCGACGGCGTGTGGCTGGGCCTGGCGGTCTTCGTGCTGGTGTGCGTGGGGTTCTACCGCCGCGTACTGGCGGCGGCGCACTGAGCGGACTGTGCGGCGGAGGCGATTACGTCAGTCGTCCTCGTCGCCGGGCAGGTCAGGCGAGGGCGTCTCGCCCGGCTTGCCGCCAATTACGTACTTTTCGGACGCCCAGGCGCCGAGGTCGATCTGCTTGCAGCGCTCGGAACAGAACGGGCGGAACTTGTTGTCGGGCACCCAGGCCACCTCGGTGCCGCAGGTGGGGCATTTGACTACAGCGGGCATGGCTTCAGACTCAGGCTTCAGAAATTGCAGAGTTTCAGCAGGAACGGGATATCGGCATCGACCGAGCGCGGCCGCAGGTCGCCGTCCTGCTGCGTGAAACGCACCCACAGCATGTACTTGTTCGCGCTCATTTCCGGGATGAAGGCCAGCAGCGAGTCATCCAGCCACACCTGCATCAACTGGTAGCTGCGCCCGGACAGCATCTGCTGGTAGCTGCCGCCGGTGGCGATGACCTTGCCGCTCTGGCCGGCTTCGCGCAGCAGGCGCAGCACGATGGTGGTGCCCATGCGCAGCGACACCAGCGGGCGCGCCCACTTCAGGATATCGGCGCGGCGATCCTCAGCGGGGCGATGCTGCCACGCGTAGTAGGCAGGCAGGTCGAACTCGCAGGTGCCGCCGGGAATGATGGCACGGCTGCGGATGCTGGTCAGCCACTCGTTGTCGGTCAGCAGCTGCCCGGCCTTGCCCACGGTCTGGTTGAGCATGGTGATGCCCTGCTCGATCTCGCCGATCACGCTGTCCAGCGCTTCCTGGTCGATCTGCGGGTTGGCGCGCAGCGGCGCCAGCGCCTGGCGCTGGCGTTCCAGTTCCTTGATCAGGTCGGTCTTGAGGTCGGCGCGGCCGGCTACGTCGATGATCTCGAACAGCGTGGTCAGCGCGACATGGTGCTGCTGGGGATGATCCTGGCCGAGGAAGTATTCCAGCCGATCGAACAGGTCCTCCAGGCGCAGGAGTGTCCTGATGCGTTCGTTGAAAGGGTATTCGTACAGAATCAAGTGCTATGTCCGTGCAGGGCGCCGGGCGGGCCCCTGTGAGGAGCAGGCCCGGTGCGGAATGTGGCCCGGGGAACGCCGGAAGGGGCTGGGTGGACTGTGTCGGAGTGATCCGCGGTGTCCAATGCCCGCAGTATGCGGCGATTTCCCGGCATGTTCCAGCGCATTCTATGCGAGACCCGGGCCGAGGACAATGTCGGACGCGCGTTCGCCGCGTGCCGCCGGGCCGTGCCCGCGCATCATGCGCCAGCTTCGGGATGGACCTTTCCGGACGCCGACAGTTCGCGGTAATAGCGGTCGAGGCGGTCCACCTGTGCCACCAGCGCATCGACCGGCCCGTCGTTGTCGATGACGTCGTCGGCACATGCCAGCCGCGCGCGCCGCGTTGCCTGCCTGGCCATGATCGCCTGCACCTGTTCGCGGCTGAAGCCGTTGCGCGCCATCACGCGCGCCACCTGGGTGTCTTCCGTGCAGTCGACCACCAGCACCCGGCCCACGCGCTCGCGCCATGAGCCGGACTCGACCAGCAGCGGCACCACGTAGATCAGGTAAGGATGCTCGCCGGCGTCGCGGACCGCTTGCGCATGCTCGTTGGTCAGCGCGCGGATCAGCGGATGGGTGATGCCTTCGAGGCGCGCCTTGGCGGCCGGGTCGGCGAACACCAGCGCGCGCATCGCGTCGCGATCCATGGCGCCGTCAGGGCGCAGGCATTCGGTCCCGAAGGCCTCGACCAGCGCCGGGATGGCACGCCCGCCCGGGGCGGTGATCTGATGGGCGAGCAGGTCGGTATCGATGATCGCGGCGCCGCGCG
The DNA here is from genome assembly GCF_004353535.1 of Cupriavidus sp. L7L. Classification (NCBI taxonomy): domain Bacteria; kingdom Pseudomonadati; phylum Pseudomonadota; class Betaproteobacteria; order Burkholderiales; family Burkholderiaceae; genus Cupriavidus; species Cupriavidus sp. L7L. The sequence goes on from NZ_SMNY01000051.1 coordinate 50,344, forward strand.
CGGCGAACATGTCGGCCACGCGGGTCTTGCCGCTGCCGATGCCGCCGGTCAGTCCGATTTCCAGCATGTGGGGATGCCGTGAAGGCCAGTTGACGATGTTGCCGTCACAATACCAGCTTCACGGCAGTACGGTCAGCGGCAGCACACCGGAGCCGAACACCAGCACCACCAGGCCCGCCAGCGCGATAAAGGGGCCGAAGGGGAAGGGCGTGTCGCGATCCTGCCGGCGCAGCGCGATGCTGGCCAGCCCGAACACCACGCCGGCCACCGATGACAGCAGCACCAGCGCCGGCAGCGCCTGCCAGCCAAACCACGCGCCGAGTGCCGCCATCAGCTTGAAGTCGCCGAAACCCATGCCTTCCTTGCCACGCACCAGCCGGAACAGCCAGTACGCCGCCCACAGCACCAGGTAGCCGGCGGCGGCACCGATCACGGCATCGGCCAGCGGCACGAACAACCCGCCCAGGTTCAGCACCAGTCCCAGCCACAGCAGCGGCAGCGTGATCTGGTCCGGCAGCAGCTGGGTGTCGGCATCGATCAGGGTCAGCGCCAGCAGCGCCCAGACCAGCACCAGCGCCGCCAATGCCTGCACGCCAGGGCCGAAGCGCCACGCCACCAGCCCGCTCAGCACGCCGCAGGCCAGCTCCACCAGCGGATAGCGCGCACTGATCCGGGTCTTGCAGGCCGAGCAGCGCCCGCGCAGCGCCAGCCAACTCAGCACCGGCACGTTTTCCCAGGGCGCGATCGCGTGGCCGCAGTGCGGACAGGCCGAGCGCGGCACCATCAGGTTGTAGCGGGCGGGGTAGGGCAGCGGATCGCCGCGCAGCTCGGCGATATAGTTGGCTTCCTCGCGCTCCATCATGCGCGGCAGCCGGTGGATCACCACGTTGAGGAAACTGCCCACCACCAGGCCCAGCACGGCCGTCACCGCCACCATGAAGGCAGGCGGCAGCGCCGCCAGTGCCTGCAGCAATTGCCCGCTGCCGGCGGGAAACGGCGAAACGGAATACGCCAGCGCCATCGCTTACACCACCTGTCCCAGCTTGAAGATCGGCAGGTACATCGCCACCACCATGCCGCCGATCAGCACGCCCAGCACCACGATGATGATCGGTTCGATCAGGCTGGAGATGGCGGCCACCGCGTCGTCGACCTCGCGCTCGTAGAACTCGGCCACCTTCAGCAGCATGTTGTCGAGCGCGCCGGATTCTTCACCGATCTGCGTCATCTGCAGCACCATGTTGTCGAACACGTGCGTGGCCTGCATGGCGTTGGTCAGGCTGGTACCGATGCGCACCGACTGTTCGATCTCGCGCGTGGCGTCGTAGTAGACCCAGTTGCCGGCGGCGCCCGCCACCGACTCCATCGACTCCACCAGCGGCGTGCCGGCGGCGAACATGGTCGCCAGCGTACGCGTCCAGCGCGCAATCACCGCCTTGCGGAACAGGCTGCCGAAGATCGGCAGCTTCAGCAGCGCGCGGTCGGACCAGCGCTGCACCTTCTCCGACTTCTTGCGCGCCCGCAGGTAGAACGTGATGCCGGCCACCGGCGCGCCGATGACCAGGTACCAGTACTGCACGAAAAAGTCCGAGATCGCGATCACCAGCAGCGTTGGTGCGGGCAGGTTGGCGCCGAAGCTGGAGAACACGCCCTTGAACGCCGGGATCACGAACAGCATCAGGATCACGGTGACGGCAAAGGCCACCGTCAGCACCGCGATCGGATAGATCATCGCCGACTTGATCTGGCCCTTCAGCGCGATGGTCTTTTCCATGTAGAGCGACAGGCGCTCCAGCAACGCATCGAGGATACCGCCCTGTTCGCCGGCATCGATCAGGTTGCAGTAGAGCGTGTCGAAGTACTTCGGCTGTCGCCGGAATGCCGCCGCCATGCTGCTGCCCGATTCGATATCGAAGCGGATCTCGGACAGCAGCTGGGTAAAGTTGGGATTGGCGTGCCCGCGCGCGATGATGTCGATCGACTGCAGCAGCGGAATCCCCGCCTTGAGCATGGTCGACAGCTGCCGGGTGAAGTAGGCGATGTCCTTCTCGGTGATCTTGCGCCCGCGCGCGGCCTTGCGCTTCTTGAGCTTGACGATGGTCAGGCCCTGCTTGCGCAGCGTGGCGGTGACCTCGGCCTGGCTCTCCGCGCGCAGCTCGCCGGTGAAGGTCTTGCCCTTGCGGTCCTTGCCTTCCCATTCGAAGATGTACTGGGTGGGGGCCTTGCGCCCCTTGCCTGATTTTGCCCGCGACGGTGCTGCCGTCCGGGCGCCCGCCGCTGGTGCGCGCGTCGCCATGTTGTTGACCCCCGGTGTAAATGACGTTTCTGGTACGTCTTGTATTTACGTTGTGACTTGACTCAGTTGCTACGTATTCGTGGTCGCCAGCACCTCTTCGAGTGACGTGACGCCCGCCCTGACCTTCAGCAGCCCGGCTTCGCGCAACGATAGCACGCCATCCTTGCGCGCCTGCTCGGCGATCTGCAGGGCGGTGCCGTGCGACAGGATGATCTGCTGCATGGCCTCGGTGATCGGCATGACCTGGTAGATACCGCAGCGGCCCTTGTAGCCGCTGCCGTTGCAGCGCTCGCACCCGACCGGATGGTAGGGCTGCCAGCTGCCGTCCAGGTCGTGTTCGCGGAAGCCGGCGTCCAGCAGCGTCTCGCGCGGCAGCTCGCCGGCGCGCTTGCAGGTGCACAGCCGCCGCGCCAGCCGCTGCGCCGTGATCATCAGCACGCTGGAAGCGATGTTGAACGGCGCCACCCCCATGTTCATCAGCCGCGTCAGCGTGGTGGGGGCGTCATTGGTGTGCAGCGTCGACAGCACCAGGTGGCCGGTCTGCGCGGCCTTGATCGAGATATCGGCGGTTTCCAGGTCGCGGATTTCGCCGACCATGATGACGTCCGGATCCTGCCGCAGGAACGAACGCAGCGCCGCGGCAAAGGTCAGGCCGGCCTTGTCGTTGACGTTGACCTGGTTGATGCCGGGCAGCTGGATTTCGGCCGGGTCCTCTGCGGTCGAGATATTGATGTCGCCCTGGTTCAGCAGGTTCAGGAAGGTGTACAGCGACACCGTCTTGCCGCTGCCGGTGGGGCCGGTCACCAGCACCATGCCGTACGGACGCTTGATGACGTCCAGCAGCAGCGCCTTCTGTTGCGCCTCGTAGCCGAGCTGGTCGATGTCGAGCTTGTCGGTCGACGATTCCAGGATCCGCATCACGATCTTCTCGCCGAACAGCGTCGGCAGCGTCGAGACGCGGAAATCGACGGCTTTCTCGACCGTTTCCCTGGCGTCCTTGTCCTTGGGATCCTTCGCGTCCTTGCTGTCCTTGTTGTCCTTCGGATCCTTGGGCAGCGCGATCAGCAGCTTCATGCGGCCGTCCTGCGGCACGCGCTTTTCAGAAATATCCAGCCGGGACAGGACCTTGATGCGGGTGGCAATCTTGTCGCGGATATCCAGCGGCGGCCTTGCCACCTCCTGCAACACGCCGTCCACGCGGAAGCGGATCCGGTAGAAGGTCTCGAACGGCTCGAAATGCAGGTCGGACGCGCCGCGGTGGAAGGCTTCGGTCAGCAGCTTCTGCAGGAAGCGCACCACGGGCGCGTCGTCGATGGCATCGGCGGCAGTGCGGTTGCGCTGCGCGCCGGCGGCCGCCACCGGGTCGTACTCGATCATCTTGCGCTCGGCCTGCACCGGCGAGATGTTCTTCAGCGTGCCCAGCGCCTCGCCGGCGGAGCGCACGTGCTTCATCAGCTTGTCGTGCTCGACCACCACCGCTTCGACCGGCACCTTGTACTTTTCCTTGATCGCGTCCAGGCCGGCCTGGTTGGACGGATCGGACAGCCCGAGCACCAGCCGGTTTTCGCGGCGGCCCAGCGGCAGCAGGCGGTGCGCATGGAATTCGCGGTTGCCCGCCAGCCCCGGCGGCACCTTGGTCAGGTTGTACTGGTTCAGGTCGAGCAGCGGCAGCTGGTACTTGTCCGCGGCAAACACCGCCAGGTCGTGCGCGCTCATGGTGCCGCTGCCGACGATCTCGTCGATCAGCTGCGACTGCTTTTCACGGGCGGCCTGCTCCAGCTGAGCAAGCAGGGCGGGCGCGATACGCCGGCTCTGGGCCAGGGCAAGTCCGAGTGTCATGACAGGTGCGCAGTGGTTGGACAGTGGCCGCCGGCCACGGACGGACGATACGGTTCACGTCCTGGGATCGGGGCAGTTTGCCGCTGGGGTCACTTTTTGTAAAGGCGACGGCGGGACGTGTTGGCGTTTGCGCGACACGGGCGCAACCCTACTTGCGCGGGGGCAGGGGTGGCCATGAGGATCGGGAGGGCAGAAAGACAAAAAGCCGAATCAACTTTCGTTGATTCGGCTTTTTTTTTTTTAATCTGGTCGGGGTGAGAGGATTCGAACCTCCGGCCTCTACGTCCCGAACGTAGCGCTCTACCAGGCTAAGCTACACCCCGATTTGTTTTTGCTTGCCGTCGCTGGGCGTCAGCAGCAAAGAAGGTAACTATAACAGCGTTTTTCCTGAAATG
>NZ_SMNY01000052.1:0-110093 GCF_004353535.1 Cupriavidus sp. L7L
TGTTCCAGGCGCCTTGGCTTTCGACACCCAATTCGTCAACGTGCCCTTCGGAATCCCCAGGCGCTGCGCGGCCGACTGCAGCGTCAGTCCCTGCTCCAGCACCAGTCTCACGGCCTCTGCCTGAAACTCTTCCCCGTACGTCTGTCTTGCCTTGCTCATCTGTGCACACTCCTGATCCACGATCTTAATCTAAGGACCAAGCGTGTCCGCCTCGATCAGGCTACCTCAACGGAGTTAAGGCAAGGCTACTAGGGCACCGCCAGACGAAAGGGGCGGCAACAGACAAACCGAACCTAACGCCACCGCGCCACATCTCGACTCTACCGACTACAGCCATTGCGTTTCCGTCGTCCTTGGCCAGTTGCGGGGACACGTAATCCCGCGCGCACCGGCGCCGGGGGATGCAAAGGAAGGCCGAGCCCGCAGGGCGAGGCCCGTCGAGTGGAGCGCGTTGGGTTCGCGCCTAGAGCCCCTCATACTTGCCTTCGGCGTCAACGTAGAGAATGCTCGTCAGGAACCACGGAACCTGCTTCGTGAAGGTGATACTCGTAATCAGCGGTGAAAGTCACGTTATGCTTCGTCTTGGTGTGGCGCGTCCTTACTATACAAGCGTTCACCGCGCCGAATTCGGTGTCGAGGATTGCCTCGCGATTGTCGTGTGAACAGTCGTCGCCGAATGACACGGGCTGTGGGCGATGCCCCGGCGGGCAATATTTTGAGATCAGCGCGTTGTAAGCGGATTCCGCAGCATCGATACCTTGGAAAGTATCCTGCGCGTTTGCCTGATTAACGAAATCGTTCCATCTTTCATAGTCAGCGATGAAAGCACGAACCACGTCTTCGGGCTCCAAACCGTCAAGGGACGCTGCTGCCGGAGCGAACTCCGGCAGCGGTGCTTCAGGCTGTGGCGGTGCCTCGGGTTCCTGTAGTGCCTTTCCCCAAACCGCAACGCTTGCCTCGAAGTGACCCGGATCGCTGGCCGAAATCCGGATCATGCTTGGAATAAAACTCTTGCCCTCGTACTCCGGGGTGGCTGAGTAGCGGCGAATCTGCCCTTTCTGAGCGAGTGGCACGACGGTGCGCTGATCGATCCGAGCCTTCGATTCAGCGGCATGAGCCGGCACGTACACTGTGTTCGGAAGAATATCCTCGCCCCCGAACTCGAGAGGCATGAGCACTAGCTTCATGAGCTCTCCTCGCTTACATAAGTCTTCAGCTTTCCCGCGCGAATCGACGTGCCTGTAATCAGGCCCGACGCTGGGTGCGCCGAGCTTTTTGAACCATTTCAACATCGGCCTTCTCCCTGTGCCGCTCAACATTCGGCAGGAACCGCGACTTCCAGATAGCGCAACCGGCTTGAAGTTATCCGCTCGGCGGCGGGGTCACGGTTCGGATTGTTCATGCTCACGAAGCAGTTCCACGGCCCATTCCTGAAGGGACAAATATGCGACGCTTCTCGATTGATCGTCATGCCAGTAGTGCAGCAGCTTGCCCCTCGACGGACCCGCAGTTTCATACACAACGAAGTCTCCCAAGTCGTTGGTTAGAACGGGCAACCACAAGGGGCTCCATGGCTCCATGAAGTCGGACGTCGGATCTGCAAAGAACGAACATTCCCTCCCTATTTCGCTTACCGAGAGCAGCCGCCGATTGTCCTTTCGACTGAGCGGTGAGTTCCATGGCTGCCCATCGTGCCAAGAGAACAGCACGCACACGTCGGCTGGCAGTTGGCCAACTTCTGGGACGGATGAGACAAGCCCAGCCAGGTCTCCCGCCTCAGCCGGAGGCCGAAGCGTCGCGCGGATATGTGGCGGAAGGACTCGCTCGATGCTGGTAAGGACGATCCTCAATGCAGATGGCGCTTGCTCGTTCATTGGTTGAGGTGAACTCACGCTCCGTCCCTGATGTATCCGACGCTTCACAGCGTATAGAACCAAGGCGGGCTTGTCAGCTTCTGGATGAAAAGCCATCCTAACTGCCAGATGTTCTGCTTACGCGAACGCCCGCACGGTGGTCATCCGTTCATGAAGCATGAATCCGAACAACGCCCAGGCCGCTAGTCCGGCGACTGTCACTATTGCATCACGCGCAGGTGTCCCGGCTGGGTAGCTGGTTCTTGCTTCCCGGTCCCGACGGCGCGCTGACACGAAATCTGCCGCCGCCCACGCCAGGAACGCGCCAAACAGCACTACTGCGGCGAGTGTTCCGTTGGCAAGCAGGTGCGCCAGGGCCCAGGCCTGCACGCCTGCCAGCATCGGATGGCCGAGCGCAGCCTTGATGCGGTTGCCAGGCACGTATGCCGCCGCAATCAGCACGAAGGCCGGGATTGTGAGAAATGCCGCAAAGTGCCGCCCCCACGCCGGTGGCGTCCAGACCATCACAGGATGCGCGCTGGCCAGGCCGTAGCCCCAGACAACCACCGCCAGGCCGGCAATCGAAACCAGGGTGAACAAGCCTTTCCAGCGACGCGGGCCGAGCTTGGCAATCTGCGCGGTGCGCCATGAGTCAGCAACCATGCGCACCGAGTGCGCGCCCAGGAAAATGAACAATCCCAATACTAGTACCGTCATGAAGCGCCCCATTTCATTAACGTCCGGCACACGCCTAAGCTGGACTTATGCCTCCACCCCTACACAGGAGAGTTTCCCATGCTCCAAAACAGTGACGTCGCGACCAGGATTCCTGCACAAGACCTCGCACGAGCGAGAAGCTTCTACTCGAGCAAGCTTGGTCTTGAGCCGGTAGAGGAACGGCCTGGCGGCCTCCGCTACAAATGCGGCAACAGCTACTTCGTACTTTTCGAGTCGGCTGGATCGGCCTCTGGCAGTCACACACAAATGGCCTGGGAGGTCGATGACATTCAGGCAATCGTTAGCGAACTGCGGCACCGGGGAGTCACATTCGAAGAATACGATCTTCCCGGTCTCAAGACCATCAATGGGATCGCCGAGATCCAGGGAAACTACCCGTCCAAGGGTGGCATTGGCGAGAAAGGTGCTTGGTTCAGAGATTGCGAGGGCAACCTTCTTGCCATCGGCCAACCGGTCAAATGAGTCCGTCGACCTCATCGGACGACGATCAAATCGAAGTAGAGCCGACCACCGTGGCGCGATCAGCGATTCGGGGACCATCCATCCGCCAGATCTGCGTCTCACCCGTCTCACTGAGTGCCACACAATGTTCGCCTTGCAGTCGCCCGTCATCGGTACCTTTGGAACAGCGTCGGGGAATCGGCATGCTCCTGGCCGCGCGGGAGTGGGAGCCAACCGTATTTGCGAGCTTGTACAAACCGTCAAGGTAAGAGGAATGGATGCTATTTCCGCAGTTTGGAGGATGCAGCCATGTGGGCTGGTGCAAATCTACTGGGATGATGACAGTCGCAAAGCGACCCATTGCGGCCTGTCGACCCAGCGTGACATCTATGGCGGCTTGGCGGGTCGATGCAGCTCTATTTGGCTTAAGTTTGCAGAGGAATTTGCAGGCAGTATCTACCTCACTCCGACCGCAGCGCCTGCTGCGGCTCCAGCCGCGCCGCCCGCCGTGCCGGCAGCACGCCGGCGGCCAGGCCCACCACCACCGCCACCACCTCGGCGCCCACGGCGTAGGACCACGGCGTGCGCACCGGCAGCGCAGGCACCAGGACATCGAGCACGACGGCGATCAGCCAGCCCACTAGCAGCCCGGCCAGTCCGCCGATAGCGGCCAGCATGGTGGCCTCGGCGAGAAACAGCGCCAGCACCTGCCGGTGCGTGGCGCCGACCGCGCGCAGCAGGCCGATCTCCGCGGTCCGCTCCGATACCGCGATGGTGAGGATGGTCAGGATGCCCACGCCACCCACCACCAGCGACACCGCGCCGATGGCCGCCACCGCGAAAGTCACCGCATCGAGCACCGTGCCGAACACCTCCAGCATCTTCTGCTGCGGGGTGACGGTGAAATCCTCAGCCCCGTGGCGCGCCCGCAGCAAGCGCTTGATCCCCGCCTCCACCTCGGCCACCTGCGCGGCCGGGTCATAAGTCACCTCGATCTCCACCAGGCTTTCGCGGTTGAACAGCTCCAGCGCTCGCCCGGCGGGGATGTAGACGGTATCGTCCAGGTCGAAGCCGAGCATCTGCCCCTTGGCCTCCATCACGCCGACCACCCGGTAGCGCTGCGCGCCGACGCGGATGCGCGCCCCCAGTGGGCTCTTTGCGCCGAACAGCTCGCGCGCCACGCGGGCGCCCAGCACCGCCAGCGGGCGTGCGGCGCGCTGGTCGTCGTCGGGCAGGAACTGACCACTCGCCACGCGCATCGACAGCGCCTCGGTAAATCCCGCGCCGACGCCATAGAGCGTCACGCGCCGGCGCAGACTGCCGTACTCCACCTCGGCATTACCCTGCACCATGGGATTGGTCATGCGCACGTGCGGGGCCTGGCGCAGCGCCACGGCGTCGTCGATGCTCAGCGGGCGGACGGTGTTGATCGAGCCGAGCGAACCCATCCCGCCCTTGGTCTGCGTGCGCCCCGGCGTCACCCCGATCAGGTTGGTGCCGAACTGCGTGAATTCGGCGATCACGAAGCGGTGCAGTCCCTCGCCAATCGAGGTCAGCAGGATCACGGCGGTGATGCCGATGGCAATGCCCAGCGCGCTCAGTGCGGTGCGCAGGCGGTGCGCCGCCAGCGCGGTCAGGGTGAAGCGGAGCAGGTCGGCCCAGCGCATGGTGATCAGCGGCGCGACAGCGCCTGCACGGGATCGAGACGCGCCGCCTGTGAGGCCGGCGCGAGCGTGAAGGCCAGCGCGGTGGCCAGCGCGGTGCCTGGCGCCGCCAGGAGCGCCCACCACGGTGGCGCGAACGGGATGGAAGGATAGATCCGCCCCACCGCCAGGCAGCCCAGGCCGCCCAGCGCCAGCCCGGCGGCGGCGCCGGCCAGCGCCATCAGCGCCGCCTCGCTGAGGAACAGCAGTCGGATCTCCCCCGCCGTGGCGCCGATGGCCTTCAGCAGGCCGATCTCGTGGCGGCGCTGCGTCACCGCGATCAGCATCACGTTCATGATCAGGATGCCCGCCACGGCGAGGCTGATGGCGGCAATTGCGCTGACGGCCAGGGTCAGCGCGCGAAGGATGCGGTCGAAGGTCGCCAGCACCGCATCCTGCGTGATCACCGTGACGTCGCGCTCACCTTCGTGGCGCAGGCGCAGGATGGCCTCGGCGTCGGCGCGGGCATCGACCACCTGTGCGCGCGAGCGGGCTTCCACCAGGATGCGGAACAGCGAGTTGGTATTGAAGAGCGCCTGTGCGGCCGCGACCGGCACAATCACCAGCTCGTCGGTATTGAAGCCGAGCGACTGTCCCTGTCCAGCCAGCAACCCGATTACGCGGAAGCGTCGGTCGCCGATGCGCAGCCATTCGCCCAGCGCTGGACGGCTGCCGAACAGGTCGGCGGCCACGCGTGCGCCGATCACGCAGACGGGCTGGCCGTGGTGCAGGTCGCCCTCGGGCAGGAAACTGCCCAGCGCCAGCTCCATATGCCGCACCGGCAGCAGCTCGGCGGTGGAGCCCAGCACCGGCGCCTCGCGGCGGCGTGCACCGGCATGCAGGTCGGCGTCGCCGACGATCAGCGGCGCCACGTGCAGTACGGCGGCGCTGCGGCGCAGCGCCAGCGCGTCGTCCAGTGTCAGGTCGCGGGTGGTGGCACCCAGCACGATGCCCGGCGCCGCGCCGACCGTCTCGCTGCGCCCCGGCAGCACGATCACGAGATTGGTGCCGAGCGCGCCGAACTGGTCGACCACGTAGCGCCGCGCCCCCTCGCCCAGCGCCGTGACGATCACCACCGCCGCCACGCCGATGCCCATCGCCAGTAGGATCAGCAGCGTGCGGGCGCGGTTGCCGCGCAGCACCTGCCAGGTGAAAGCGAGCACGTCAGAGCAACGCATGGCGGTCCTCGACGATGGCGCCGTCCACCATGCGCAGGCGACGGTGCGCGCGCTGGCCGATCTCGGGGTCGTGCGTGACCACCAGCAGCGTGCCGCCACGCGTGTGCAGCCCTTCGAGCACGGCCATCACGTCCATGCCGGTGTGGCGGTCGAGATTGCCGGTGGGCTCGTCGGCGAGAATCACCGACGGCTGCATCGCCATCGCACGGGCGATGGCCACGCGCTGGCACTGGCCGCCCGACAACTGATCGGGCCGATGCCCGGCGCGTTCGCTAAGCCCGTACTCCTCCAGCAGCGCGGCCACGCGCCGCTGGCGCTGCGCCGGGTCGATGCCGGCCAGCACCATCGGCAACTCGATATTGCCGGCGGCAGTCAGGCGCGGCACCAGGTGGAACAACTGGAACACGAAGCCCATCTTCTCGCGCCGCACGGCGGCCAGCTCGTTCTCGCTCAGAGCGGTCACGTCACGGCCGTCCAGCAGGTAGCGTCCCGCAGCGGCGCGGTCGAGCAGGCCGATGATATTGAGCAAGGTGGACTTGCCCGATCCGGACGGCCCCATGATCGACAGGTATTCGCCCAGCTCGACCCGCAGGCTGACATCGCGCAGCGCGTGGACGGTCTCGCCGCCAAGCACGAATTCGCGGCGGATGCCTTCCAGCTCGATCATCGCGGGGCCTCCTCCTCCACTGCCCGGGCGCCGGATTTGACGCCGCTGCGGTCAAGCGAGACGACCACCCGGTCCCCGCGCGCCAGGCCGCCACGCACCTCGGTGAACTCGGGATTGGCCAGCCCGGCCTGCACCTGCCGCGCCTGCAGGCGGCCCCCGGCCAGCACCAGCGCGCGGCCGCCGGCGTCGAGCGCCGCGCTGGGAGCCCGCAGCACGCCATCGCGCACCTCGGTGACGATCTCCACATCGGCGCTGTAGCCGACTAGCAGTTCGCTGGCCGGGGCCCGGCGGTCGAGTTCCACCTCGACCTCGACCGTGCGCGCCTGCTTCTCCAGCGCCAGCACGTAAGGTGCGATGCGCCGCACCTTACCGTCGAAATGCCTGCCGCGGAAGGCATCCAGCGTAATGCGGGCCGGCATTCCGAGGCGCACGCGCGCGGCGTCGATCTCGTCGATGGGCGCGGAAACGTAGAGGCATGAATCGTCGATCAGGTCGACTGCCGGCAAGGTCGGGATGCCGGGGGGCGACGGGGTCAGGTATTCGCCGACCTCGCCGTTGATTTCGGCGATCACGCCGCTGAAGGGTGCGACCAGCACCGTGCGCGCCGTGTCTGCCCGGGCGGCAGCGATGCGGGCGCCGGCTTCCTTGACGGTAGCGCGGGCCGATTCGCAAGCGGCTTGCCGCGATCCGGCCTCGGCATCGGCCCGCTCCATGACCTGCGGCGAAACAAAGCCCTTTGCCACCAGCCCGCGTGTGCGGCGGGCGTCGGACGCCGCCAGCCGCGCCAGCGCGCACACCTCGCCCACATGCGCTGCCGCCGTGCGCGACTGCTCCTTCGCCAGCCGCTCGCGCGCGGCAAGATCGTCGTTCCACAGCGTTAGCAGGACCTGCCCGGTCCGCACGCGGTCGCCCTTGTGGATATTCAGGGATTCGATGCGCCCGGCGGCGGGCGGCGCCAGCTTGGCGCGGCGGCAGGCTTCGACCGAGCCTGCGCGGGTATTGGAGACGGAGGCTTCCACCCGGCCGGGCGCGACCAGGGCAGTGACGACGGGCACCGGCTTGTCGCGGGTGGCCCACCAGAGCCCCCCGCCCGCCACGGCCAGCGCAGCCAGCGGCAGCGCCAGCTTGGCGAACAGGCGGCGCGGCGCTTGCGGAGGGCTTGAAGGCGGGGACATGGGCACATCTATCCTAGGAAATCAGGATGACTGTATCCAGGCACCTGAGCGGGGGAGCAGTGGGCAGCGCGGCTCGTGGCGTGCAGCCAGCCGGATGGCCACCAGAATAGGGTAGCGGGGCGGGAATGACGTCGCCTCGCGACGGTGGGCGGGGCGCGGATCGACAGGCCGCGAGCCGGCTTGCCGAGTGCCACAATCTCACGCAACATGCCGGATGCGGCACAACAAACCGCCCATGTTCCCTTTTTAGGCTGAGTGTCAGAAGGATGGCCATTGCTGCCGCCGGTGGCAGTGGGCTTGACCCAGAAGCTGTGACGGTTGCTGCCGAGTTCGTAGCCTGCTCGGACACAGAGGCGCGGGCGCCGCGCAAAGGAGGTCTGTAGCCACCCCATCGGCTTGCGTTATGAGCGGCGATTCACCGGCGCTTTTGGCAGGCATGCCCTGCGGCATTCTCCTGCCGCAGCGCCGCGAGCATCTCGTCCGCCGTGCCGTCCTTGATCCGGGCCGTGGCGAGCAGAGTGGTGAAGGGGGGCCATCACCGTGGTGGCGCGCAAAGTCCCGGCCAGGCGTTGCGCCTGTCTTGGTGTGGGAGCCAGGACGAAGGCGGTACGCAGCCCGGCGCCGAAGCGGCCGACAACGCTCCCGACATGATCCATACACGAGGGGCCGCTATCTGGGCGGGAACTGACGCTCGGATGTCTGTGTGAAGCCTCGGGCGAGAGTCCGCAGATGGCCGGCTGCGGCCGTTGCGACGCTCTCCATCGTTGGCATTTCAATTGGCTCAAGGGTGCGGAAATCCTGGATCGGGGAGGAAGGCAGTCCGGACGGTCGTGCTCAATGACCAGTTGCTGTCGCACGTTGAGCGACGGTTTCCATCTATTGCCGCAGAAGAACAACATCGCCTTGCCGCTTAATTAGCCCCGATTTTGCGTTTCGGTATCGGACCGGCGAGGCTGACGTGGGGAGGCTAGGAGCGATGCCACCTCACAGCCGTGATAATGTTCGTCGCCGCCACCTTCCTGGGAGACGCAAAGTGATTTCGCACATTTTTCTTGGCGTTAACGACTTCGATCGTGCTTTTGAGTTTTATTCGGCGTTGATGCATGAACTAGGACACAACCTCAAATTCTGCGAGCGCGACACGCCATGGGCAGGGTGGATGGCAACGGACGCACCGCGGCCGCTGTTCCTTATTGGCAAGCCATATGACGGCAATGCTGCGCGAGGTGGGAATGGTCAAATGGTGGCATTGCTTGCGCGTGACCGGCAGACCGTTGACCAGGCATACGCCCGTGCGCTCGCAAACGGAGCAAATTGCGAAGGCGCTCCTGGCCTAAGAGCCCAGTATCACCCTCACTTCTACGGCGCATACTTCCGAGATGCTGATGGAAACAAGCTTTGCGTATGCTGTCATCACCCGGTGTCGGTTTAGCGTTATCGATTTAGCACTGACCTGCCTCTACGCCTGTCGACACGGCCAGCGCCTCAGATGGGTGTCGACGCGCTGGCGCGGGCAACGGAAGCCGAAGCGGACGGCGCATATACGGCGTTGAACGCCATCCTTGTCGAAGGAAACCACTTGCCACCGCCGACGATAGCTGTCATCCGAGCCATCCGTCCGGTCAAGGAAACGATGGGCGCCTGCGATCCCAGCAAGACACTCGATATATGGCGCACGACCCTCGCCCCGTTTGTGACGCTACTGGTGGGATGCTGAGGCGATCTTTTGAGAAAAAAACTTCACGAAAGCCTCGACCTTCCTCGGGTGATTGCGAGGTTTCGGAAACACCGCATATATTCCCGGCTGCTTAGACGCACCAATCTCGTCGTACTCTTCCAGCAGCCGAATCAAGCCACCGCTGAGCAAGTCCTGCGCGACAAGCCAGTCGGGCTGCCGGGTGATTCCCTTGCCTGCCTTGGCCCATGCAATCAGCGCATGCGATTCGTTACTCGAAAATGGCCCATCTACCGGAATTGCCATAGTTGTGCCGTCCACCTGGTACTGCCAAGATGAGGAATGCGGTTCATGGCGGTAAATCAGGCACTGATGTCGTGCCAGTTCGGCCGGATGCCGGGGGGCGCCATGAGATGCCAGATAGGCGGGGCTGGCGCATGTTACGCGGCGGTACGTGCTGAGGCATCGAGCGGAGAAATCGGAATCCCCCGGTCGCCCCGCCCGCAGGGCGAGATCGAAGCCGTTGGCGACAAGGTCGACAATCCGGTCGCTAACCTGGAGATCGAGGCTGATTCTCGGGAAGCGTGCCGTGAACTCATGGAGATGCGGGTACACAAAGGTCAGCGCCACGCCCAACGGTAATGTCACGCGCAGCTCACCCCTTGGTTCCGACGCAAGGCGCCGGACCGCATCTTCAGCTTCATGCGACTGTTCAATGATGCGCTTCGCGTGTTTGTACCAGAGCCTGCCCGCCTCGGTCACGGCGATGCGACGCGTCGTCCGGTCGAGCAGGCGTGCGCCAAGCCGTTTTTCTATTCGAGCTAGTGCGCCGGTCACCGTCGCAGGCGCGAGTCCGAGGACCCGGGCTGCCTGCGCCATGCTCCCCGAGTCCACGATCTGGCAGAACACCTGCATGCTGAACAGCTGATCCATCGTCGATTATTCGTAAATCATGAAGAATCCATTCATGGGCGGCTACTTTATCAAAATTTCCGCACACCCTACGATCTTCTCCAATTTGGCATTCATCGCAACACTTCCTGGAGAAGCCCATGACCCAGCACGGCAGTTGTCTCTGCGGACGCATCAAATACCGAATCCACGGCCCGCTAACCGACGTCCTGAATTGTCATTGTTCGATGTGCCGAAAGCTCCATGCCTCGGCCTTCCGCACGAGAGCCAAGGTGGCGATTAGGGATTGGGAATGGGTATCGGGGCAGAACACCGTCAAGTTTTACGAGTCCTCGCCTGGCGAGCACAAGGGATTTTGCAGCGAATGTGGCTCAAGCATATTGACGCGATTTGACTGCAATCCGGAGGTATTCGGATTCCCGCTCGGTACGCTTGATAGCGATCCCGGCGTGAAGGCCGAGCGTCATGTTTTTGTCGGCAGCAAGGCGTCGTGGTATGACATCACCGATACGCTTCCGCAGCACAAGGAATACTGAGGCCAGTCGGAGGGCAGTACACATACAAGGTAAATATCACGAATAAGAAGCTTGAAATAAAGAATAGTGGAAAGCCCCAACAATGCCAGTCTCATCGGCTAGCCCTCAGCTCACCGCCGTGGTCTTACTCAACCCAAGTTCGCGCGCCCACGCCTTGGAATTGGCGTCGATATGCCAAAGGTGTCGAACCTACGATCTGCCGAAACCGCCTAGCAAAGTTATTTGGTTCACCGAATCCCGTGCTTTGCCCGATTTCTGCGGCCGAGGCGGATGTGAAAGCCAGCAAAGTCTTTGCCCGCTCGATCCGCCTTTCAGTCACGATCTCCAGAAAGGTCTTTCCGGTTTCACTCTTCAGCAGGTGGGCCAGGTGTGTTGCTGACACATGACTGGCCTGCGCAGCGTCGCCCAAGGTCAGTTCCCGCGAAAGGTTTTGGGTGATATACCGAATGCAGCGCAGCACGGACTGCTTGTACGACTGCAGCAACATCCCGTTGCCCTCGCAAAGACGGATCTTGTCACCGTGGCGTCGCCACACCATGCCAATCAGGTTTAGCAAGTGGCTGCGGATCAGCAAGTTGCTGGCCGTATCGTCACTGGGCGATTGCTGGGATTCTTGCGCCATGCGCTCGCAGAGCTCCTGAAGGTACTGGGTGTCCAGTTCATCGAACTGAAAATCCAGACAATGCTGAAAGCGGAAGGGACCAAGCTCTGGCGCGCGCGCGAGCGGCACTTCCGACAACTCGAAGACATCAAGGTTAAGCGACGGCAGCAAATACTCTTTGCTGATGTTGATTACGTGGAACTTGCCATCCGCTACGTTCGGAATGTAGTGAACCAGAAACGGCAGGACGAAACTCACGGTGCCGGGGCGAATGGGCCGCTGCTGGCCCCCAATGTAGTGAGTGGTCTCGCCTAGCGTGTTGACGTAAATCTGGAAGTACTCGTGACGGTGCGGCACCGGGTTCGGCAGACAGTTGCTCTGATCGTGGATGCCAAAGTAGGCGCTCTGCGCCCGGGCCGCCATGGTGTAGTTCCGGATGACAGCGCCCTTTTTGCCCTCGTGGTCGAGGGGCGTCAGTGGGGCGTTCGAGGGATTCGCTCTGTGCATGGAAACGTGAGGAGCAAAGGATCGTAAGGATTGCGCATCTTTTCGCAAGCCTGTGCGTTGAGGCCGAACGACCGCGTCTCTAAACTCTAGCCACTCCGTTCAATAATCTTACACAGAGACAATCCTTATGCCTAGAGCCAGTGCGGACAGCGTCGTCGTGCAATCGACGAAGGTCCCGAGCGTTACCCCCGCCTTTATTGGTATCGTCGGCAGCGATCAGCGCTTCCCGGTACGGCGCGTCTATTGCGTGGGGCGCAACTATCTTGCCCATATCCGGGAAATGGGGGAGGGTGACGAACGCGACCCGCCATTCTTCTTCCAGAAGCCGGCCGATGCCATTGTGACCGATGGACGCGTCCCGTATCCGACGTTCACAGACGACTTTCAGTTCGAATTTGAACTCGTCGTTGCTATCGGCAGTGAAGCGGCGGACGTGCCGCCGGATACTGCATTGGATCATGTCTTCGGCTACGCCGCAGGGCTTGACATGACGCGGCGTGACCGCCAACGCGAATGCAACAAGCGCGGCCTGCCGTGGGAGCTGGGCAAGTCATTCGACCATTCGGCGCCATGCGGTCCCATCCATCCCGTGGCGAAGGTCGGCCATCTCCGTTCGGGCGCACTGAGCCTGGCGGTAAACGGTGACGTACGACAGCACTCGGTCCTGGAGAAGATGATCTGGAACGTCCATGAAATCGTCAGCGAGCTTTCCAGGCAGTACCGCCTGCTTCCTGGGGACTTGATCTTTACCGGCACGCCAGAAGGCGTTGGGCCGGTGCAGCGCGGTGACAGGTTGATCGGCCGAATTGAAGGACTCGACCCCTTGCAGGTCGAGATCGTCTGAGTCCCGGGTCAAAGGAAACACGCCATGAAACCACTCGAACGCATCTCATTTTCGGCCATTTCCGAGCGTCCCGCCCTGACGCTGCCGGATGGCAAGCGCCTGGCCGTTTGGGTCATCGTCAATGTTGAGGAATGGGATATCAACGAGACCATGCCGCGCACGGTTCTCACGCCTCCGGCGGGCGGTTCGCCGATGCCAGACATCCCGAACTGGGCCTGGCACGAGTACGGTAACCGCGTCGGCTTTTGGCGCATGCTGGACGTCATTGACGGGCTTGGGATCAATGCAACGCTCGCCATCAACGGCTCCGCCATCGATGCCTACGAGCCTATCGCCAAGGCGGCGATGGCACGTAACTGGGAGTTCATCGGCCATGGCTTTGGGCAGCGCAACATGCAGAAGGTGCCCGACGAAGCGGTCGACATCGCAAAGACCACCGAGGCCATTCGCGCCTACACCGGGAAGCGCCCCCGCGGCTGGCTTGGACCGGGGCTCACCGAGACCTGGAACACGCCTGACATCCTCGCGGAGCAAGGCTACGAGTACGTGTGCGACTGGGTGCTCGACGATCAGCCCGTGGAACTGAGGACGCGAGATGGCGGCCGTATCGTGAACGTGCCCTACACACAGGAGTGCAACGATGTAGCGATGATGCTGATCCAGCATCACAAGGCCAGCGAGTATCGCGACCGCGCTATCGACCAGTTCGAGCAGCTCTACGCCGATGCGAAGGACTCAGCCCGGGTGATGGCGCTGGTCGTGCATCCGTACATCATGGGCGCGCCACACCGCCTGCGCTATTTCCGGGAGGCGCTGGCGCACATTCGGGCACACGACGACGTTGCCTTCCTGACGGGAGAGCAGATCCTCGATTGGTATAAGGCAGCGCGCGCGGGCTCATAGCCGGATCCGTGCATCGCCAGGAACTCGAACAAATCTCTCGCTTGACGAGAAGGAGACAACACGTGAATTCCTCGACTTCGGCCGGCTCGCTGACCGGAGACGTGCGCAGCGATGCGCCCGTCACGGCATTGGAGATCGGCATGTTTCTTGTGCTGCTTGCCTCCTATGCGCTCAACGCGATGGACCGGCAGATCTTTCCGCTGATCGCCGCAGATGTGCGAAGGGAGTTTGGGTTCGGCCTCGCCGACACCGGCCTGCTTTCGACCATCTTTACGCTCGGCATGGCACTAGCCGGGGTGCCCACAGGCTACCTGCTGGCGCGGTGGTCGCGCAAGGCCGTGCTCCAGATTGGCATCGCGATTTTCTCGCTTGGCACGCTGTTGACTGCCTACTCGAGCGGCTTCGCCGACATGATCCTCTACCGCGCCGCTACTGGCATCGGCGAAGCGATGCAGCTGACTGTGGTGATCGCCATCGCGGCCAGCTATTTCGCTCGCTTCCGCGCGACCGCCGTTGGGGCCATCAACTTCTCCTTCGGTGTCGGCGCCATCGTGGGACCGCTGCTCGGTGGGCACCTGATCGGCATCGAGCGCAACTGGCGCTTGCCGCTGGTGGTGTTTGGCCTGACCGGATTTGTCGCCATGGCGCTGATCGCGGCTACCGTGAGCAAGCGCATGACAGAAAAGGCCAGCGCGATCGCCACGCACATCGACACGCGCGGTGCAACCACGATGTGGAACCGCAACACGGCTCTCTTGACTGTGATGAGCATCATTGGCGGGTTATGCATCTATGGCTACCTCGGCATGTACCCCACGTTCCTGCGCGAGCATCTGCACTACACGCCGGCGGACACTGGTCGCGTCATGAGTATCTTCGGGTGCGGCGTGTTCGCCTCTATCTTTGGCGGCTGGCTTGGCGACCGCTTCCACCCCAAGCTTGTGTTGTCGCTGAGCTTTGCGGGGACCGGGCTGCTCGGCTTCCTTCTGTTCTCGGGGCCGACGGGCATGTTGGTCCAATCGGTGCTGTCATTCGTGTGGGGGCTGGTGGTGAGTGGCGTGCTGTACGTGAACCTGGCCGGCTACCATATCAAGTCCGTGCGCTCTTCGCTCACGAATCGGGCCACGGGTGTCTTTGTCACGACGCTCTACGGCGCGGGCGCTTTCGCGGGCTACATCATCGGCGGCATCGCGGCGCGCTTTGGCTGGAGCACCGCCGGCTTTGCGCAGATCACCTTGTTATCGGTCTTCGGAATAGTACTCACCCTGCTACTGCGGACCGACCGGATGTCCTTGCCTGTGCGTAAGCCATGACGCCGGCCGAACGGGTGCTGCTCGGTGGCGCTGCGACTTTCGCCGGGACGCGAAATGCGGTGGCAGGCGGCGGTAGTTTCCTGACACTGCCGGCCTTGGCGATGGTGGGCGTGCCGCTGGTATCTGCCAACGCCACCGGGACCGCCGCGCTCCTGCCTGGCTATATGGCGGGTGCCTGGGCACAGCGCAAGGATCTGTCGGCGCCGATGGCACCCTCGCTTCTTCGGCTAAGCGTACTGTCGGTGCTGGGCGGTGCGGCAGGCGCTACGTTGCTGCTGTCGACCTCGAACACCGACTTCGGGCGCATTGTGCCATGGTTGCTGTTAGCCGCGACCCTTCTCTTTGCCTGTGGGCCAAGGCTTCTGCGCAAAGGAGCCGTCGCGTCGCAGTCCCCCAGTGAATGGATCACGGACATCAGCATCGCTGCGGTCGCGCTCTACGGTGGCTATTTCAACGGCGGTCTCGGCATCTTGCTGCTGGCGGTTCTCGGGGCGCTTGGGCACACCGACATGAGCCGGATGAACGGCATCAAGAACTTCGTCTCCGTGATCCTGACGCTGATGGCAGTCGTTATCTATGGGGCCAGCGGTGCCATCGCTTGGACGCATGCACTATGGATGGCGATAGGCGCAACGGCCGGCGGATACTTCGGCGGCGTCCTCGCTCGGCGACTGAAGCCGGCACTTGTGCGCGGCTTCGTCGTCATGACAGGGCTGGCAATGACGACAGCATTTTTTCTCAAGACGAACTGACCGCACCTCTCGCAAACCAGATTGTATCGGAAAGAGATATGAGAACAACCAGAAGAGAATTCACCAAGGCCGCCGGCGCATTGATGGTCGCGGCAACCGGGATCCCATCGCTTGTCGCTCCGGCATCGGCTTCGGCGCGGGGCGGCACGCCATCCGCAGCGACCGGAGTCCGTCGAGGCACCTACCTAATCAAAAATGGCATGGTCATCACGGTCGACCGGACGCATGGTGTTTTGCCGCGCGCCGACATACTGATTCGCAACGGCGTGATCGATAAGATCGGTCGGGGTCTGAGCGCATCCGGCGCGCAGACGATCGATGCCACTGACATGATCGTCATGCCCGGCTTCGTCAACTCTCACTACCATATGTGGAGCGCGATCGGACGCAGCTTCACTGCGCGGAACGGCGGCTTCTCCTACTACCCGGCCAAGAGCGCCACATCCGCCTTGTACACGCCCGAGGACTTCTACAACAGCGTGCTCCTGGCGTGCGCCGAACTAGCGAACGGCGGGACCACTACCGTGCACAACTGGTCGCATAACACCCGCTCCGCGGCTCATGCGGATGCCGAACTTCGCGCGCACCAGCACTCTCTGCTGAGGGCCCGTTACTCGTACGGCCACATTGACAAGCTCCCGGTAGACGAGGTGAACAGGTTCGGCGACCTTGCGCGCATCCAGCGCAAATGGTTCGGTGCAAACTCCCCATTCGAAGGTTTGGTGCACCTGGGACTGAATCTGCGTGGTCCGCAACAGAGCACCGATGATGTCTTTCACGAGGAAATGAAGTTCGTCAAGAAGAGTGGGCTTCCCGTAGCGATCCACGCGCCGCAGGAGTCGCCCAACAATGTCGATGCTGTCGACTACGAGAGGCGCGGTTACCTCGGCCCCGATTTCATGATCGCGCATTACGTCCCGGCGACGACCGAGGACTTGATGGCGATGGCGCGCACGAAGACACCGCTCTCCTTTGCGACACATTCCGAGCTCCGGCTCAGCAGCACAGGCGATGCCCGGGCTGCGCTGTTCGCGATGCGTGCCGCGGGGCTGACTATCTCATTATCAAGCGATGCGACGTCTATTGCCCCACCGGACATGTTCGAAATGATGCGTTTCACCTGGAACCTCGGGGTGCCCTGGGTTGGCACCCCGAGCGAGCGGGCAAGGGCGGTCAGCGTGCAAGAGGTAATCGAGATGGCGACGATCAATGGAGCCATCGCGATGGGGGTCGGCGACATCACTGGATCGATCACTGAAGGCAAGCGCGCAGACATCATTCTGGTGCGGGCCAAGGATCTGAACATCTGGCCAATAGGCAATATCGAAACGGCGATTGTGCAGAGCGGCAGCGCTAGCAACGTCGACACGGTGTTAGTCGATGGCCGAATAATAAAGAGAAGCGGTCGCTTGCTAGCCTACAACGTGGACAGCATTGTTCGCGGTGCTCAGCAGTCCTCCAACCGGATTCTCAATGCGGCTGATGAGATGATGAAGTTATGAGTATTCTAAAGAGTGAGTGGACCCAACGCCGCCTTCTGTTCGAGATGAAATGCACACCGAACTCCCTCCGTGGACCAGACAGCGGGAGTCATTTGTCCGCCCAAGGGGCGACCACTCGATTTAGTCGAGACGAACGCGAATACGTTCTTCGCATATGCGTTCTTCGTTTTGTACGGTCCGGCAAGGCAACGCCGCGTTGTCCGGACCTTCATCCTTTACTTCCCAGGCCCTGCCCATGCGCACAGCACGCTTGCTATCAAGTAGTTCTATCGCGGCCCTTGCCACCCTCGTTGTGCCGGCGCTCTGCATCGCCAATGCCAACGCCGCCGAGCAGATCGTCAGGCATCGCAACCCGGCGCACATGACCGAACCGTGGGCGCGTGAGTTCGCGGAGGTGATTGAGATTCCCGCCAATGCGCAGCTGCTTGTGCTCAGCGGCGTGGGGCCCACGGTGGCGAATGCCTCGGCGCCGCCCGATACCGCGGCCTCCTATGGCGACACCGCAACCCAGACTCGCAGCGTGCTTGGCCAGATCGAGCGCATCCTCCAGGATCGCGGCTATCGCATGGGCGACATCGTCTCCATGCAGGCGTTGATTGTGGCAGACCCGGCCGCGGGCAAGCCAGACTTTACCGGCTTCTCGAGCGCCTATAAGCAATACTTCGGAACAGACAAGCAGCCCAACGTGCCGGTGCGCACGCGAGCCGAAGTCTTGCGGCTGGTGCCGCCAGGATGGCTAGTCGAAGTCACCGTCATGGCGAGCCGTGTGCCGTCGCGGCGGGCACGGTAGAAGACATAGGCTAACTAGCGGTGCCGCAACCGGGAGGGCGGAGCTTGAGTTGGCCGGGCGCAGATAGTGGGACAGCGCACCTAACTCTCGGTGGAACATGACTGAGTGCGCCGAGCCGCCGCCTGCGAGGCGGGTTGCCCAGGAATCGGCTTGGCGGCCCGACGAGCTGTCGCGTGTCGTGGCCCTCATGTGTTGCAGTGGTGCTCCCCGGTATTTGCTCGCGATTATGATCTGATTTATACAATAAGGCTAAATGAAAGTAAGAGAGTTATGTATCGCTTCGCTAGGAGTTGTAGTGCTAACTCAAACATCACTATCCTGGGCGCAAAGTTTTAATGGGAAAAATCTCTTTACGCAGAGATGTGCCATGTGCCATGGAGCAGACCTCAAAGGCACAGGGCCATTGGCCAAGAAAAGCACTCCTCCCACACCTGATCTGACAACCGCCGCTTTCAAAAGACGACTCAATGATTATCCTGGTGTTATTGTTTCATCGGTGATA
Organism: Cupriavidus sp. L7L; assembly: GCF_004353535.1. Lineage (NCBI taxonomy): Bacteria > Pseudomonadati > Pseudomonadota > Betaproteobacteria > Burkholderiales > Burkholderiaceae > Cupriavidus > Cupriavidus sp. L7L. The sequence continues at coordinate 18,593 of NZ_SMNY01000052.1, forward strand.
CTTCGTCCAAATGGAGACTTGATTCCAAGAACTTTGCAAGAGAATGGTGTAAGACTGGCGCCGCACTCTTGGACTGTTCAAGATTTTCGAGATTTAAATAAATACATGAGTGGTGTGATTTCAAATAGCCGATGATCTTGAGGTACAAGCCGATACGAAAGTTCGATGATCGCGGCCACTTATCCTTGGGGCCGGCCGTTAGCCAGACGACATTCGTCTGGCGTGAAGGGCAGCCAGATTCAAAGTGACTGCTCTGGATTTGAACCGTCGTCTGTGCCGGTTCGTAGGCAGTTCAACTATGGATTGCGCGTTGACTGACTGTCTGCAAGGGGCCAACTCAGCGGTCGGTCGCCGGAAGGTTGGGCGGCCGAGAATGGCGGGACTTAGCCATCGGGCGGGTCAGGTGCAAGGGGCGTGGTAACAGGGCCGCTTCCGACCCAGTGCTGCCCCTGAAATAGGATTGACGACCGTCAGGTTCCGGCCCGACAAGAGACGATCGCGGATGAGGCCACGTCGATGACTTGCGAAATCGGAGTTCTGGATGACAGGCTTCTTCTCACGCACGCAAGCTCGGCGCAGCCTACGGAAAGTCTTCACGGCGCTCCGCCCATGTCAGGATCGCATCCAGTGCCGGACACAACGCCTGGCCCCAATCAGTCAGGCGGTAGTCCACCTTCGGCGGCACCTGATGATAGACCGTACGCATCACGATGCCGTCCGCTTCGAGGCGGCGTAGCTGCTGGGCAAGCATCTTCTGTGTGATGCCGGGGATCAGTCTCTCGAGGTCCGAAAAGCGCTGTACCTGACCACCGAAAAGGTGAAACAAGATCACCAGCTTCCAGCGGCCTTCCAGCAGTTTGAATGCGGCTTCAACATCGATTGCGGCAGTCGCGGGAGTGTAGTTTTTTCGGTTAGCCAAGGGTTACTTACTTTCTTGTGCGTTCTTGCGATACGGTAACTGTAGCGCCATGATTGGGGCATGAAAACCTTCACGTTGAGGTGAACCCCGATGAACATGATGCTGCCCCCGCCACTGGATGCCTATCTACTCGCGGAAACCGTCACCGACTCCGCCCCTCTCTCGAACTGCTTTGCCGCCGATGCCGTCGTGCGGGACGAAGGCCGCACGATCAAGGGGCTGGAAGCCATCCAGGCCTGGAAGAAGGACAGCAAATCCAGGTACCAGTACAGCATTGAGCCGTTGGACGTATCCCAGGACGGCGCCACTGTGACGATGCACGCACGGCTCACGGGCACCTTTCCCGGTAGCCCAGTCGTGCTGACATATACGTTCGTCCTGGCTGGCGGCAGGATTGCGTCGCTGGAGATTCGCTAATGAACTCCGCACCCGAACTTCTGGGGCTTCGGGCGCTCGTTACGGGCGGAACCAAAGGCGTCGGCAAGGCCGTTGTCGCACGCCTTTGCGAGGCAGGTGCGAACGTTCTGACGACTGCGCGTTCCCGTCCCGATGAACTTGCCGAAGAACGGTTCATCGGGGCGGACATCACAACGGCCGAGGGCTGTAACGCCATCGTCGACGCAGTGCACGAGCGGTTCGGTGGCGTCGATATAGTCGTGCACGTCGTGGGCGGATCATCTGCACCGGCCGGTGGCTTCAGCGTGCTAGATGACGATGAATGGAACAAGGCATTGAGCCTGAACCTATTCCCGGCAGTGCGCATCGATCGCGCGCTGTTGCCCTCGATGGTCGAGCAGCGTTCGGGCGTCATTATCCACGTCACGTCGATCCAGCGGCAATTACCGTTGCCGCAGGCGACGATTGCCTATGCCGCCGCCAAGGCTGCCCTGTCAAACTACAGCAAAGCCTTGTCCAAGGAGGTCAGTCCGAAGGGCGTTCGCGTCGTGCGTGTCTCCCCGGGCTGGGTCGAGACGGATGCCGCCGCAGGTCTCGTTGCCGAGATCGCCCGACAAGGCGGCATCGACACGGAAGGCGCCCGCAAGATCATCATGGATTCGCTCGGCGGCATTCCTCTTGGCCGGCCATGCTCACCCCGGGAAGTGGCAGAACTCATTGGTTTCCTCGTCTCTGGCCGCGCCAGTGCCATCACCGGCACTGAGTACGTCATCGACGGAGGAACTGTTCCGACTGCGTGATCTGAGCCGCTTGCCCGGCCAGCCCCGGCGTTCACGCCATCGTCGCCGCACGCTTGCGTAAGTGCGCAGCTACCCAGAGGTCAGTCGTCCAGCAGGCGGAACAGTGGCCACCAGCCGATGAGGCATGCCCACACGCGCGCGGCGCCGCCTTCCAGCGCGGCGTCGAGCGCGTGCGCCACAGTGCTGGAGCAGTTGCGGTGCATGAGGTTGTAGGTGGCATTCTGGCGACACTCGTCCCAGAATGCACGCTCACGGCAGGGCCAAGCGCCCGGTCACCGCTGCGCCGCATGCCCATAAGCTTCCGATGCGGCTCGAACACGGGGCGCTCCCTCAGTCAGGACCGGCTAGCCCGCATCTCGGCCAGCCCCGACCAGCCGGCGCACCGTTCGATGGCCTCGCCAGCCGCCAGGCAAAGCGCCTCCTGGAAGCGCCCCGCCACCAATTGCACACCCATCGGCGTGCTGCCTGCCATGCCGGTCGGCACCGACAAGCCAGGCAGTCCGAGCATGGCCGGCGCCAGCAGCGGGCTTTGCGCGTCCAGGATCTCGCGCATGGCGGCATCGCCCTGCTGGTCCGCGTCGACCGCAAACGGGCGCTGCCATGAAACCGGCATCAGCAGCAGCGGATATTGCGCAAGAAAGAGCTGCCAGTCGCGCAGCAGGTTGGAGCGCAGGGCCAGGGCGTCCATATAGCCCACGAGATCCAGATCCGGGGCCAGCCGGTACATGCTGCCGAAGGCGCGGCGGATTGCGTCATCGCCGTCGGTCTCTACGGCTTGCCGTACGCTGGCTTTGGTCTCGTTCATGGTGAGTGCCAGCCACAGCTCCGCTGCCTCGGTGAAGCGCGGCGGTGCGGCTTCCTCGACCGTATAGCCGGCCTGTTCCAACCATCGTGCCGCCTGCGCGACCGCAGCGACAACCTCGGGGTCGGCGCGGTAGCCCGGCAGCGAGGTACATACGGCCACTCTTGTACCAGGCTTGTAGGCATTGGCCGGCTGGGCAGCATCCAGCGGCGCGGGCGTCCACCACGGATCCCTGGCATCGGCCGCGGACATCGCCGCCAGCGCCAGGCGCAGGTCCGCCACGCTGCGCGCGAGCGGCCCCTGCACCGAGGTCATGTGCATGCCGATGGTGCGCTCCCGCGACTGGGACGGATTGAACGCCGGCACCCGACCGAAGCTCGGCCGCAGGCCTGCCACGCCGCAGGCATAGGCCGGATAGCGGATCGACCCGCCCTGGTCGTTGCCGTGCGCCAGCGGGCCGATGCCGGCCGCAACCGCTGCCGCCGCGCCGCCGCTGGAGCCACCGGGTGTACGCGTGGCGTCGTAGGGATTGAGCGTGCGGCCGTGCGGGGCGTTGTCGGTGAACCAGCGCATCGAGAACGCCGGCGTATTGTTGCGGCCGATGATGATGGCGCCCGCCTTGCGCAGGTTGGCGACCGCTGGGCTGTCGGCAGTGGCCACGGTGCTGCGGTAGGCCGCTACGCCATTGGTAGTGGCGCGCCCCGCCTGGTCCACGTTCACCTTGATCGTCACGGGCACGCCGTGTAGCGGGCCCACCGGCTCGCCGCGTGCCAGCATGGCATCGGCTTCGGCGGCAGTGTGCAGGGCCTCGTCGGCCAGCACCTCGACCACCGCGTTGAGGCGGGGGTTGACGTCGTCCAGCCGGGCCAGGCAGCTTGCCGCCGCCTCGCGGCACGAGATTTCCCGGGAGGCGATATGCCGCGCGAGATCGACGGCGCTCAGGCGCCACAGTTCGTTGCTCATGGATGGTCCGTTGTGGTTGTGGATGCGATGCAATCGGTGATGCGCACGGCTGCCCGGCGCGGCGGCAAGCGCGCGATCAGTCGGCCTTGATGCCGGCGCGCCTGACGGTGGCGCCCCAGCGGGGCACCTCGCTGCGGATCAGGCTGGCAAACGCCTCGGGCGTGGAGGGCATGGCCTCGATCGACAGCGCGGCATTCGCCTTGACCACGGCGGGATCTGCCAGGGCCTTGTTGAGCGCAGCGTTGAGTTTGCGGATGACGGGCATGGGCGTACCCGCCGGCGCTACCAGCCCGCCCCAGGCCACCACCTCGAAGCCCTTGATGCCGCTCTCGTCCACGGTGGGCACCTGCGGCAGCACCGGCACGCGCTGCAGGCTGGTCACGGCCAGCGCCTTGATCTGCTTGCCGGCAATGAACTGCTGGATGCCCGAGACGTTGTCGAACATCACATCGACCTGGCCGTTGACCATGTCGCCCAGCGCCTGCGCGCCGCTCTTGTAGGGCACATGCAGCATCCTGATGCCGGTGCTGCCCTGTACCAGCTCACCCGCCAGGTGAGCGCCCGAGCCGATGCCCAGCGACCCCATCACCACCTTGCCGGGGTGCTGCTTCGCGTACGCGACCAGCTCGGCAAGGTTGTTGGCCGGCAGGTCCTTGCGCGCCACCAGCACATAGGCGTTGCCAATTGCCAGACCAATCGGCGCGAGATCCTTTTCCGGGTCGTAGGGCAGCCTGGTGTAGAAGGTGCGGTTGACGGCCAGCGTGACCATATTGCCGTAGCCGATGGTGTAGCCGTCGGCGGCGGAGGTGGCCACCAGTTGGGTCCCGACGATGCCGCCGGCGCTGGGCCGGTTGTCGATCACCACCGGCTTGCCCAGTTCGCGGCCCATCGCCTCTGCGATCGGGCGCAGCGCCACGTCCACGCCCGCACCGGCCGGATAGGGCACCACCATCTTGAGTGGCCGCTCCGGCCACTCGGCCCGCGCCAGCAGTGGCGCGGTGCATAGGGCTGTTATCGCCAGGGCGGCCATTGCCCGCACGGCGAAACGGGTGACGACCGGTCGTTCTGTCGGGGTGCGCGTCTTCTCCATGTGTCTCCTCGCTGTTTTCTTTGCATTGGCATGGGGTTCGCAACAAGGCTACGCAGATAGAATGAAAGCCAAAAGACGCTAAATTCTTTGTGATGACAACTCAGGGTTGTCGTCATTATCGCCAGCAAGCGCAAGACATCCCGGCCCATGGACCGGGAAGCGAGGGAGACAACGTGAAGGACCATCACCTGAAGGCCTGGCTGAGCCTGGTGGAGACCGGCAGCATCCGCGGCGCGGCACGCGGCCTGCACCTGAGTCAAGCCGCCATTACCAAGGCCATCCGCGAACTGGAACAGGACCTGGATGCGCCGCTGATCGTGCGCAGCTCGCGCGGCGTGACGCTGACCGAATGCGGCCACCAGCTCACCCTGCGGGCGCGGCTGGCGCAGGCGCAGCTTGCACTGGCACGGCAGGACATCCGCCAGTTGCAGGGCGGCAAGCAGGCGCACGTATCGGTAGCGGTCACGCCGATGGTCTTCCTGAGCCTGCTGCCCGACGTAATCCGCGCCTTCCGCAAGCGCATGCCGCTGGCCGAGCTCACGCTGGAAGAAGGCATGATGCCGCTGGTGCTGCCCGCACTGCGCGACGGCACCGTCGACTTTGCCGTCGCCGCGCCGGGACAGCAGGCCATTGGCAGCGAGTTCGTCTTCGAGCCGCTGCAGACGCTGGAGATCATGGTCGCCTGCCGCCGTGGCCATCCACTGGAACACGCGACCGAGTGGGAACAACTGCTTGAATGCGAATGGCTGATGCATCTGTCGCCAGGCAGTCACCACACCTATATGCTCGACCAGTTGCGGGAGGCTGGTATTCCCGTGCCGGCACGGATCATCAAGGCCAATACCTTTGGCGTGAGCTGGAACCTGATGACGCGCAGCGATGCGCTGCTTTCATGTCCGGCCGGGCTGCTCGGCGTGGAACCGTATGCGCAGCAGGTTAGCCGGGTCCCGTTGCGGATGCCGTTGCCGCCGATCACGCTGGGGATTCTGACGCTGCGGGATACGCCGCTGTCGTTGGCGGCGGAGACTATGGCGGAATTGTTCAGGAGGGAAATTGCGGTGAATGGAGAGAAGCTGGCGACGGGATGACGGGTTCAGGACTCGGCTGCAACAGCATCGAGCGAACCATCGGCAGTGCGGATTGTGCCGACGGTTCGAGCTGCCAAATCAGTCAGCGAAGCAAACTTTGGCTGAGAGCTGATCGAGCTGGGATTTGACCATTACCAGCAGGCAGTGGGTGCCGTGGATTTCTTCCGAGTGATCGCTTTGGGATTCCAGAAGGAAGAGGATGCCGGAGAGGCTGGCGCTGAGGTGGTGCAGGGCTGATGGAGGGCGTCGATAGGATGTTTCGCACTGTGCAATTTGCGAATGAAGTCCCAAGAGTGGAAGGCGCACCTCTCCGCTAGCGGATCTTGATAGCTTCCGGGCGCAAGACCGGCTTATCGCCAGAGAATGGTGACTGTAGAGCGCCACGAAGAGCCGTATGGCAATCAGTCGCGAAGAATTGGCATATGGCGGCTTCCGACCCTTCTGAGCCGTTCGACTCCTCCACAACTCGGTGGCGGCTATCCGAGTCCAACAGTCATCCGCTTCCACTGTCGCTTTGGCAGTTGATCGGCCGACGCGGGCGATCGCTTGTCGACGGCTGTTCCGCATAGCCAATCCAGAGCATGATAAAGGGATCGCCGTTGTCCAGGCCCACGGTCCGCTCTATGTCAGGTTCGCCATATACCACGGCGTATTGGAGACGTTTGCGCCTGCTATCTCGCATTGCAGTCGCCCGTCCGCTGGTGCCCCCAACCTATCCACATTCTCCCCCTCATCCACGCCGGCGCTGTCGAAGCGTCTGCGATGGGAGAACGCCAAAGTGGGCGCGATAGAGCGCGGCGAACCGGCCAAAGTCCCAGACACCAAATCGTCCGCAGATCGCGGATACCGTATCGCCCGGCCTCGCATTGCAGAGGGCTGCGCGAATGGCATGCATGCGGTACAGCGCTAGGTAGCGATGCGGTCCCATGCCAAGGTATCGATGAAACACGTTGCGAACCGTGCGTTCGGATGCATCGGCAGCCGCGCAGAGGTCGTCCACAAGGACCGTCGTTTCCCCCACGCACTTGAGGTAGCCCAGCGCCCTGCTCAGGATCTGACGATGACGTGGCTTGAGCCGGAGATGGGTCGCGCCATCGTCGACCGTCAGCACGGCGCGAAACACGAGGTTGATCAGTTCGGCGCGAGCCGTGAGCGTGGCGGCCGGATGGCGCAATTGGTCCGGGTCGTCGCGCTCGACGCGCAAGATGCGCCGAATCGTTGCCAGCAGTTGCGGCACGCCGTTTCGACCGGTGCAGACCAGATTGTTGGAGAGCAGCGTGGCGTCAAACTCGTCGACGTGCGTGTGGACCCAGTGCAGGACCAATGGCGCCGATATCGCCACCGTCAGCCAGCTTGCCGCCCGCTCCGCAACGATGTGGAACATCTGGTCGGGCGCCATCCAGCCGACCGTGCGCTCGTCGAAGGCATGGCCATCGACAATGGTGCATTGTTGTGCACTCAACGGCACGAAGATATTGAAGTAGTCGGGCATGCCGATACCCGAATAGGCCGTGGAGGCGCCCTCCCGGCCCATCATGATCGCCACGCCATCGAGGTCGATCACCTTGAGCTGCCAGTCTCGCTGCGGCCGGGACCGCAAGACATACCTTCCCTGGACGCCGTAAAGCGCCGCCTCGAATTCGTCGAACTCCGGGCAGACCAGCTTCGTCAATGGATTGCTCCCTGGGCGGCCCTTCACGGCGGGTTGCCATGCAAGTCCAGGCGACATTTGCCGATTTTACGTAGCCGGGGACCAAGGTTTCAAGAAATGATTAGCAGCAAATGGATGCGAAGGGGAGACCATGACGGAATCAAGCCAACCAGGGACGTATCCCGCGGCTTCCACAGGATTGCTGCTTGTGGATCCCTACAACGATTTCCTCAGTGAGGGCGGCAAGCTCAACGACCGGGCAAAGCCGGTAGCCGACCAGGTCGGCACACTGGCCAACCTGAAAAGGACGGTAACCATCGTACGCGCAAGGGGCATCCAGGTGTTCTATGTGCCACATCATCGCGCGAGGTCTGGTGACTTCTCCACGTGGAGGCATCCCAGCCCATACCAGTTGGGCGCCAGCCGTGCGCAGGTTTTTGCCGCGGGAAGCTGGGGCGGCCAGTGGCATCCGGATTTCGAGCCGCTTCCCGGAGACATCATCATTCACGAACATTGGGGCGGCAGCGGCTTTGCCAACACCGACCTTGACTTGCAACTTAAGCAGCATGGTATCCAGAAGGTCATTCTGGTCGGGATGCTGGCCAATACCTGCATCGAGGCGACAGGACGCTTTGCGACGGAACTCGGCTATCACGTGACGCTGGTGCGCGATGCCACGGCAGCGTTCTCGGCGGAGGCCATGCATGCCGCGCATGAGATCAACGGACCAACGTTCGCCCACGCCATCGTCACGACCGCGGAGTTGTGTTCGGCGCTGGGTGGCGCGGGCGGCGTGCCACGGTAAGCAATCCTGAGATCGCCGCTTGCGGGGGAGCGCCGATTTTCTCCCTAACCTCCGGGAAGGTGCCTCCTGCACCGATCGCCGGAGCGACAGAAGACGTTCATAGCGAGGAATACTATGTCCAGGCGCGCACTTATCGTCATCGATATTCAGAACGACTACTTCCCGGGTGGCCGGTGGACGCTCTCGCAGATGGATCGGGCGGCCGACAACGCGGCTGCACTGATCGCGGCGATGCGCATGACGCATGCGCGTCGCGCGATCTGGAGTTCGAAGGCGTCGAGGTGCCGGCCGCGCAGGCCCACGCGGCCTTCATGGCCGCGCTCAGGTTTGCCTATGCCCGCGTCATCTCGACAAGGGAATGGCTGGATGAGCAGCACCCTCGATAGGGGACCGTACTGACCGGACGCAAGGGGAAGCGCAAAATGAACGACGAAAATGGGTCGGTGATGACAGCGACGCGCCGTGGCGTCCTGAAGGCCGTCGCGTCAGTGGCGGCATTGTTCACGATGTCTCGACCGGCGGACGCCGCCACCAACGCGACCGCCCCGGCGAGCAGGGGCAAACAACAAGGAGGGAATGCCATGCAAACAGTCAGGACGAAGGATGGTGTCGACATCTTTTACAAGGACTGGGGCAGTGGCCAGCCCATCGTCTTTTCCCACGGATGGCCGCTGAGCGCGGACGACTGGGACGCGCAGATGATGTTTTTCCTGAACCATGGATTCCGTGTAATTGCGCATGACCGGCGTGGCCACGGCCGGTCCACGCAGATCGCCAGCGGCCACGACATGAATCACTATGCCGACGACCTGGCAATGCTGACTGCCCATCTGGACCTGAAAAACGCCATTCACATTGGCCACTCCACCGGCGGCGGTGAAGTCGTGCGCTATCTAGCGCGACACGGCGATAGCCGCGTGGCGAAGGCAGTCCTGATCGCCGCTGTGCCGCCGTTGATGGTGAAGACGCAAGCCAATCCGGGCGGATTGCCAAAGGAAGTCTTCGACGGCTTCCAGGCGCAGGTTGCAAACAACCGGGCACAGTTCTACCGCGATATCCCTGCTGGTCCCTTCTATGGCTTCAACCGGCCGGGCATCAAGCCGGACGAAGGGGTGATTGGAAACTGGTGGCGCCAGGGCATGCAGGGTGGCGCCAAGGCGCACTACGACGGCATCGTCGCCTTTTCACAGACCGATTTCACGGAGGACCTGAAGAAGATCACTGTGCCGACGCTGGTAATGCATGGCGACGACGACCAGATTGTGCCCTATGCCGACTCCGCACCCCTTTCGGCAAAGCTGTTGCGCAATGGCATCCTGAAGACATACAAGGGATTCCCACATGGCATGCCTACCACGCATGCCGAGACGATTAACGCCGACCTGTTGGCTTTCGTTCGCTCCTGATTATTCCCCCCGCTCGCGCAGACGTGCTGCCGATACGGATTCTCCACGGCGTCTAAGCAGGCGAACCCGGAGTGCCATCATGCTCAACCTCAGTCCGCTCGGAATACTCCACACCTCGATTGCCCTGGTGGCAGTGGCGTGTGGTCTGGTGGCGTTGTTTAAGCACGGCGAAATCGAGATGAGGACGCGATCCGGCCGGCTCTATATATGGCTGACGGCAGCGACGGCATTCACCGGGCTCTTTATTTTCCGCCATGGCGGATTCGGGCCGCCCCATGCACTGTCAATCCTGACGTTGGCAGTGCTCGCCATTGCCAGTGCCTGCGAGCGACATAGGGAAGCGGGCGTAGCACGCTACCTGGCCGTACTGGGCTACTCGCTTACGCTGTTCTTCCATCTGATCCCAGGATTGACGGAGACCGGCACGCGCATCCCGATCGGCAATCCGGCCTTCAGCGGTCCGGAAGATCCGACACTGAAGGCGATGGTTGGCATCGGCTTCCTCGTCTATCTGACTGGCGCGACGGTCCAGGCGATGCGTATCCGCCGCTCCCACCGACTGACGGTCACCCCCTGAATCTCTGTTGCCCTTGTGATGAGCCAGCCAGAACAAGGACAGCCGAGGCTATTCGCCCAACCGATTCCGAAAGGATTTCTGGCCGACGTATTAGCGCTGTTTCCCAACGCCGGTTTCCACCGCTGTCTTCTTCGACTGACATGCCGGCACGCCGTCCTGCACCCGCTCAAGCCACTCCCAATGATCCGGTGGTGAGATAGCCACCAACTTTCCAGGAGATGCAGTCATGAAGCGTTTGTTCGCCCAACGCATGCCGGCCTTCGGTGGTCTCCCCACTGGGGGCCACGCGGCTGCCGCCGATGCCGCGGTCTCCGCGGGGACCGCCCCGACGTCCTACGTGACGGTCGAGGGCGACAGGATTGCCTGCCGCAAGATAGGGCAGGGACCGACGATCATTCTCGCCAACCGCTTACGGGGGACGCTCGACACATGGGATCCGTTGTTTCTTGACGGACTAGCGTCGCGGTACACCGTCGTCACCGTCGACTATCCCGGCATCGGTTACTCGACTGGCAAACTGCCCGACTCCATGGCATCGGCGTCGAAGTTCATCGATGAGTTCGCCAATGCAATCGAGGCCGATCGTTTCGTCATCCTCGGCTGGTCGTGGGGAGGACTTGTGGCTCAGACCTATCTTCTGGACCACGCGCAACGCGTTACTCAGGCGATCCTCATCGGAACCAACCCACCCGGACATAACGAGATCCCACTGCAGCAGGTGTTTCTCGATCGTGCATTCAAGCCTGTGAACGATCTGGCGGATGAGGAGGTTTTGTTTTTCGAGCCCGCCTCCCAGGCAAGCCGTGCCGAGGCCAAGGCATCTCACGAACGCATCTACGCAAGGGCTGACGTTACCTCCAGGATACCCTCCAGGCCCGACGAGTTGGCGCCGTACTTTACGGCGGCAGAGGGCTTCCACAAGGATGAGGAGCACCGGCGCGATCGCATGGGGCAGGTGAATGTGCCGATCCTGGTAATCGCAGGAGACCACGATACGAGCACCGCTGGGCAGAACTGGTTTCCTTTGATCGGGAAGATGCGACAAGCACAATTCATCTTCTTCTCTGAAGCGGGGCACGCACCACAGCACCAACACCCCGAACTTATTTCCGACTACATTCACGATTTTCTCGTTAGGACTTCTCGCGACGGCGAGAGATGAACTCTGCGCTGGGCGGCCTTCTTCCGCGACAGTCGTCGACCATGGCTGACGTGAGGTCAACTGTCAGTGTCAGGTCGGCCGTAGCGGCCGATCGGATGAAGCCGCTCGCGCGGTAGGAGGCTCAGTTCCAGTGTGGAGGGGTGTTGGAGGTTCCGGTCCCTGACTAGCGGTTCTTCAGCGCCTCGGCAACCCCTGCGCCATAGGCGCGATCGGCCATCGTGCAATTGCGGATATGCCGTTGCTGCACGTCCTCGCTCGCGCCGCCGAGCGCGCGCGCCGTGTTGTCGAAGAGCTGCAGCTTCTGCTCGGGCGACATCAGTCGGAACAGCGCCCCCGGCTGCGAGTAGTAGTCCTCGTCCGCGCGATGGTCCCAGTGCGCGGCTGCGCCCGAGAGCGCCAGCGGCGGCTCCGCCAGCCGCGGGCTGTCGGCCCACTCGCCGCGGCTGTTGGGCACGATGCCGGGCAGCCCGCCCTGGTTGCCGTCCACGCGCATCGCGCCGTCGCGGTGATAGCTGTGCACCGGGCAGCGCGGGGCGTTCACCGGAATCTGGTGCGCGTTCACGCCTAGCCGGTAGCGGACCGCATCGCCGTAGCTGAAGAGCCGCCCCTGCAGCATCTTGTCCGGCGAGAAGCCAATGCCCGGCACGATGTTGGCGGGCGAGAACGCCGCCTGCTCCACATCGGCGAAGTAGTTGTCGGGGTTGCGGTTGAGCTCCAGCACACCCACCTCGATTAGCGGGTAGTCGCCGTGCGGCCAGACCTTGGTGAGGTCGAAGGGATTGAACGGGCAGACCTGCGCCTGCTGCTCGCTCATCACCTGGATGCACAACGTCCAGCGCGGGAAGTCGCCGCCGTCGATCGCCTCGAGCAGGTCGCGCTGCGCGCTCTCGCGGTCGTTGGCGACGATCGCGGCGGCCTGTGCGTCGGTGAGGTTACGGATGCCTTGCCGGCTGCGCAGGTGAAACTTCACCCAGCGCCGCTCGTTGTCCGCGTTGATGAGGCTGAACGTGTGGCTGCCGAAACCGTGCATGTGGCGATAGCCATCGGGCAGGCCGCGATCGCTCATCACGATGGTCACCTGGTGCAGCGCCTCGGGTAGCAGCGTCCAGAAGTCCCAGTTGTTCTGGGCGCTGCGCAGGTTGCTGCGCGGGTCGCGCTTGACTGCGTGGTTCAGGTCGGGAAATCGCAGCGGGTCGCGCAGGAAGAACACGGGCGTGTTGTTGCCCACCAGGTCCCAATTGCCTTCCTCGGTATAGAACTTCACCGCGAAGCCGCGGATGTCTCGCTCGGCATCCGCCGCGCCGCGCTCGCCGGCCACGGTGGAGAAGCGCACGAAGACGTCCGTCTTCTTGCCGACGCCGGAAAAGAGCCTGGCCTTCGAGTACGCCGTGATGTCGTGCGTCACGGTGAAGTGGCCGAAAGCGCCGGAGCCCTTGGCGTGCATGCGCCGCTCGGGGATCACCTCGCGGTCGAAGTGGGCGAGCTTCTCGAGCAGCCAGATGTCCTGCAGCAGCGCGGGGCCGCGCGCGCCGGCGGTCTCGATGTTGAAGTTGTCGACAACGGGGGCGCCGTTGGCATGAGTCAGTTTGGTCATGGCAATGTGGGCAAAAAGGGGGGGCAGCGGAGCGTCTTCAGGAGGGAGGACTGGACGTCCAGAGTGGGAGTCGCGTCGATGGCCTCCCCTAAAGGGTCGACCGGCCATCGACGGTGCCGACTGATTCGACGCAATCAGGCCTTGATATAAGCCAGCAGGTCCGCGTTGATGACGTCCGCGTGCGTTGTCGGCATGCCGTGCGGGAAGCCCTTGTAGGTCTTCAGCGTGCCGTTCTTCAGCAGCTTGGCCGACAGCGGCGCGGAATCGGCGTAGGGGACGATCTGGTCGTCGTCGCCGTGCATTACCAGCACCGGCAGTCCGATTTTCTTCAGGTCGTCGGTGAAGTCGGTCTGCGAGAACGCGACGACGCCGTCGTAGTGCGCCTTGGCGCTGCCCATCATCCCCTGGCGCCACCAGTTCTGGATGATGCCTTCCTGCGGCTTCACGCCCGGCCGGTTGAAGCCGTAGAACGGCCCGGCGGGAATATCGCGGTAGAACTGCGCCCGGTTCGTGGCCGTCTGCACTTGCAGGCCGTCGAACACGTCCTTCGGCAGGCCGCCGGGATTCGACGCGGTCTTGACCATCAGCGGCGGCACGGCGTTAATGAGGCAGGCCTTCGCGGCCCGCTTCTCGCCGTGGCGAGCCAGATAGCGCACGACCTCGCCGCCGCCGGTGGAGTGGCCGATGTGGATCGCGCCCTTGAGGTCGAGATGGTTCACGACCGCGGCGAGGTCATCGGCGTAGTGATCCATGTCGTGGCCGTTCCAGACTTGCGCCGAGCGGCCATGCCCGCGCCGATCGTGCGCGACGACACGATAGCCCTTGGAGAGGAAGAACATCATCTGCGCGTCCCAATCGTCGGAGCTCAGAGGCCATCCGTGCGAGAACACGATCGGAGTGCCATTGGAGGGACCCAAATCCTTGTAGAAGATCTGGACCCCGTCTTTGGTGGTGACATAGCTCATGGGCGGATTTCCTTCCGGAGTTTCAGCGCCATTCGGCGCAGTAGGCGCAGCGTACGCTGCGAATGGCAAAGCCGCTGCTGCTGCAGTGCCTGCCCCAATGACCAACAACTGACGGCGCGTGACTCGAGCGAAGCTAGGCCGTGTTGGCGCGGGATCAATCTTCATGGGTATAGATCTGAGTGGAGACGCGATCAGTCTAGCCATGGACTCCTCGCCGCGCGATATGCATCACGGGCAATTCGATGTTGCCGGATCTTCACCAATGTCGCGGCAACGCATCCGGCGCGTGCCGCTGGGTCGTTCACCGAGCTTAGCCATTCGCGCGACAGGATCTTCAAATGCGCCGGCTCATTCTTGACGGACTCTGGCTGAGCGCGATTGGTACTTCGCGATCAACAGATTTGTCCATACCCAGTCCCTAGTGCAGGCGGGCATTTGCTTCTAGATTTCAACGCATCACGTCAGCATCGATGCATCGGATCGAGACCCTCGCGGCGTGTTCGTTGTCCACCCCAGTCCGAGGAACCAACATGACCCAACGCAGTAACTACCAACAGCAGTCGTCGGAGCCTTTCAAGAACCGTGACTACCGATGCGTTGCTCGCGCCACGCTTCGGTTGACGGCCGCGCTTGCGATGGCCGTTGCAAGCATCGCAACCGCCACGGCACATCCACATCTGGTACAACCGGCGCAGTACACCGATCCGACCGAGCGCGCCATGCCCGTTCCCACGATGACACTCGATCTGGAACGCACCGCCCTGGTTGTGATCGATCCCCAGATCGACTTCATGAGCCCGAAGGGAGCCGCTTGGTCCGCTGTGGGTGAAGCCGTCACCGAGAAACGGCTCGTGCCGAACCTGCTGCGCCTGTTCGAGTCCTCGAAGAGGGCGGGCATCGTCGTCGCGATCTCGCCTCACTACTACTACCCGCACGACCACCAATGGAAGTTCCAGGCCCCCGCCGAGCTCTTCCAGCACAAGATCAAGATCTTCGACAGGCCCAGCGCACTGAGCCTGGATGGGTTCCGCGGTTCGGGCGCGGACTTCATGCCCGAGTTCAAGCGCTACATCGAGGACGGTAAGACGATCGTCGCTTCGCCCCACAAGCTCTACAGCCCGCAGACCAACGATCTCGCGTTCCAGCTTCGCAAGCAGGGGGTCACCAAGATCGTCCTCGCCGGGATGCTGGCCAACCTGTGCGTGGAGTCCCACTTGCGTGAGTTTGCGGAGCAGGGCTTCGAGGTGGCCATTGTGCGTGATGCGGTCGCGGCCCCGAAGCTGCCTGAGGGCGACGGCAATCTCAGCGCGCTGATCAATTTCCGCTACATCGCCAACGCGCTGTGGACGACCGACGAGGTCGTCGCCCGGCTCGCGAAGCCCACCGCGCGGTGACCTGTGATTGCCTCGCCCTCGCATCGGCGGGCGAATTCGGTGGGGTGGCCCAGTCCGGCGCAGAGTGGGGTCGACTCTCGTTGTGGCGGGTCCGCCAGGCAGAGATCTTGGCCCTGGCGTCGTCCACTCCTGGCGCAGCCGCTCATTGAAGCTCTCCGCGCGCGTTGTCAGTCGTCTTGCCAAGTCTATTGATCCCGCAGGGGCACCAATGGTGCCAAGGCGACCTGTCGATCCTCAGGCGTTAGTGAGAAAGCACCCGCGCATTGAAGGTCCAGCGCCCGGATCGCTGCCGTCATGTGGTCGACGAACACGCGGATGCGCGACGGCAGGTGCTGACGGCTCAGGTAGCAGATGTAGTGGCCCTGGTCATCGGGTGCGTACTGTGGCATGGAGTGAACCAGTTTCCCCTCGCGCAGCAAATCGCAGATCAGGTACCCGCCCAACTGAGCGATGCCTTTGCCTTGGAGGACGGCCTCCAGCACGAGCCCGTCATCGTTGAACATGATGCGCGATGGCGGAGTCAGCTTTCGCAATCCCCCCTCCACCTTGAACTCCCATTCGTAGACGCGGCCCGACGGCAGACGGACGTTGATGCAGTCGTGCTGCATCAACGCGTCCGGCGACTCGGGCATACCGCGCCTTACCGCATACGCGGGCGAGGCGCACACCAAAGTCTGCATCGGGACGATCCGTTTCGCGACGATCCGGGAGTCGGCCAGGCGTCCGTTGAGAAACGAGACGTCGATGCGGTCCGACGTGAAGTCGCTCGCGACGCAGCTCAGGTGCAGCTCGATCTCGATGTCGGGGTACTTTTCCTGGAAGGCCCACAGCAGCGGCGCGACCACCTTGCGGCCGAAACCCACGGAAGCGGAGACCCGCAGGCGTCCTCGCGGCGGACCGTCGCGCAGATCGCGCAGGTCCTCCATCGCCTCTGTGATGAGAGCGACGCTGGGCTGGCAGCGGGCATGAAGGATCTCGCCTTCGCCCGTGAGCGAAATGCTGCGCGTCGTCCGACTCAACAGACGCAAGCCGACCTGCGCCTCCAGCTTCTGGATGCAGCGGCTGACCGCGGAACGAGTGATCCCGAGCCGGTCAGCGGCCTTGGAAAAGCCGCCTTCGGCCACGACGGTGATGAAGGCGACGACTCCGGGATAGCTCGTCGCGAAGCTCGATGCAAGCGCCTCCGAGTTGTCCGCACCGGCAGTCGCCAAAAGAGGGGACTGCATGGCGAAGCAGGACTTAGCCTGGTAGCGAACGAGCCAGTCCTCGAACCGGATCGCGCCGATGCGGGGGTTCTCCCCGGGTGTGAGCGTCCGATCGGAGAGGAGGCCACCAAAGTAGCGCGCGTGGACGTCCGGCACGACCTTGCGCGTATCCTGCGTCGCCCGCAGGAAGCGCCTGACCAGTTCGTCCAGTGGCATCGCCTCCGGACCGGCGACTTCGACCGTGCCGTTGACTGGCGGCGCGACTGCAACCTCGGCAAGCGCCGCTGCCACGTCCGCTGACGCGATCGGCTGGATCAGCGCCGGCGACAAGCGAATCTCCTTGCCTAAGGTGTCCAACGGGGCAGCCGACTGGGCAATGTCGCCGACAAACTCGTAGAATTGCGTCGCACGCACGATGGTGTAGGGAATGCCGGACGCCTTGATGAGGCTCTCCTGCGCGACCTTCGCCCGGAAATAGCCGCAGTCGGGAAGCCGTTCGCTACCAACGATCGACAGGGCGACATGGTGGCGTACGCCGGCGGCAGCGCCCGCAGCCAGGAGGTTGCGGCCCGATCGCTCGAGAAACTCGAGGGCCATCTCGTCTTCCCATACTGGCGCATTCGCCACATCGACGACGACCTCGGCGCCGTCGAGCGCTTTGGCCAAGCCCTCGCGGGTGATGGTGTGGACGCCGGTGTCATGGACGGCTGCGAGCACCTCATGGCCGCGCTTGCGAAGGTCCTCCACAAGCTTCGTTCCGATGAAGCCGGTGCACCCGATGACGACAATCTTCATGTTTCTCTCCGTTTCTCGACGCAAACCGTTGCCGTCGATGTGCATGGAGATTGCCCGCGCGATCCTGGGAGGTCCTTGCCTTCACCTTGAATTTCTCTGCAGGAGAGCTTGGTTCTTCGTCCAAGCATTGCCCGATCGGGATGAGATGCTCTCACCACCGGTTGCAGTATCATCCATGGAGGGAATTCGCCAGTTGCCCCCACCTGGGAGCCGGATCGGCCAGGGGATGTCAAGTGCAGTTCGTGTTTGAAGACTACGTGATCGACCCGGAACGCCGGGAGCTTTCGCATCGCGCGAAAGTCGTACCTGTCGGGCCGCAGGTCTTCGATCTACTGCTGCATCTCGTCAGGAACCGCGACCGTGTCGTCAGCAAGGACGACCTGCTGCAGGCGGTATGGCGCGGCCGAATCGTCTCGGAATCGACGATCACCAGTCACATCAATGCGGTTCGCAAGGCCATTGGCGACACCGGCGGGGAACAGCGCTTGGTCAGGACTGTCGCCCGCAAGGGTTTCCGCTTCGTCGGCGAGATCGGCGAACACATCTCCAGAGAATCGAGGGAGCCGCCGTCCGCGCTCCTCCTTCCGGGTAAACCTTCCATTACCGTATTGCCCTTCCAGAACCTGAGCGGCGATCCCGAGCAGGAGTATTTCGCCGACGGCGTGGTGGAGGACATCATCGCTGCGTTGTCGCGCATACGCTGGCTGTTCGTCATCGCGAGCGACTCAAGCTTCACCTACAAGGGCCGCGCAGTCGAGGTGAAGGACGTTGGTCGCGAGCTTGGCGTGCGCTACGTGCTGGAAGGCAGCATGCGCAAGACCGGCAACAAGGTGCGCATCACAGGGCAGCTCATCGATGCCAGGACCGGGACACATCTCTGGGCGGAGCGCTTCGAAGGCACGCTGGACGACATCTTCGAACTGCAGGACCAGGTTGCGGAAAGCGTGGTCGGCGCCATCGCGCCGCAGCTCGAGCGGGCGGAGATCGAGCGTGCCAAGCGCAAGCCGACGGAGAACCTGTGCGCCTACGACTATTACCTTCGCGGCACCGCGCAGGTGCACAGCGGAACGCGCGAATCAATCGAGGCGGCGCTGCCCTTGTTCTACAAGGCCACCGAGCTCGATCCGGATTTCGCATCGGCCTATGGCATGGCGGCCTGGTGTTATATCTGGCGCAAGATGAATGGCTGGATGACCGATCAGCCCCGGGAGATTGCCGAGGGCACTCGCCTGGCCCGACTGGCGGTGGAGCTCGGCCGGGACGATGCTGTGGCGCTCACGAGAGGAGCTCATGCACTTGGGCATCTGACCGGCGACCTCGACGGCGGTATCGCCTTGTTCGACAGAGCTTTGCTGCTTAATCCGAACCACGCACCTGCATGGTCCCTGTGTGGGTGCCTGCACGCTTGTCGCGGTGAAACAGACGCTGCGATTAAGTATTTGGCGCGTGCCGTTCGCTTGAGTCCATTGGATCCGGAAATGTTCAGGATGCAGGCTGGGATGGCGCTGGCGCATTTCTTCGCGGGACGATTCGACGCCGCTTCGGATTGGGCCGAAAGGGCCAAATGCAATCTACCGAGTTTCCTTGCCCCGGCCGGCATTCTGGCGGCGAGTCATGCGCTCGCTGGCCGCATGGACAAAGCGAAGGAGGCGATGCAGCGCCTGCGCACGCTGGATCCGTCACTCCGCGTCTCCAATCTCAAGGACTGGCTTCCGATCCGTCGCCCAGAAGATCTGACCCAGTTTGCGGAGGGGCTGCGGCTGGCCGGATTGCCCGAATGACTACGGCACGATTGCTCCTCGCCGATGGCGCGTACCGGGCCGAGCAGAGCCCTCGACAAGGAGCGTGCCGCAAGCCTGAACGATATACCGACCGTGCCTGCCGTGCTGTAGTACCGCGCCAGTCGCGCATCTCGCGCAAGATGTCGCCAAGGCGGTCGATCAACCGGTCTTCGCTCCCAATGCGATGCCGGACACGAGTCTTCTGCTCCGCCACGACCGGGCGCTCTCGGATATCCCGAATGTGGAGAGCAGGCTCGGCCGGCCACCGAAACACATTCACGGGGGACGTCACGCCGGTACGTGGCCGGGCCAGGGAGCGCCGGAGCTTGCTCGTTGCCTGAGGAGGAACTTCTGGATCTTGCCGGTCGACGTCCTGGGAAGGTGGCCGATGACTACTTTCTTCGGCGCCTTGAAGTGTGCCAAATGGGCGCGGCAATGTTCGATCAGTTCGCGCTCGCCAACCCTGGCGCCATCGACGACTTCGACAAAGGCGCATGGCGTCTCCCCCCAACGCTCGTCGGGCTGGGCGACGACGGCTGCCACGCGCACCGCAGGGTGGCGGTAGAGCACCTCTTCAACCTCCAGTGAGTTGATATTCTCTCCGCCCGAAATGATGACGTCCTTGGAACGGTCCCGGATCTGTACATAGCCATCCGGGCAGACGACTGCGAGGTCACCCGAGTGGAACCAGCCGCCGGCAAAAGCTTCCGCCGTGGCCTCGGGGTTCTTCAGGTAGCCCTTCATCGTCATGTTGCCGCGGAACATGACTTCGCCGATGGTCTTCCCGTCCCACGGCACCGGCACAAGGGTTTCGGGATGCAGCACGGCCATGCCTTCCTGTGCCGTGTAGCGGACGCCTTGCCGTCCTTTTCGTTCCGCCAGCGCACCGATGCCGAGTTCCTCCCATTCGGGCTGCTCCACGCAAACCGCAGCGGGGCCGTAGACCTCAGTCAGCCCGTAGATCTGGGTGATCCTGATCCCCATGCGCATCAGGCCTTCGATCACCGGGATCGGCGGGGGGGCGCCGCCGATGAGTCCGTGGACCGGATGGTCGATGCCCGCCTTCCATGCTTCGGGTGCGTGGGCAAGCATCGCATGCACGATCGGCGCCCCGCAGTAATGCGTGACCTGGCACGCGCGAATCGCATCGAGCACGGCGGCAGCCTCCACCCGCCGCAGGCAGACGCTGGTACCGGCGTTGGCAGCCAGCGTCCAGGCGAAGCACCAGCCATTGCAGTGGAACAGCGGCAGCGTCCACAGGAAAACGGCGTGCCGGGGCATGCCCCAGTCGAGCATGTTCGACAGCGCAGCCAGATAGGCGCCGCGATGGTGGTAGACCACGCCCTTTGGGTTGCCTGTGGTGCCGGAGGTATAGTTGAGGGCGATGGCCTGCCATTCGTCGGCAGGCTCGCCGCCCTCCCAGTGCGGATCGCCCCCGGCCAGCAAGCCCTCGTATTCGATCTCCGCCAGCCTGCGGCCCCCTTCGACGGCGGGATCGATGATGTCAATCACCAGCGGCTTGTCGTCGAGCAGCGTCAGTGCGGCTTCGACTACGTCAGCGTACTCCGTGTCGGTGACCAGCACCTTTGCATCCGCGTGCCTGAGCATGAAGGCGATGGCGGCCGCGTCCAAGCGCACGTTTAACGTGTTCAGCATGGCGCCACTCATGGGCACGCCGAAATGCATCTCCAGCATCTCGGGCGTGTTGGCGGCCATCACGGCTACCGTATCGCCAGTCCTGACGCCGGCGGCCACCAGCGCCGACGCGAGGCGGCGGCTGCGGTCCAGCATTGCCCGCCAGCTCGTGCGGCGCTCGCCGTAGACGATGGCTGTACGCTCAGGGTAGACCTCCGCCGTCCTTCGCAGGAAGGAGATCGGCGTCAGGGGCACGAAGTTGACCGGGCTGCGCTCCAGCCCGCCCGCGTTGTGTTCGACGTGTTCCATGGATTGCCTCACTGGCTGCAGCCGTGTGTCAGCGCATTACGTCGCGGGAGATGATCATCCGCTGGATCTCGGAGGTCCCCTCAACGATCTCGAGCACCTTGGCATCCCCGAACGCGCGGGATACCGCGTACTCCGTCATGATCCCGTTGCCGCCGTGGATCTGCACGGCCTGGTGGGCCGCCTCCATGGCCTTCTCGGTTGCGAAGAGCTTTGCCATCGAGGCCTGCCGATCGTAGGGCCGGCCCTCGTCCTTGGCCACCGCAGCGTCGTAGAGCATCAGGCGGGCAGCGTGTGCGTGGGTCGCCATGTCGGCCAGCTTGAACTGCAGCGACTGGAACTGGTCGAGCGTCTTGCCGAACGCTGTGCGCTCGCTCATGTAGCGGACAGAGCGTTCCAGCGAGCCCTGCAGGATGCCCAGGCCCAGCGTTCCGATCAGGATGCGGCCGGTGCTCACCTGTGACAAGGTCTGCCGGAGGCCGGCTCCGACCTCGCCGAGCAGGTGGGTGGCAGGAATGGCGCAGTCCTCGAAGAACAGTTCGAATGTGGTCGATCCGCGCCAGCCGATCTTGTGCAGCTTCTTGCCATGGCTGAAGCCGGGCGTACCGTTCGGCACGATGAAGTTCGATATCTCCTTGCGCCCGTCGGGCCGGATTCCCGTCACCGCCGCGATGACGATCGGGCCGGTGATCTCGGAACCCGAGTTGCTGATGAAGGTCTTGGCGCCATTGATAACCCAGCAGCCATCCTTCAGCACTGCGCGGGTCTGGATATTGGCGGCATCGGAGCCGGCGTTCGGCTCTGTCAGGCCAATGCAGCCGACCTGCGTGCCCGCCAGGATCGGCCGCAGGAAGCGCGCCTTCTGGTCATCGGTGCCGTAGTTGTTGAGCAGGCTGGCCGCCGTCGAATTGGCCATGATGGCTACCGCCACGGCGCAATCGACGCGGGCGATCTCTTCCAGCGCAATGGCAAAGCCAAGCCAGTCGCCGCCGCTGCCTCCCCAGGCTTCGGGGTACGGCAGCCCGATATAGCCCAGTTCGCCGGCCCGGCGCCAGATCTCGTAGGGAAAACTCTCCTCTTCCCACAACCGGTGGGCGACCGGTGCGATCTCTTCCTCGGCGAAGCGGCGCACCGCCTCGCGGATCATCTCGTGGTGTTCTGCGATGTATGACATCGTCTTTCTCCTCAATACGATTCCTGCAGCATCGCCAAGTAGTCGTCGACCGTGGCAGTGCGGGGATTGGTGGCGTGGCAGTGGTCCTTCGTGGCGGCGACCGCGATGTCCTCCAACACGTCACGCGGCACGCCCATGGCGCCGAGACCAGGCGGCAAGCCGAGACGGGCGTTGAGTTCGCTGATGGCCTGAGCCGGGTCCCCGCCGGCGGGCAGGCCCATGGCCTGTACCAGTGCGGCCTGCTTGGCTTGGATCGCCGGCTTGTTGAAGCGCAGCACGGCCGGCAGCAGCACGGCATTCAGCGTGCCGTGGTGCAACGAGACGCCGGGCACCGCGCCCAGCGGGTGCGACAGGGCATGCACCGCACCCAGCCCCTTCTGGAAGGCCAGCGCGCCTTCCATGGCGGCCATCATCATGTTCCAGCGCGCGTCGCGGTCGCAGCCGTCCGCGGTGGCCTTGCCAATATTGGCTATGCCGCGGCGCAGACCGTCCAGGGCGATCGCTTCGGCGGGCGGGTTGATGGCCGGCGACAGGAAGGTCTCGATGCAGTGGGCGATGGCGTCCATGCCGGTCGCGGCGGTCAGGGCCGGCGGCAGGCCCAGCGTCAGTTCCGGGTCGCAGATGGCGAGCTTCGGCAGCAGGAACGGACTAAGGAGGCCGAGCTTGCGGCCGGACTCCATGACGATGACCGCGCCCCGGCCCACTTCGCTGCCGGTACCCGCAGTTGTCGGGATGGCCACCAGCGGGGCGACCCGGCTGGTGATCCGGCTCGCGCCGCCCTCCACCGCCGCGTAGGTCTGCAGCGGTGCCGGGTGGGTCGCCAGCAGCGCAGTGGCCTTGCCCAGGTCCATGGGCGATCCGCCGCCCACGGCCACGATGCCGTCGCAGCCGTTGCCCAGGTAAAGGCCGGTCGCGGCGGACACGGCGGCTTCCGTCGGGTTGGGAGGGGTGTCCTCGAAGAAGGTGGGAGTGCAATCCGGGCCCAGGGCGTCGAGCACCTTGTCGGCGATACCGGCGGCGCGGATGCCGCGATCGGTGACGATCAGCGGTCGCTGGATGCCCAGGCGCTGCAGCTCGGCCCCCAGCATCCGGATGGCGCCGAAGTCGATGTGGACGGTAGTCAGGTAGTTGATGACAGCCATGTTTTCCTCGTAGATAGGTCGATGCGTCAGGCGCGGAATAGTGTCGGGTCCATGCGCGGAAGCGGCTCCGCCACGCGCACCGGAGGGAAGGCCATCAGGTCTAGTACCTGGGACCTGACGTCTACACCGGGCGCAACCTCCTCCAGCACCAGTCCGTCTGCCGCCACTGAGAAAACTGCGCGCTCGGTGATGACCTTGGCCTCCTGGCCGCGCTCGGTCACGTTGCGCCCCAGTGGATAGGTGATCTCATCCACGCGCTCGACGAACTTGCGCACGCTCCCCTCACGCCCGACCGACAGGAAGCCGTCGGTGGTGTCGGCGGCGAGGCCGCCGGTGGTGAAGGTGCCGGTGAACAGCAGCTTGCGCGCGTTGTAGGCGATGTCTATGAAGCCGCCCGGCCCCGGATTGGCCGCGCCGAAGCGGCTGACGTTGATGTTCCCGGCCCGGTCGAACTGGGCAAAGGCCAGCGCCGCCATCGGGCAGTTGCCGCCGTCGATGAAGTCGAACTGCGAAGGGCCGTCGATCAAGGCCTCCGGATACTTGTTGGCGGAGAATTGCCAGCCGCTCATCACGACGCCGCCGAAGGGGCCGTGCTCGGTGGTAAAGCTGTAGCGACGCAGGCCGCCGTCGGCGAACAGGCCGTCTTCCATCATCACCGTGGGCACGTCGGACGAAGCACCGAAGCCGAAGATGCTGACCTCGCCGGGTCTGATTTCCCGGGCTGCCCGCCGAGCGATCACCTTGTCGGCGCCGGGCGGCAGGCGGTCCGAGGCGCGGCCGTCGAAAAGCTGGCCGCCGAGATAGGCATCGTCGTACCGGATGTCGGTGGCCATCATGGCGTCGGCTTCCACCACGACGCGATCCACCAGCACGCCGGGAATCCGCACCGCATGCGCCGGCCGGGCGTGGCGCGGCACCAGCTTGCGCACCTGTGCGATCACGGTGCCGCCTGACGCCTTCACCGCCAGCGCCATGGCCAGCGCGCACGACGTGATCGGCTCGTCCTCGAAGCTCAGGTTGCCGTCCTCGTCGGCACTGGTGGCACGCAGGAACCCCACGTCGAGCGGCCAGCTCGGATAGAACAGGTATTCCTTGCCGTCCAGCTCCTGCATCCGCACCAGGTCGTCGGTGGCGCGCGCCGTGTACTTGCCGCCCTGCTGGCGCGGGTCGATGTAGGAGCCGAGGCCGATGTGGGTCAGGTAGCCTGGGCTGCGCCGGGCGACTTCGCGCAGCCAGTGCATGGTGGCGCCGATCGGCCAGCAGTAGGCTTCGACCCGATTCTCGCGGATCAGGCGCATGAACTCCGGGCGCTTGCCGGTGGCCGGATTCACCGCATTGGTAAAGTTGCCCGACACGATCCGCTTCATCAGCCCTTCGACGGCCACGTGATCCATGCCGCGGATGCCCATGCCGTCGCCGACACTGACCGGGAAAAAGAAGGTCAGGTCACGAGGCGACCCAGTCTCATGGAAGCGTTGCGCCAGCGCCTGGAACAACGCGTCCGGCGTCAGCCAGCCGATCACGCCCACGCTGCCCACGCTCTGGCCGGGCCGGATATCTGAAACGGCCTGCGCCGCAGTACAGATCTTGCTCATGCGATCTCTCACCTTTCTCGCCGCTCGCAGCCCGGGCTCAGGCCTGGAAATGGATGATGTGGGTACCGACGCAGACCGTCTCGCCCCGCTGGTTGATTAGCGTTGCCTCAGCCCACAGGCGCTTCTTCTCGTCGTCGGCGCGGGCAATGCGGTAGTTCACGGTAAGGGTGTCTCCGATGCGAACGGGCTTGGTGAAGCGCACGTTGTCGTAGCCGTAGGAGACCGCCGGGCGCTGGATCATGTCGAGATACTTGGTCACGGCGCCGGCGATGAAACCGACCATCATGGCGCCCTGCGCGATGCGGCCGCCGAAGCCCATGCGCTTGCAGTATTCGTCGTCCATGTGGTTGGGGTGGTTGTCACCGCTGATGCCGGCGAAGGCATAGATGTCGTACTCGCCGAGGGTGCGGGTGTAGCTGGTGTGCGTGCCAATAAGGGTGGATACGTTGCCTTCGTGCGGGATCTTGATGTCGGACATGTGGGTTCTCCGGAAGTGGATTGGGGTTCAGACCTGGGTGGCGTCGATCCTGCTCGCGAGGATGAGCAGGGATTCGAGGAGAAAGTAGTCGCCCCAAACCAGTTCGTTGTCTAAGGCGACGTTATTGCGCTTGTTGAAGCAGCCGCCGGTGAGGATGCCAGGCTGCCGTTCATCGCCTGGACCGATTGGGGTCAGGAAGCGGGTCACGACTTGCTCGATGCTGTTGACGGCAGCCTGGCGGTAGACCGCCGCGCGCTCCGGGACAAGCGCGGCCAGTTTGAGCAGGCTGGCGGCGGCGATGGCGGTGGCCGAGGTGTCGCGGTTAGTGTGCGGGATGGCGGGATCGTCGAAATCCCAGAAGGCCACGCGGTCGGCGGGCAGGTGCGCGACCCACCAATCTGCCACGCGGATCGCGTCGGATTTGAACGCCTGCTCGCCGCACGACAGCGCCTGTGCGAGGCCAAGCATGCCCCACGCCTGGGCGCGGGCCCACGTGCTGCTGTCATGGATGCCCTTGTGCGTGTAGCGCTTCACGAGCGAGCCATCGGCAGCGTTGAATGTGGCGGACTGGCAAACCGAGCCATCCTCCCGCACGCACAGGGCAATGTGCTGGCGCAGGTGCTGGCGGCCGATCTCGCCCGTACCGAGAGCGGCGTCGTGCCGCAGCAGCAGCGCCACGGTGCCCGGAATCGCATCGATGTTGACCTCGCTCGTCCCCACGCTGGAGGCCTCCTCGGCCTCGGTGCCGAGCGGGATCAGGCGGGCCGCTTCGCTGTACATTTCCGCCAGGCCACGCGTGCCGTCGAGGGCGAGCCGCGCGGCCTGCGGATCGGCCAGCAGCGAGCCGCCGAGTTGCGCGCCGTACCAGAAGAGGAATCCTTTGAACACCGACTTCGACGCCACCCGCGGCGCCAGCCGTGCGGACCACATGCGGGCGCTGTCGCGGTACTTCTGATCGCCAGTGCGCAAGGCAGCCAGCCACAGCATCCCGACCCAGAAGCCGCCGGTCCAGTCGCCGGCCGGGGAGCGTGTCCAGGTGCCGTCGGCCGGATTGCCATAGTGCGGAAAGCCCGCCTCGTCCTGCGCGATCGTCGCATCGATGCGTTGCAGGATGCGATCGAGCGCATCATCGATCAGTCTGGAATCCATAGTTTTGTCTCCATGCATACATTGGCTTGTCCGGTCTTCGCTGCCAGCCTTGCGGACCTCGGCGTGGAGCGCGGAGCGGGGTATGCATGGAATCGTAGGGATTGCGCAAACTAGCGTCCAATATATAATTAATCGCTCTTTTATACTTACAGGATATAGCGATGGATCTTCGCCACCTCCGGTACTTCATCGCCGTCGCCGAGGAACTCAACTTCACGCGGGCGGCCGAGCGCCTGCACATCGCCCAGCCGCCGCTGAGCCTGCAGATCCGCCAACTCGAGGAGGAGATGGATGTGACACTGCTGAACCGCTCGCGTCGGCACGTGGAGCTGACCGAGGCGGGTCGCATTTTCCTGGAGCAGGCGCGGCAGATCCTGCGCGCTACCGAGAGTGCGGTCATCCAGACGCAGCGCGCGCATCGCGGTGAGACTGGCCGGCTGACGGTCGGCTTCTTCGAGCACACGTCCTATACGCTGCTGCCGCCCATCCTGCGCGCCTACCGGGAGCGTTTTCCCTCCGTGGAAATCCTGCTGCGCTGGTTTCCGGTCGTTGAACAGGCAGAAGCGCTGCGGCGGGGTGACGCGGATATCTCCTTCATGCGGCCCGTGCCCGACCTCGAGGACGTGACGTGGGAAACCATCCTCGAAGAGCCGTTCGTGCTGGCTGTGCCGGCAAGGCACCCATTCGCGAACGCGGAGTCAATCTCGCTGAAGGATTGCGCGCAGGAGCCCTTCATCATGTACATGCCCGAGGCGGCGCCGGACTTCCACGCCATGAACATGCGCATGTGCGCGTCGGCGGGTTTCGTGCCGAAGGTCGTGTCTGAAGTGGGGCAGGTCTACACGCTGGTCGGGTTGGTCAGCTCCGGTGCGGGCATTGGCTTCGTGCCGGCATCGGTCCGGCAGATGAAGTTCGACCACGTCGTCTACAAGCCGATCAAAGGCCGGCAACCAACAGTCGAGATCATGCTCGGCTATAGCCAGCGCACCCCAACGCCGCTGATGACGGCTTTCATCGAGACGGCGAAAAGCATGCTCCCCGGGCCTCGCCCGCTGTAACGTTGGCGAGGCCCGGAGAATGGCGCGGACGTTCAGTCGCGCCGGGCTGCCGGCAATAGGCGGCAGCCGTACGTGGCGGTCGAACGCCAGCGAGTTGCCGTCGGCCAGGGCGGCCCGCAACAGGCGTGAGAGGAAGTTCTGATAACAGGGCGGTCTCGGCCATTGCGCTCGGTGAGGGCGTAGCCCAGCCCTTCGATGCCGAGGTCGATGGCCTCCCGGAAGCTGGCGCTCGCCTCGGGCGTCGTCTCGCGACAGGTGATCTTCATGACGTCTTCTTCCCAACCAGCGGGCAGCTACCTTCTTCCATCGGCCGGAACGCCTCGTTGGCGGGAATGGAGGCGATGAGCTTGTAGAAGTCGCCCGCATACTTCGATTCCGACGGCTTCTTCACCTCGAACAGATAGAGCGGGTGGATCTTCCGGCCGTCTTCGCGAATGCTGCCCTTGCCGAACAGCTTGTCGTCGGTGGGCATCGCCTTCATCTTCGCTACCACGGCGCCGCCGTCGCCATCCGCCTTCATCGCCGTTACTGCCTTCAGGTAGTGGATCACAGCCGAGTACGTACCCGCCTGCGCCATGGTCGGGAACTTGCCGTTGTTGGCGGCGGCGAATTCCTTGCCAAACCTGCGGTTCTCGTCGGTCATATCCCAATACCAGGTCTCGCTCAGCAACAGGCCCTGTGCAGCCTTGAGGCCAAGCGCCTGGACGTCGCTGCTGAAGACGAGCAGGCCTGCCAGCTTCTGACCGCCGGCGGTCACGCCGAACTCGGCGGCCTGCTTGACCGCGCCGATGGTGTCGCCCCCGGCGTTGGCCAGGCCCACTACCTGCGCCTTCGAGGCCTGAGCCTGAAGCAGGTAGGAGGAGAAATCGTTGCCCGGGAAAGGATGCCGGACCTTGCCGAGGACCTTGCCACCGTTCTTGACGACAACGGCCTCGGTGTCGCGTTCGAGCGAGTGGCCGAAGGCGTAGTCGGCAGTCACGAAGAACCAACTCTTGCCCCCCGACTTGACAACCGCCTTACCAGTCCCATTCGCCAGTGCCCACGTGTCGTAGGCCCAGTGGATCGCGTTGGGCGTGCAGGCCTTGCCGGTGAGGTCGGAGGTGCCGCCGCCGGTGACAATCATCACCTTGTTCTTCTCCTTGGCCACCTGGTTGACCGCCAGGACGACCGACGAGGTCGGCACGTCGACGATAGCGTCCACCTTGTCCACGTCGAACCAGCGGCGGGCGATGCTTGCCCCGACGTCCGGCTTATTCTGGTGGTCGGCGGCCACGATCTCCACCTTCAGACCATGCTTCTCGGGCGCAAAGTCCTGGACTGCCTTCTTCGCGGCCCAGACCGAACCGGGACCGGCCAGCCCGGCATAAACTCCGGTCTGATCGTTGAGCACGCCGATCCGGACCACGCCGCCCGTGATCTCGGCCTGCGCCGTCGAGGCCGCCAGCAGCGCGGCGAGCGAAAGCAGCTTGATGCGATTGTTCATCCTGTGTCTCCTCTACTGTGGGGATATATATGGGGTGTTCCGTTCAGCGCTTGATTTCATGCCTTTCCTTCCACGCGCCGGGCATGCACGCCCGCTCCGGCGGGCGTTTCGTCATGACTTGGTGCCGGCACGGCAGCGTGGCGCGGTGCGGGCCGGACGCGGCGGTTGCCCACGATGTTCTGGCACAACGCGTTCAACTCGCCGACGATGCCGCGGCGGAACGCAAGCACGCACACGACGAAGATGCTCCCCATGATCACGGTGATCATGGAACCGACCTTGTCCGCCAAGGCGTTCTGGATGGCGACCACGATGCCCGCGCCCACCACCGGGCCGAAGGCAGTGCCAAGGCCGCCCAACAGCGTCATCAGTACGACTTCGCCGGAGGTGTGCCAGTGCGCGTCGGTCAGTGTGGCGAACTGAAAGACAAGGGTCTTGGTGGCCCCGGCAAGGCCGGCCAGGCCCGCCGAGAGGACGAAGGCCAGCAGCTTGTAGCGCGCGACGTCGTAGCCCAGCGAAGTGGTGCGCGCCTCGTTCTCGCGGATCGCCTTCAGAATCTGGCCGAAAGGCGAATGGATGATGCGATGGATCAGCCAGAAGGTGAACAGGAAGATCGCCAGAACGAAGTAGTACATGCGCAGGTCCGACGCCAGGTCGAGCAGGCCGAACAGCCTGCCTCGCGGAATGGCCTGCATGCCATCCTCGCCGCCTGTGAACGGCGCCTGCAGGAACAGGAAGTACAACATCTGTGCCAAAGCAAGCGTGATCATCGCGAAGTAGATGCCCTGTCGGCGAATAGCGAGCGCCCCGACGACAAAGCCCGCGGCAGCCGAGACGGCCGTGCCGAGCAGAAGGCCGAGTTCCGGGGTGAGCCCCCAGGTCTTCATGCCATAGCCCGATATATAGGCCGCGGTGCCCAGGAACGCCGCATGGCCGAACGAGAGCAGGCCGGTATAGCCGAGCAGCAGGTTGAAGGCGCAGGCGAACAAGGCGAAGCACAGAACCTTCATCAGCATCACCGGATAGAGCACCGCCGGTGCCGCCAGCGCGCCCAGCAGCAGGACTCCGTAGCCAAGATTCCTCATTTTCATACTTGACCTCACTTTTCCTTGCCAAACAGGCCTGCCGGCCGAACCATCAGTACGATGACCATGATCACGAAAACCACCGTGGCCGACGCCTCTGGATAAAACACCTTGGTCAGTCCTTCGACCACGCCCAGTCCCAGTCCGGCGACGATCGCGCCAAGGATGGAACCCATGCCGCCGATCACCACCACCGCGAACACGACGATGATCAGGTTCGACCCCATCAGCGGACTTAGTTGCCCCGTCGGTGCTGCCAGCACGCCGGCCAGCCCGGCCAGGCCCACGCCGAAGGCATAGGTCATCATCACCATCACCGGCACATTGATGCCGAAGGCTTGGGTAATGCCTGGGTTCTCGGTGGCGGCGCGCAGGTAGGCGCCGAGGCGGGTCTTCTCGATCGTGAACCAGGTCAGCAGGCACACTGTGAGCGAGCCGCCGATGACCCACGCGCGGTATTTCGGCAGAATCATGAAGCCGAGGTTGAAGGCGCCGGCCACCTCGTCGGGAATCGAATACGGCTGCCCCGAGACGCCGAACTGGAAGCGGAACAGGCCTTCGATAATGAGCGCCAGCCCGAAGGTCAGCAGCAGCCCGTACAGGTGGTCGAGCTTGTACAGCCACCGCAGCAGGCCGCGCTCGATGGCGATACCCGCCAGCCCTACCAGCACCGGCGCCGCCAGCAGCGACCACCAGTAGCTGACGCCGAGATACTCCAGGCCCGCCCAGGCGACAAATGCGCCCACCATGAACATCGCGCCGTGGGCAAAGTTGATGATGTTGAGCATGCCGAAGATCACGGCAAGCCCGAGGCTGAGAATCGCGTAAAACGAGCCGTTTACCAGCCCGAGCACGAGTTGCCCCAACAGCCCCTGTAGCGGGACTCCCAGAATCGTTGTCATGTTGTCTCCTCCGCAGCGGTCTCAGACACCCAGGAGTTCCTGGAGCAGGTGCTGCTTCTCGTGAATCTCGTGCTGATGGATCTCCGCGGCGATTTGGCCGTGCTCCACCACGTACATGCGGTCGGCCAGCGGCGCGGCGAACCGGAAGTTCTGCTCCACCAGCACGATCGTGTAGCCCTTTGCCTTGAGGTCGCGGATGACCTCGGCGAGCTTCTGCACGATCACCGGCGCCAGTCCCTCGGAGATCTCGTCCAGCAGCAGCAACCGCGCTCCGGTGCGCAGGATGCGCGCCATCGCCAGCATCTGTTGCTCGCCGCCCGAGAGCCGCGTGCCCTGGCTATGCCGCCGCTCGTGGAGATTGGGGAACATCGCGTAGATCTCGTCGAGGCTCATCCCGCCGCCGCCCACCTGCGGCGGCAGCAGGAGGTTCTCCTCGCACGAGAGGCTGGAGTAAATCGCCCGCTCCTCCGGGCAGAAGCCGACGCCGAGACGCGCGATGCGATGGGCCGGCATGCCGATTGCCTCGCGGCCGTCGATCATGACCGAGCCGGCGCGACGCCCCGTCAGGCCCATGATGGCGCGCAGGGTGGTGGTACGGCCTGCCCCGTTGCGGCCGAGCAGGGTCACGCACTCTCCCTCGTTCACCAGCAAGTCGATGCCGTGCAGGATGTGCGATTCGCCGTAGAAGGCATGGAGGTCGGTGACCCGCAGGTATTCCGTCGCCATGATCAATGCCCTCCCGGCGCCGCGAGCGCGGCATCAGCGCTGCCCATATAGGCCTCGATGACCTGCGGGTTGGCGGAGACTTCTGCGTATGTGCCCTCGGCCAGCACGCTGCCGCGCGCCAGCACCGTGATGGCGTCGCAGATGCCGGACACCACTTTCATGTTGTGCTCCACCATCAGGATGCTGCGATTGGCCGAGACCTTCTTGATGAGCTGCATGACGCGGTCAACGTCTTCGTGGCCCATGCCCTGCGTAGGCTCGTCGAGCAGCATCAGCTCGGGGTCGAGGGCCAGCGTGGTGGCGATTTCCAGCGCCCGCTTGCGGCCGTACGGCATCTCGGCGGTCGTCATGTCGGCGAAGTCCTCCAGGCCGACGTCGGCGAGCAATGCCATGGCCCTGTCATCGAGCGATGCGAGGACTTTCGGCGAGCGCCAGAACTGGAAGGAAATCCCGAGCCTGCGCTGCAGCGGGATACGCACGTTGTCAAGCACGGTCAGGTGCGGAAACACCGCCGAGATCTGGAAGGAGCGCACCACGCCCCGGCGCGCGACCTGCGCCGGCTTCTCGCCGGTGATCTCGGCACCGTTGAACCGGATGGTGCCGCGCGTGGGATCCAGGAACTTGGTAAGGAGGTTGAAGCAGGTGGTCTTGCCTGCACCGTTCGGACCGATCAGTGCGTGGATGTGCCCACGCCTGACCTTGAGGGTGACGTCGTTTACGGCGACGAATCCCTTGAACTCCTTCCTCAGTCCGATGGTTTCAAGAATGAGATTGCTTGCCATGGTCATTTCCGCGCCCGTTGTTGGGGTCTGCTGGAGAATATGGCTGCAGCTAGATCACGTCCAATATATTATTGGTTAGTTATTGACACTTTTTGTGTATATATGTCGGAGGCGCGCAACCTGGGTCGCGTGCCTGCGCACTATCCGCCGCTGCACGCTGCGCTACGCGCTCGAGACCGAGCGCATCGAGGGCTGGTTGCTGGAGGGCCGCCTGCAGGAAACCGGCGCTCGCGCTCGAAGCGGCGTCATGAGCAATCCCAATTTGGTTTGCGGACCCCCCAGGAATCGCGGCAAAGGCCGAGTCGCATCGTGACAGTCACGCCATGCAGCGTTCAAGGAGCGCCTGGCCACTGGTTACCGGTGCGGTACAGGTGCGATGTCGGCACACGTAGGCTGCCGGCCGGCCGTCGACCGGGTGCCGCCCCTGGCCGACCGGAACATCTTCGGCGAATGCCAGGACGCGTGCCGGAAGGTAGGCACGGTGAACGCTTTTTACCAATGGGGCGGCAGCCGCCTTATCGCCGGCAAATATGATCCCGAGCGCGCCGCGCTGCGCGAAGTCCCTGGCGGCCAGGAGGTGCACGAAGCCGGCCGGGGCCGCGGTGGCGGCAGCCCCATATCGCTGGAACTCTTGCTCGGCGAAGTCGCGATAGCGATCCCCGCCGGTGAGTTCATGCAAGCGCAGGAAGGAGAACACGCTGGCTGAAATGCCCGACGGCCAGGCGCTGTCGTACGGCGCGCGAGGCCTGTGCACCAATGTCTCGGCATCGTGGGACGTGAAATAAAGCCCGTCTTCCCAGAACTTATCGAGTATCAGTGCCACCAGTTCGGCTGCGCGATCAAGGTATCGCCTGTCGAAGCAGGATTCGTAGAGGTCGATCAGAGCGTTGGCCAGGAAGGCATAGTCCTCCAGGAACCCTGGTACCTTGACTGTGCCGTCCTTCCAGTACCGGTACACGCCGCCGTCCGGCATGGCGAGCTTATCCTCGATAAAGCTGGCGGCACGCCTTGCGGCGCAGAGGTGTGCGGGGTTGCCCGTCGCCTGGTAAGCCGCGCAGAGCCCCTGGATCATGAGACCGTTCCAGCCGGCGAGAATGTTCTCGTCACGGCCGGGGCGCACACGCTGGGCGCGTGCTGCCAACAGCCGATTGCGCCAGCCTTCGAGTCGCGCCTCCTCCAGGGCGGGCAGCGTGACCGCACGGTGGAGCACCGATCTGCCGGGTGCAAAGTTCCCGCCGTCGGTCACGCCATAGGCGCGACATGCCAGGGCCCCCTCGGATTCGCCCAGGACAGCCTTCACCTCGGCCGGCGTCCAGGCATAAAAGCGGCCTTCCTCGCCTTCGCTGTCGGCATCTTCGCCAGCGTAAAAGCCGCCATCGGGGTGCGTCATGTCCCGCAGAATGTACGCGATAGTCCCCTCGAATACGCGGCGCCAGGCTTGCTTGCCGGTCAGGCGATAGGCGTCCGCGTACAGTTTGACGAGCAGGCCGTTGTCGTAAAGCATTTTTTCGAAGTGGGGCACGGCCCAGCGTTCATCGACACTGTAGCGGGCGAACCCACCACCGAGCTGGTCATGGATGCCGCCGGCCGCCATGCCGTCGAGCGTGCGCTCCAGCGCTTCAAGCAGCGCGGGTTCACCAGTTCGTTGATAGATGCGCAGCACGAGGTCGTAGGCGCTTGCGTTGGGAAACTTGGGCGCTCTGCCTAACCCGCCGTGGATCGGATCCGTATTTCGCGCGAGGGCGAGGGCTGTCTGCGCGGGCAGATCCTCGACTTCCGCGGCTTCACGGCTGAGGTCCGCGTCTTCTAGCTGCCGGAACCCCTGCTGAAACCGCGCGATGGTGTCGCGCAGTTCCTCGCGCCGATGCGTCCAGGCTTCGCTCAGGCTCAGCAGCACACGTTCCAAGCCGGGGCGCCCGTAGCGGTCATCCGGCGGAAAGTAGGTGCCACCAAAGAACGGCTCTCCTTGCGGCGTCAGGAACACCGTGAGCGGCCAGCCGCCCCCCTGTCCCATCATCTGGGGAACTTTCTGGTAAACGTCGTCGAGGTCGGGGCGTTCCTGCCGGTCAACCTTGATGCTGATGAAACGCTCGTTCATCAGGCCGGCGATCCGGGGATTCTCGAACGATTCGTGCGCCATGACATGGCACCAATGGCATGTGGCGTAGCCGACGGAAAGCAGTACCGGCTTGTCCTCGTCGCGCGCGCGGCGAAACGCCTCTTCGCACCAGGGATACCAGTCGACCGGATTCTCCGCGTGTTGCCGGAGGTAAGGCGAGGTTTCTGTGGCGAGCCGGTTTCTCGTCATGATCTTCAGGCAGGCAGGCCAGGGGGGACAGCTGTGACGCAGAACAAGGCGCGCGGCAAGCGCGAGGCTCCCCGGCATACCTCGATGAACCATACAAAAAAGCACCTGCTACAGGTGCTCGGTGCTTCCAACCGTGGGCGTCTGCGTCCGAACCGGGTCAGCAACTCATGATCCGGTTCGGACCTGCAGGCTTGTGAGGCCTGCACGATCACGCTTCATATAGGAAACACGATCGTTTCGCTGACCTACCTTCGCTTTGTCAAAGCGTGTCTCAGTCAGCACTTGAATTATAGGACGGGCGACAATCAGGTCAATCCGAATCTGGCTACCATGGAATCGACTGGCGATCGCGGAAGAAGCCACCGGTGGGGCCATCGTCGGGCAGCGTTGCCAGCCACACCACGGAGTCGATGCCCTGCTCGGGCGAGCGCGGCGCATCGGGGCCGCCCAGGTCGGTGCGACACCAGCCGGGGCACACTGAGTTGACCTTGACGCCGCTGTCGGTCATTTCGGCGGCCAGGATGCGTGTGACGGCGTTCAGCGCCGTTTTCGAGATTCGGTAGGCTGGCACGCCGCTCCCCATTTCCGCCAGCTGTCCCATGCCCGAAGCCAGGTTGACCACCCGGCCGGCGCGGCTGGCGCGCAGCAGCGGCGCTAACGCCTGTGTGATCCGGAGCACGCCGAAAAGATTGATATCCAAGGTACGGCGCAGCGTCTCGAGCGGCATTTCGAGCAGGCTGGTGTCGTAGTGGTCGAGCGATACACCAGCGTTGTTGATCAGCGCGTCCACGCGACCGAAGCGTTCGGTCAGCCAGCTGGCCAGCGCAGCCGCCGAACTGTCTTCCGTAACGTCAAGGGGATGGCAAGCGATCGGATGACCCGCAAGCCGGAGCTCTGTCTCCAGCAACTCGAGGTCCGTCGGCCTGCGCGCCGTGGCGACGACCAGATGGCCTTCCACGGTGGCCAGCCGGCACGCGGCCGCGCGGCCCAAGCCGCGGCTCGCGCCAGTGATGACGGTAACAGGTTGGTTGACCATGTCTGAGTCTCCTCGCCGCTCTCGGGGCTCGCATGCCCCCATAGCTGCGGCTACTCATCTATACACCGTCGACGGTGACCTGGTGATAGCGGATTCCCAGATCCTGGCCTGGCGCGAAACAGGGATGCTGGAACAATTGAGGACTGATTTGGTTCTAATTGACAAATACTGGTGGCGACGATGCTCAGACTCAGCAAGCTGACCGACTACGGCACGGTGATCATGACGCACCTGGCGCGAAACCCGGGCCGGATTTACAGTGCCGCCGAACTCGCCGCCGCAATCGGCGTGTCTGTACCGACGGCAAGCAAGATCCTGAAGACGCTGGCAAGGCACCACTTGCTGCAGTCATTGCGCGGCGCCAATGGCGGCTATCTGCTGGCACGACCGCCGGAACAGATTTCGATCGCACAGGTGATCGACGCCATGGAAGGCCCGGCCGGCGTGACCGAGTGCAGCGTCGCTGCCGGCCTGTGTGCGCAGGAAGGGCTGTGCGCCATCCGCGCCAACTGGCAATCGATCAATAGAGTGATCTTTATGGTGCTTGACGGCGTGACACTGGCAGATATGGCACAACCGGTATTGCACGCGGTAGATATTGGCGCCTTGCACGCCCGACGCGCACACGGGCCGCAAGCTGGCATTTCGTGACGTCGATAACAGTGGCAAGCGAAGCAGAACATGGCAACCCCGGCACGCAAGCTCGATGAACTGATCAGCCAAGGCTATAAGCATGGCTTCTACACGCCCGTGGAGACGGACACGGTGCCGTGCGGGCTGAATGAGGACGTGATCCGCATGATCTCGGCCATCAAGGGCGAGCCGGAATTCATGCGGGAGTGGCGTCTCAAGGCCTTCCGCCACTGGCTGACGATGTCCGAGCCGCACTGGGCGACGGTCAAGCACCCGCCCATCGACTACCAGGCGATCGCATACTATGCCGCGCCGCGCTCCCAGAAAGCGGGACCGAAGACGCTGGACGAAGTCGATCCGGAGTTGTTGCGTACCTACGAAAAGCTGGGCGTGCCCCTGCACGAGCGTGAACTGCTGGCAGGCGTGGCGGTGGACGCGGTATTCGACAGCGTCTCGGTGGCCACCACCTTCAAGCAGAAACTGGGCGAGCTCGGCATCATCTTCTGCTCGTTTTCCGAGGCGGTGCGGGAGCATCCGGCGCTGGTGCAGCAGTATCTCGGCTCGGTCGTGCCCTATACCGACAACTTCTTCGCCTCGCTCAACTCCGCCGTGTTCAGCGACGGCTCGTTCTGTTATATCCCGCCCGGGGTACGCTGCCCGATGGAGCTGTCGACCTACTTCCGCATCAATGCCAGCAACACCGGCCAGTTCGAGCGCACCCTGATCATCGCCGACCAGGGCGCTTACGTCAGCTATCTGGAGGGGTGCACCGCGCCGATGCGCGACGAGAACCAGCTGCATGCCGCGGTGGTGGAGCTGATCGCGCTGGAAGATGCACAGATCAAATACTCGACCGTGCAGAACTGGTATCCGGGCGACAAGGAAGGCAAGGGCGGCATCTACAACTTCGTCACCAAGCGCGGCGATTGCCGCGGCGCGCGCTCGAAGATTTCCTGGACCCAGGTGGAGACCGGCTCCGCCATTACGTGGAAGTATCCAAGCGTGATCCTGCAGGGCGACGATTCGGTCGGCGAGTTCTATTCGGTCGCGCTGACCAATCACTACCAGCAGGCGGACACCGGCACCAAGATGACCCACCTTGGCAGGAATACGAGGAGCACCATCCTTTCCAAGGGCATTTCGGCCGGTCACGGCCAGAATGCCTACCGCGGGCTGGTGAGGATGGCCAGGAGCGCAGTCGGCGCGCGCAACTACTCGCAGTGCGATTCGCTGCTGCTTGGCGACAAATGCGCTGCCCACACCTTCCCTTATATCGAGGTGAAGAACGCCACCGGCCAGGTTGAGCACGAGGCATCGACTTCGCGCATCGGCGAGGACCAGCTGTTCTATTGCCAGAGCCGCGGTGTCAGCGCCGAGGATGCGGTGTCGATGATCGTGAATGGATTCTGCAAGGAAGTATTCAAGGAGCTGCCGATGGAATTCGCGGTGGAAGCCCAGAAGCTGCTGGGCGTGAGCCTGGAAGGCAGTATCGGGTAAGGGTGGCGCGCACGAGGCGCGCTGCAGGCGCATCGGAGGAAGAAGCCAGCCATGCTTGAGATTCGCAAGCTGCACGTCAGCGTAGACGACAAGCCCATCCTGCACGGCATCGACCTCAGCGTGCAGGCCGGCGAGGTGCACGCCATCATGGGCCCCAACGGTTCGGGCAAGAGCACCCTGGCCCATGTACTGGCCGGGCGCGACCGCTTTACCGTGACTGCGGGCGAAGTCCTTTACGACGGCACGAACCTGCTTGGGATGCCACCGGAAGAGCGCGCCCGCGCGGGCATCTTCCTCGCCTTCCAGTATCCGGTGGAAATCCCCGGCGTCTCGAATATCTACCTGCTCAAGGCGGGGCTCAACGCGATCCGCAAGCACCGCGGCGAGCAGGAGCTGGACGCCATGGATTTTCTCGCCTTGGTCAAGGACAAGCTCCAGCTCATGGAGATGGACCAGGACCTGCTTTACCGCTCGGTGAACGAGGGCTTCTCCGGCGGCGAGAAGAAGCGCAACGAGATCCTGCAGATGGCGGTGCTGGAGCCCCGGCTCGCCATTCTCGACGAGACCGACTCCGGCCTCGACATCGATGCGCTCAAGATCGTCGCCAGGGGCATCGAGGCCATGCGCAGCCCGCAACGCGCCATTGTGCTGGTCACGCACTACCAGCGCCTGCTCGATTACATCGTGCCGGACCAGGTCCACGTGCTTGCGCACGGCCGCATCGCCAGGTCCGGCGGCCCCGAGCTGGCGCGCGAACTGGAGCGCACCGGCTATGCCGCGATGGAGGCGCAAGCCGTCACCGGGATGGAGTCTTCAGCATGAGCGCAAGCGGACTGGAGCACTATCTCGCCGAGTTCGACCGCGTCGAGGCCGCGCTGCCGGGCCGTCGCCTGAGCTGGCTCGAGCACGCGCGCCGGCAGGCGCTGGATCATTTCGCCCATACGGGGTTCCCCACGCTGCGGCAGGAGGACTGGAAATACACCAACGTGGCGGCACTCGAGAGAAGCCGTTTTGCCGTGGCTCTGCCACAGGCCGCAGACGGCCTGGACACTGCAGTGGCGGCGCAGATCGAGGCGTTGGCCCTGGCCGGCGCGCACCTGATGGTGTTCGTCAATGGTGTGCACCAGCCGCAATGGTCGCGCATCGCTGCCCTGTCTGAGGGGATGGAGCTCGCCAGCCTCGCCGCCATGCTGGAGCGCGCACCGGACTGCCTGGAAGCGCTACTGCTGCGCGGCGCAGGCGACTACCCGTCCGGTTTCGCCGCCCTGAACATGACGTTCATGACCGACGGTGCCTATATCCGCGTGGCGGCCGGCACCGTCCTCGAACAGCCGATCCACTTGCTGTTCCTCGCCACCGCCGGCGAACTGGCAACCCATGCGCGCAATGTGGTGGTGGCGCAAGCCGGCAGCCGGGTCTGCATTGTGGAGCACCACGCGGGCCTGGATGGCCTGGGCTATTGCACCAATACCATCACTGACATCGTTGCCGAGCGCGATGCGCAGGTCGGACATCACAAGCTGCAGCAGGAGAGCCTCAAAGCCTTCCATATTGCCGGGGTGCACCTCGACCAGCAGCAGGGAAGCCGCTTCGACTCCAGTTCGTTTGCTCTCGGCAGCGCCCTCGCGCGTGTTGACATCGAAATCGGGCTGAATGCCGAGCATACCGAGTGTTCGCTGGACGGGCTGTATATGACCGCCGGGCGGCAGCATATCGACCACCACACCCGCATCGACCACGCCAGCCCGCACAGCAAGAGTCGCGAGTTGTATAAGGGCGTGCTGGCGGGCGCCTCGCGCGCCGTCTTCAACGGCAAGGTGGTGGTGCATGCCGATGCCCAGCACAGCGATGCCCACCAGTCCAACCGCAACCTGCTGCTGTCCGAGCAGGCCGAGGTCGACACCAAGCCGCAGCTGGAGATCTATGCCGACGACGTCAAATGCGGCCACGGCGCCACCGTCGGCCAGCTCGATGCCGAGCAGATCTACTACCTGCGCTCGCGCGGAATGGACGATGCCGCGGCGCGTGCCCTGCTGACCTTTGCCTTTGCCGAAGAGGTCGTCAAGCGGCTCGGCTCTGTCCCATTGCGCACGCGGCTGGAAGCGCTCCTGCGCGGCAAGCTGCCGGAGCCTGTGAAGGAGTTGCCATGAACACGGCAGCGCATGAATTGATGGCCGTGGGGCGCGCGGTGCCGCCCGCCGGCCTGGAGGTAGAGCGGCTGCGCCAGGATTTCCCCATCCTGCGCCAGACCGTCAACGGCAAGCCGCTGGTCTATCTGGACAACGCCGCCACCACCCAGAAGCCGCAAAGCGTGATCCATTGCGAAGCGCGTTACTACAGCGCGCTCAACGCCAACATCCACCGCGGCCTGCACACCCTGAGCCAGCGCGCCACCGATGCCTACGAAGCCGCGCGCGACGCCGTGCGAGACCTGATCAACGCGGCCCGGCGCGAGGAAATCGTGTTCGTGCGCGGTACCACCGAGGCGATCAACCTGGTGGCGGCAAGCTTTGGCCAGCGCCTGCGCCCGGGCGACGAGATCCTGATCAGCACGATGGAGCACCACTCCAATATCGTGCCGTGGCAACTGGCGTGCCAGCGCACCGGCGCCTTGCTGCAGGTCGCGCCGATCAACGATGCCGGCGAGTTGATGCTGGAACAGTTCGCGCAATTGCTCGGCCCCCGCACCAGGCTGGTCGCGTTGGCGCACCTCTCCAACGCGCTCGGCACGGTCAACCCGGTGCGAGACATCATCGAGCTGGCGCATGCCCGGGACATCCCGGTGCTGATCGATGGCGCCCAGGCGGTGCCGCACCTCAAGGTCGACGTACAGGACCTCGATTGCGATTTCTACGCCTTCTCCGGGCACAAGCTCTACGGCCCCACCGGCGTCGGCGTGCTCTATGGCAAGGCTGCGCTGCTCGATGCCATGCCGCCTTACCAGGGCGGCGGGGACATGATCCGCGAGGTCACGTTCCATAAAACCACTTACAACGATATTCCCTACAAGTTCGAGGCCGGCACCCCCAATATCGCCGGCGTCATCGGCCTTGGCGCGGCCATCGGGTATGTGCGCGCGGTCGGCCTGGAGGCCATCGCCGCTCACGAGCATGCGCTGCTCGCGTACGCCAGCGCGCGGGCGGGGAAGGTCTCCGGGCTGCGCATGATCGGCACGGCTGCCAACAAGGCGAGCATCCTCTCGTTCACCCTGGACGGCATCCATGCCCACGATGTCGGCAGCATCCTCGATCAGCACGGCGTGGCGGTCCGTGCCGGCCACCATTGCGCCATGCCTGTGATGGAGCGTTTCGGCGTGCCTGCCACGGTGCGCGCTTCCTTCGCGCTGTACAACACGCGAGAAGAAGTGGATGCGCTGTTTGCTGCGGTGCGCGCGGCGCAGGAGGTATTCGCCTGATGTCCGACCTGCGCAACCTCTACCAGGAAGTGGTGGTCGACCACAGCCGCTCGCCGCGCAATTTCGGGCGGCTGGCGGTAGCGAACCGCAGTGCCGAGGGCTTTAACCCGCTGTGCGGCGACCGGCTGACGCTGTACCTGAGCATCCGCGACGGGGTGATCGAGGACGCCAGCTTCGAGGGCTCGGGCTGTGCCATCTCCACCGCCTCGGCCTCGCTGATGACAGAAGCGCTCAAGGGCAAGACCGAGGCAGAGGCACGGGCGCTGTTCTCGGGCTTTCACGCGCTGGTGACCGGCGTGCCGGGGCAGGCCGGTGTGCCGATGGGCAAGCTGGAGGTCCTGGCCGGTGTGCGCGAGTTCCCGGCACGCGTGAAGTGCGCGACCCTGGCCTGGCATACCATGCAAGCCGCTTTGGATAACACCACCAGGCCGGTCTCAACGGAGTGAAACGATGGGCATGATCGATTGGCTGCGCAAGGCTGAGGAACACGAAGACAGGCTCGAGCCCGAATCGGACAGCCTCGAGGGGCGGGTGATAGCGGCCTTGCGTACGGTGTACGACCCCGAGATCCCGGTCAACATCTACGACCTTGGCCTGGTCTACCAGTTATCGGCGGACGAAGCCAGCGGCAAGGTGGGCATCCGGATGACGCTGACCGCACCGGGCTGCCCGGTGGCGCAGGCCTTCCCGAGTGTGGTGCAGGACGCCGTGATGGAAGCCGGCGGGGTGAACGAAGTCGAGGTTGAACTGGTATGGGAGCCGCCCTGGTCGAGAGAACGAATGAGCGAGGCGGCCCGCCTGGAACTGGGGCTGATCTGAGATGAGCGAGTGGATCGATGTCGCCCGCGCCGAGGACTTCGCGCCGGGCACCTGCCGCAACGTCGATGTCGGTGGCGTAGAGGTCGCGGTATTCAATGTGGATGGCAATTACTACGCCATCGAGGCCCTCTGCTCGCACGAGGCCGAGCCGCTTTGCGGCGGCGACCTGGAAGGCCAGGAGGTCGTCTGCCCGCGCCACGGCTCGCACTTTTCCCTACTGACGGGCGAGGCGCTGTGCCCGCCTGCCTATGAGCCCGTGGCGACCTTTCCGGTCCGGGTGGAGGACGGCAAGGTGCAGGTCAGGGACGAGCGCTGAGACGAGACTCTTCGAAACCCTGATGCAAGAATTGGGGCTGGACGTCCGCGAGATGAGTGTGGTTCAGAGCCTTGACGCAGGCTACTACGCTGCACAGACCTTCCTAGCGTTCAGCGCCGAAAAACGGGCTTTGGCAAGGCTCGTATCCCAACTAGACTGATGCAGTCAAAGCATTCCGTGATTGGCTGCGCAAAAACCGGGGCCATACGCTGGAGGGGCGGATCATGCACACTGTTATCAGAACCTATTCCGGAAGCGGCGCTAAGGAGCTATTTGCGCTGCTTGAAACACGGACAGCAGAGATTGAATCGTTGATGCGCTCGGTTCAG
This sequence comes from Cupriavidus sp. L7L, assembly GCF_004353535.1. NCBI lineage: Bacteria > Pseudomonadati > Pseudomonadota > Betaproteobacteria > Burkholderiales > Burkholderiaceae > Cupriavidus > Cupriavidus sp. L7L. Next base: position 61,854 of record NZ_SMNY01000052.1, read on the forward strand.
GGTTTCGTGAGTTACACCCTGGCGCGAACCGCCGATGGCGGCTTTTCCGTCACGACCTGCAATGACAAGGCCGGCACGGATGAGAGCGTCAAGGTGGCGAAGGACTGGATCGCCATGAACGCTGCTGGCACGGCCGCCAATGCGCCGTCGATATCCGAGGGAACTGTCATCCTGCACGTGAAATAGTCGCGGGATAACGAGCACGCCAGACCGAAAATTAAGCGATCGGTTGCTTGCAAGGCGACCGATCGTCTTATCAATCTACTTAAAGCACCGCTGCCGTGAGGCGTACCCCTGCGGTCCGCACTCAGAGGCGCGCGACAGGACGAACAAGATGGCAAAGCTTGTGGCACTGTACAAAAAGCCGGACGACAAGGCAGCGTTCGATTCGTATTACTTTTCGAAGCACGTTCCGCTGGCTAAGAAAATTCCCGGCTTGCGAGCTTACGAGGTGAGCGACGGGTCGGTGGCAACCCCTTTAGGAGAGTCCCCGTTCCATCTGGTAGCGTTGCTCAGCTTCGATTCTCTGGAGGCCATCCAACAGGGGCTGGCGTCGCCGGAAGGCGCCGCAACAGCGGCCGATCTAGCCAATTTTGCTGGGGCAGGCGTGGACCTTTTGATCTTCGACACCAAAGCGGTCTAGCCGGCCTAGACGCGACGCTGTTTACAGCGTCATGCAGGTTTCGCGCTTGCGACACGTGGCACCAATGCGCGAAGCCGGGAAAGAACCAGCCGGGCCGCACGGGACAGCGGGTGGTGCTGCGTGACGCCGAGCGCGATTGACCTGAGCAGGTCGGGGTCGACGATCTCGACCGCTGCCAGCCGGCCCTCAGCCACTTCGTCATCGACGGCAAGCAAAGGCAGGATCGTCATGGCATGCCCGCACAAGGCGACTTCCTTCATGGTGTTGAGCGACTCCACCTCAAGCGCGACGTCAAGGACAATGCCTTGCTGGCGCGCATGTTGGTCAAGGATGGAGCGAAGGCCATTCGGCGTAGGCGGCAGGACCAGGGGTACGCCATGCAGTCGATGGAAGGCGACAGTCGGCTCGCCAGCCAAGTCATGCTGGGGCGGACATACCAGGTAAGTTGAAACTGTCGCCAGGATATCCTCGGCCTGCCGCGGTCCAGGACCATAGCGGTTAATGACTGCGATATCGAGGTGGCCGGATTCCAGCTGCTCATCGAGTTGGCCGCTGAAGCCTTCCGTCACGCGCAAGCGAACGCCCGGTGCGCTCGCGCGCAGGTCGGCAAATAAGGCGGGAACGAGCCGGCGCGTCATAGAGGGGAGGACGCCGATACGTACCACCCCGAACGGAATACCGGCCGCGTTCCGGACTTCATCATTGAGTCGCGCCGACTGAGCAAGCAGAAGTTCAATGTGCGGAAAAATCCGCTTGCCGAACTCTGACAGCACCACCCCGCGACCGGTCCGATCGAACAACCTGTCGCCCCACTCCGTCTCAATTTGAGCAATGGTGCGGCTCACCAGGGACTGGGCGATTCCGAGCGCACGCGCGGCACGCGACAGCGACCCCACTTCGGCCACCAGCGCCACGGTCTCCAGTTGCTTCAGGTTCACAGCGCTTCCTATCTATAAAGTCGATATCAGGTATCGCAGATTCTACTCTTTTGCGTTGGCTCTGGACTCCATACACTGCAATCAGCCCTTCCCGCAGGAGGAGGGGGCCAGACAGATATGGAGACAACATGCCCCATTTTTCCGCATTACTCAGCGCATTCCGGCGACCGCTGTGCGCGCTGATGCTTGCCGCGGGCCCACTCGCATTTGGTGCCGTGGCCGGTGCTGCCACCGGGTATCCCACCAAGCCGATCCGCCTGGTCGTGCCCTTCCCGGCGGGCGGCCCCACCGATGCCATGGCGCGGCTGATCGGCCAGCACCTGTCGCAGCAGCTTGGGCAGCCAGTAGTGATCGACAACCGCGGCGGGGCGGGCGGCACCATCGCCACCGAAGCGGTCGCGCAGGCGGCGCCCGACGGCTACACGTTGTTCTTTTCCACCACGGGCACCATGGCGATCAACCCGGTGCTCTATCGCTCGCTGAAGGTGGATCCGCTCAAGTCGTTCGAGGCCGTGGGCTCGGTAGCCTCGACGGTAAACGTGCTGGTGGTCCCGAACAGCTTGCCGGTCAGCAACATCAAGGACCTGATGGCGTTAGCCAGGCAGAAGCCGGGCACGCTGACATTCGGTTCGGCTGGCAACGGCAGCTCCAATCACCTGTCGGGCGAGCTCTTCAAATCGATGGCCGGCATCGATATCGTCCATGTGCCATACAAGGGGTCGGCAGCGGCGTTCACCGACCTGCTCGGCGGTCGCATCTCGATGATGTTCGATACGGTATCGAGCCAGGTGCAGTACATCGGCAGCGGCAAGGTCAAGGCGCTGGGCGTCACGGGCACCAAGCGCTCGGATGCGCTGCCCAAGGTGCCAACGATTGCGGAAGCTGGCCTGCCCAGCTTCGACGTAACGATTTGGTTCGGGCTGTCCGCGCCAAAAGGCACCACGCCAGAAGTGATCCGCCGCCTCAACAGCGAACTGCAGACTGTGCTCGCACAGGCCGAGGTACAGAGCCAGCTGGCCGCGCTTGGCGCGCGCCCCTTGCCTGGCACGCCGGCTGATTTCTCCACGCTGATCCAGCATGACGCCGGCAAGTGGTCGCCGGTGGTTAAGGCCTCGGGAGCGACCCTTGACTGAAACTTTCAACGCATTGTTCGCGCCCGCATCGGTGGCCGTCGTCGGCGCCTCGGACAATCCCAACAAGGTAGGTGGCCGGCCGGTGCACTACATGCGCACGTTTGGCTACACCGGTGAAGTCTTCCCTGTGAATCCGGCGCGAGACACCATACAGGGCTATCGCGCGTATCCGGATCTCGGAGCCATTGGCAAGACGCCGGACGCAGTCGTCATTGCCGTGTCAGGCGATGCCACGCTGGAGCAGGTGCGGCAATGCGGCGCGGCCGGTGTCAAGGCGGCGGTGATCATGGCGTCGGGGTTTGCCGAGACCGGCACGGCCGGCCGGGAGCGCCAGCAGGAACTGGTGAGCGTAGCCAACGCCAGCGGGATGCGGCTCGTAGGCCCGAATGCACAGGGCACGGCGAACTTCGCCAGTGGGGCGGTCCTGAACTTCTCCACGATGTTCATGGAGGTTGCGCCAAAGGATGGCCCGATAGCGATCATTAGCCAGAGTGGCGCGGCGAGCGTCATGCCCTATGCGCTTTTGCGGCAGGCCGGCTACGGCGTGCGCTATCTGGTGGCCACCGGCAACGACGCGGACCTTGATGCCTGCGCAATGGCTGCAGCCGTGGCGGAGGATCCCGAAGTGCGGCTGATCCTCGTCTACCTGGAATCGATCTCGGACCCCGCACAGCTTGCTCGGGCTGCGGACGTAGCGCGAGCACGCGGGGCCAGCATTGTGGCGATCAAGGCCGGCAACAGCCGGCGTGGTGCCCAGGCGGCGGCCTCCCATACCGGCGCACTGGTTGGTAACGACGCAGCCATCGACGCATTCCTTGCCCGCCACGGTATCTGGCGCGCGGGCGATATCGGCGAACTGGTCCGTGCCGTCCCCCTTTATCTGCAGGGCCGGGCGCCAGGGCAGGGCCGCACGGTGGTGATGAGCCACAGCGGCGCCGTTGGCGTGATGGCGGCCGATTTGGCCGAACAGCAAGCGCTGCCGCTCACCGACCTGCAGCCTGCAACGCTGCGCGAACTGGGCAAGATCCTCCCTGAATTCGGCACCGCCAGCAACCCGCTCGACATGACGGCGGCCTTGCTGGGCAAGGGCGATATGTTCCCGCGCGTGCTGCATGCGCTGGCAGCCGATCCGCAGGCAGACATGGTGATGGTTGGCATTCCGGTGGCGGGCCCAGGTTACGACGTTGAGGCGTTGGCCCGTGATGCCGCCGCGTTCAGCGGGCATTACGGCAAGCCGCTTGTCGCCAGCGCTCCGCAGCAGACCGTGCGCGAGGTGTTTGCACGCCATGGCGTACCGGCGTTTGTCACCGAAGCGGACGCCATCGCGGCGCTGGCGCAGTATGCCGCCCACCATCAGTTGAACGCTGTCGCCCTCACATCGCCGCGCCTGGAGCCATGTCCGCTCGACGGTCGCGGCATGCAGGATGAAGCAAGGAGCCTGTCGCTGCTTGCCGAAGCAGGCGTGCCGGTGGTGCCATACCGCTTCTGCGCGAGCGTCGACGAGGCTGTGACGGCGTTCAGCGCATTGGGTGGCGTGCCTGTGGTGGTCAAGGGCTGCGCAGCAGCCGTGCCGCACAAGAGCGAGCACGGCCTCGTGCATCTTCGCCTGACCGATGCCGCTGGCGTCGCCCACGCCGCGCAGGACTGTTTCGACAAGCTGCAGCGGCTTGGCGTGGCATCGCCGCGCGTGGTGGTCGCGACGATGGTCAAGGGGCGCCATGAGTTCGCGCTAGGCGTATCGGTCGACCCTGTGTTCGGCCCGCTGGTGATGATCGGCGAGGGGGGGACGCTGCTCGAACTGCGCAAGGACATCGTCACGCTGTTGGCGCCCTTTAGCGCCAATGACGTAAAGGCAGCCTGTGCGCGGTTGCGGCTGGCGCCGTTGTTCGAGGGCTACCGCGATATCCCGGCGCTCGATCTCGAAGCGCTGGCGTCTGCCGCCGTCGCACTCGGCAACTGGGCGTTGCGTCATTGCACGGCGCTGAAATCGGTCGACATCAACCCGCTGATGGTGATGGCTGCTGGCGAAGGGGTCAGCGCCGTCGACGCCGTCGTGGAACTGCAGGGAGCCTGAGAACGTGGAAGCCATACGGATTGAACAGGATCGCGACATCAGCATCGTCACACTTGACCGCCCCGCGCGAATGAATGCGGTCAACGATGTCCTGCGAGGCCAGTTGATTGACGCGCTAAGCCGCCTCAATGCGGACCCCGCCGTGCGCGCCATCGTGCTGAACGGTGCCGGGGAGCGCGCATTCTGCGCCGGGCAGGATCTTGAAGAAGCGGCAGGCGTGACATGGCAGCAAATCGTGCCCTGGCTGAACCGGCAACGGGCCATGTACCAGGCCGTGCGCGACCTCGATAAGCCCTGCGTGGCCGCCGTACGCGGCGTGGCCGCGGGAGCGGGTTTTCAACTCGCCCTGTGCGCTGATTGGCGCTTGGCCACGCCGGATAGCCGCTGGGGCCAGCCTGAAGTGAAGGCAGGACTGGCAAGCATCGTCGGTTCGTACCTGATGACGCTGCACGTCGGGCACACCCACAACGTACAGATGTCGCTGTCCGGCGAATTGATCAGCGGCCAGCGAGCCTTCGATGTCGGGCTGGTGACCGGACTTAGCAGTGAATCGGACCTCATGGCGACGGCCGTTGCCCGCGCCCGGTCGCTCGGTGCATTGCCGCCGACGGCCATGCGCCTGTCCAAGCAACGTTTCCGGGCGATGACGCAACCGGGTTTTGACGAAGCTTGCATCGCCGGGATTCGGGCGCAGCTGGAGTGCTACGCCGATGGTGAGCCGCAGCGCGTGATGGCCGGATTCCTGGGCAAACGTAACTCAAGGGAATCACAGTGAAACAGTTGTCCGAACACTATATTGGCGGTGAGCGCACCCCGATCCGCAGCAACGAAACGATTCTGGTCTGCGATGCCGCGACCGAAACTCCTTTGGTCGAGGTTCGTCTTGGCGATACCGATGACGTTGCTGAGGCGGTCGCGGCGGCCAGGAGGGCACTGCCGGCTTGGCATGGCATCGGTGCAACACTGCGGGCATCGTATCTGCGAGCACTGGCCGACGTATTGGAAACGTCCGCCGCAGAGCTCGCGCACGACATCTCCCGTGAAGTCGGCATGCCGCTCAAGCTGTCTCGGCGGATCCAGGTCGACGCGCCGATCGCCGCGTGGCGCGCCACGGCGGCGCTAGCGGAGACGTTTTCGTTTGTCAGCACGGTCGGCAATTCGCGTGTCACGATGACCCCTGTCGGCGTGGTGGCGGCGATTACGCCATGGAACTACCCCCTGCACCAGATTACTGCCAAGCTGGCACCAGCATTACTGGCTGGCTGCACGGTCGTGCTCAAGCCGTCGGAGTTGGCACCATCGGTGACCGGGCGACTGATCGCCGCCTGCGAAGCGGCAAAGCTGCCCGCTGGCGTCCTCAACATTGTTTCGGGTGGTGCGGTTGCTGGTGAGGCGCTGGTGTCGCACCCCGATGTCCAGATGGTGTCGTTCACAGGCTCCACGGCGGTGGGACGCAAGGTGGCCGCGCTGGCTGCCCGTGATATGAAGCGCCTGTCGATGGAACTTGGCGGCAAGTCCGCAGCCGTGGTGCTTCCTGGCGCTGACCTGGCGAAGGCGGTCAAGGCGACTGTCAGTTCTTGCTTTCTCAACTCGGGACAGACCTGCAGTGCGACAACCCGGCTGATTGTTGCGCGTGAGGACTACGCGCTTTGCAGGCAGTTGCTTGCCGATGCGGCGGCAGCGATGCGGCTTGGTGATCCAGCCGATCCGGATACGCGCATCGGCCCCTTGTTGTCGGCGCAGCAACGTGACCGCGTGCGGGCGCATATTGCGGAGGCACAGCAAGCAGGGTTCGATCTCATCGCTGGCGGACTTGACGCACCGGTGCCGGACGCAGGCTATTTCGTTGCCCCGACAATCTTCGGCAACGTTGCTTCCGACAGCCGCCTGGCAAACGAGGAGATCTTCGGTCCGGTGCTTGCGGTATTGACCTATGAGACGGTTGACGAGGGCGTCACCTTAGCCAACGCCACACCCTATGGACTGGCGGCGGCGGTCTGGGCCGCGGACGACGCCACGGGTATGACTGTGGCCAATGACCTGCGGGCAGGGCAGGTCGACGTCAATGGCGCGCGGTTTAACCCAGCGGCGCCGTTCGGGGGCTTTGGCATGTCCGGTGTCGGGCGAGAAGGGGGCGTCTATGGGCTCGAAGAGTTCCTGGAGCCGAAATCGATTCAGCTTCCGTAATCCACAAGCAATGTATTGACAGGAACACGACATGGAAAGCCAGATTACCGTTACTCGCGCCGGCAAGAGCGAGCACATTGCCGTCGTCACGATGAACCGCCCCGACAAGCTCAACGCGCTGACCAAGGTCATGGAGGCGGAACTACGCGACACGATGGAAGCGGCTGACCGCGACGATAACGTCCGTGTGGTGGTGCTGACCGGCGCAGGGAAGGGCTTCTGCGCAGGGATGGACATCAATGAACTTGAAGTGCTCCCGCCGGGCGACATCCGCGCCGAGCAATGGATGCGGCCGTTTGACATGAACCGGCGAGCCGATTACCAGACCCGATATGGTTATTTCCCTGCGATGCGAAAGCCGGTGATTTCTGCCATTAATGGCGCAGCTGCCGGGTTGGGCCTGGTATTTGCCCTATACAGTGACATGCGCTTTGCCAGTAGCAGCGCCGCGTTCAGCACCGCTTTCTCTCGCCGGGGCCTGATTGCCGAACACGGTATCTCGTGGCTGCTGCCGCGCGTGGTGGGCCCCGGCCATGCAGCCGACCTGCTGTATTCCGCGCGCAAGGTGCTGGGGGAAGAAGCCTTGCGGATCGGGCTGGTGGACCGTGTGTTTGATCCGGATGCGCTGATGGCGCAGACGCTCCACTATGCCGACGATCTTGCCCAGAACGTCTCGCCACGTTCCATCCGGGTGATGAAGCGGCAGTTGTGGGAGCAACCCTTCCAGTCGCTGGCCGACGCCACGCGCATGGCCAACGTAGAAATGTTCGACAGCATCCAGAGCGAAGATTTCACCGAGGGCGTCGCACATTTTATTGAGCGTCGCCCAGCGAAATTCACGGGAAGGTGAACGCGATCTTTCTAACTGTGCTGTCCGCGAAGCGATCCGGCGGCTAGTCAGGTGGCCGATACCTCTCCCGCATCAGTCAAAGTAGTGTCGTCGTTGGGGCTACCGGCGTACTTCGCGTGAAGGCAGGCGAACAGACTGACGTGGTAGCCAATCGCCAAGGAATAGACGCCATGTCCGACGGACGAGCGGTGACGATTGGGCTTCCCGGCGAACTGGATTGCCGAGACTGATATCGGGGAAGGTTCGATCACTGCTTATGACATCTACAAGTGGTCGCGCGGCTTTGGGCCGTAGCTGTGGGCAGCAGTGCCCGCACTGCGGCGTTCTTACGCCATTCTCAGTAAAAAAAGCCCCGATGGGGCTTTTTTTCTGCTTGTGGAGCCGTCACGATTACGCTGCAGCGTCCTTCAGCTTTTTCATTGCGCGAACCTTCACCTTCACGCTGGCCGGCTTGGCGGCGAACCACTGCTCCTGGCCCGTGAACGGATTCTTGCCGAAGCGCTTCTTCGTGGCCGGGACCTGGATAGCCGAGACCTTGAACAGGCCGGGGAAGGTGAATTCGCCAGCGCCCTTCTTGTGGATTGCGCTCACCATGGTGTTTTCCAGGTGGGCCAGAACGGTTTGGACGGTCTTTTTGTCCAGTTCGGTCTGGGCGACCAGGTGGGCAAGGAGGCTCGACTTGTTGAAGGTGTCCTTCAGCGGCTTTGCGACCGGGGCCGCTGCAGCAGGCTTCTTGGCAGGAGCGGCCGGCTTTGCTGTCGCAGCCTTCTTAGCCGGGGCAGCTTTTTTCGCTGCGGTCTTCGTTGCAGTCTTTGCTACGGGTTTCGCTTTCGTGGCCATAGTCGTGTCTTGGTAGATTTATGCGCGCCTGACAGCAATTTTTGGATGTGGCGCACCGGCGAAGAATAGCAAAAGCGGCCGCGTATGCAAGAGGGATGACGGAAATTTGTTGAAATCGCTCGGGAACTGTGGGCGCATGTAGCCGTCCGAAGCAAGCGAAACGCCTGGCACGAGACCGGCACCACTGTCGGTGGAGCGGTGAATCGCATTGCGCTTGCCATGAGCTGCCGGCCAATACCGGTTCCGCGTAATGAATCATCTACGATGAACCAAGAAAGCTGGGCGAGACCCCATTCGCCCAAGGCTTGTTTAGGCGCTTCGTTCAGCACTACCGATCACCAGAAAATTAAGCAGTAGAAACCGGTTGCTTATGCTCCGACGACCCGGCTGAAGGCAGCATGCTCCGGCAGTGCCTGATTACTGTCCTGCCAGGTGATCGGATCCGTCTGCGCGTCATGCGCGATTTTGACTGGCTGCCTGATGGCCCCATACGCGATTTCTTCAGGGAAGAGGGGCTGAACGGCGGGGGGAGGGAGTGAACTGCTTGTCCCGCTGTTGCCCGGATGGGACGCACCAACGCGAGTATAGTCACGAATGACGCTCGCGCAGGCTGGGGGCGTTGGAGAGTTCCGCACGAGCGCTACCGCAGTGCGCACCGCAAGCCGCCTGCAGGAGTTCCCCATCGCTATGTGCCGCATTGCGCTCCAGCATGACTGCCCAGGCCCGCTTCTCCGTCCATTTGTTTGGCGAGTTCCAGCTCGACGGCGCTGACGCGCCCCGGTTTAGCGCAAACGCGCCCCGCTTGCAGTCGCTGCTCGCCTGCCTTGTCCTGCATCGTGACGCACCGCTGACGCGGCAGCAGCTCGCCTTACTGTTCTGGCCTGATTCCTCGCAGACGCAGGCGCGCAACGCCCTGCGTCAACTGCTGTTTCAGCTGCGCAAGGCCTGGCCGGAGGCTGATCAGTTTATCCATGCCGATGCGCAATCGGTGCGATGGCTGCCCGATTCGGCGCTCGACGTCGACGTGGCGCAGTTCCAGTCCGCGCTTGCGGCTGCGGCAAGGGCCTTGAGGCACGGCGACGCAGGCGCTGAAGAAGCGCTGCTGACGCATGCGGCGGATCTCTATCGCGGTGACCTGCTGGCCAACTGCTATGACGAGTGGATCCATCCCGAGCGCGAAAGGTTGCGCGAACAGTGCATCGCGGCGCTCGCGCGCCTCGGTCAACTGAGTGAGGAGCGGCGAGACTATGCCAAGGCGTTGAAGTACACACAGCAGTTGCAGCGGCTCGATCCGTGCCGGGAACCCACCTGCCTGGCGCTGATGCGCCTGCATGCGCTGAACCACGATCACGCATCGGCCATGCGCGCCTATCGTAGCTGTGTGGAGACGCTCGCTCGCGAACTGAGCGTCCTGCCGGGCGAGCCCCTGCGCGAGGCCTATGCACGGCTGGCTGCGCAGGACGCCTCAATGCAGCGCCAGCGCCCGCGGGACGCGATGCTGCCAATGATCGGCCGGCATGACGAATGGCGCCGGCTGCTTGAAGTCTGGCAGCGCACCCAGCTGGGGGACAAGCAGTTTGTCCTGATCCTCGGCGAAGCCGGCATCGGCAAATCGCGCCTGGCGGAGGAATTGCTCGTCCATCTGGCCGAGCAAGGCATCACTGTGGCGCATGCGCGCGCCTATGCGGCCGAGGGCCAGCTCGCGTTTGCGCCGGTGACCGGCTGGCTGCGCAGTCCTGGCCTGAGTGGCGCAATCGGCAAGCTCGACAGGGTGTGGCTGACCGAAGTCACGCGCCTGTTGCCCGAACTGCTCACGCAGCAATCCGGACTGTCGCCGCCGTCGCCTCTTACCGAATACTGGCAGCGCCAGCGGTTCTTCGAGGCGCTTGCACGGGCGGTGCTTGCGCCCTGCGGGCCGTTGTTGCTGCTGCTGGACGACCTGCAATGGTGCGACGGCGAGACGCTCGAATGGCTGCGCTTCCTGATGCGTTTCGACGCGGCCGCAAAGCTGATGGTGGTCGCAACGGCGCGCCCCGAGGAAATCATGCCGCGGCACGCTTCGAACCGGCTGCTGGACGCACTACGCCGCGACGATCAGCTCATCGAGATCTCATTGGCAACACTCGATGCCGCCGAAACGGCAAAGGTAGCAGCCCAGATCCTGAACCGACCACTGGCCGACGCGGAGGCAACCCGGCTGTTCAAGGAGAGCGAGGGTAACCCGCTGTTTGCGATCGAAATGATGCGGGCTCGCTCCGACTCGATGCCGGTCGGGAACGCACAGGGCGGCATGGCGTCGAAGTTGCCGCCCAAGGTTTACACCATCATCTCGAACCGGCTGGCGCAGCTTCCCCCCGGCGCTCGCGATATCGTCGGGGTTGCCGCAATCATTGGACGGGCATTCACGACCGACATCCTTGCCCAGGCCAGCGACCTCGGCGATGCTGCCCTGGCAGGGGCGCTGGACGAGCTGTGGCAGCGGCGCATCGTGCGCCAGACCGACGGTAGCGGCCTGGCTTTTGACTTCAGCCATGACAAGATCCGCGACGTGGCATACGCCGAAGTAAGCCCGCTGCAGCGCCGCCGCCTGCATTTGCGCGTGGCGCGAGCGCTCGAGCAGGCGCCGGGCGATGGGCCCGACTTGGCAAGCGCGCAGATCGCGTGGCACTATGCGCAGGCGGGCCTGCCAGCCGAGGCGGCGGCATTCTATCGGCGCGCGGCGGCCGTTGCGCAAAGTGTTTATGCCTATGACGATGCCATCGCATTGCTGATGCGCGGCCTGGTGCAAGCGGACCGGATTGCCGATCCGCAGGAGCGCGCCAGTCAGTCGCTGGCCCTGCAACTCGACCTTGCGCCACCGATTCGCATCGCCCGGGGCTGGGCCGCCCCCGAACTGGAGGCGCCGCTGCGACGCGCGGTGGAACTGAGCCGGCTGGCGGGTGACACCAGCCAGCAGGCACGCGCCCAGGTCAGTCTTTCATTTTTTCTGGCGGTGAGGGCGGAACTTGCACAGGCACGCAGCCTGAGCGAGGAACTGATTGCGAGGTTGGGGCCGCTGGGCTCCGATACTTACTCGGTGATGGCATGGACCAACGTCATGGGTAGCCTGGTCCAGCAAGGCGACTGGATGGCCGCCGAGCCCGCATATCAACGTGCGCACCGCGCTTATGACGAAACCCAGCACGCGGAGCATACGTCCCTGATGGGCGGTAACTTCGGCGTGCTGGCCGCAGCGTGGTCGGCGCACGCATTGTGGTTCGGCGGGCTTGCCGATCAGGCCCTTCAGCGTGGACACGAAGCGCTGGGGGCGGCGAACCGGGTAGCGCACCCGTTCTCCCAGGCGCTCGCGCTGTCATACCTCGCGACGCAGCATGCGCTGCGACGTGAGCACGGTCTCACGCTGCGCTATGCCCGCCAGGCGCACGAGATTGCCGACCAGTACCACGTTGGCTACTACCTCGCGTGGTCAGGCATGCTGCTCGCCTGGGCCAATGCGAAACAGTCTCCTGGCGCCGACGCGGTGGCGTCGATGCAGGCGGCGATCGAGGATTTTCACGCGACGGGTGCACGCCTGCGCCTGCCGCTCTACCTGGCCATGCTGGCTGAATGCCTGGGCGACGCAGGCGAGACCGAGGCTGCGTTGGCGGCCCTTGACCAGGCGCTCGAATGCGCCGGGCGCACGGGCGAGCACTGGATGGATGCCGAACTGCACCGTCTGCGCGGTGAATTGTTGCTGCGCAGCAGTGCCGATCTTGCCGCAGCCGAGTCTTCGCTGATGCAGGCGATCGAGATCGCCACAGCCCAACGCGCGCTGCCGCTGGAACTGCGTGCAGCCCTGTCGTGGGCAACGCTGCGAACCTCGCAGGGGCGCGTCGATCCGCATAAGGTGGTCGAGGCGCCGCTTGCGCGATGCACCGAGGGCTTCGATCAGCCCGACATCGTCAGCGCGCGGGCGTTACTCGCGCGTTAGTTCCGGCTCGGCCACCGCGCGCCGGTGGAGCGGCAGGATCCCCCATGTAACGGCTCACCTAACGCTTTCGAAACGCCCGGGTTGCTAAAACTCCTGCATACCAGCCGGACAGGAGGCAACCATGGCAGCTTCATTGAGCGAACCCGTCGCAACCGCACTCAAGGTGCATTTCCGGGGACAGCTGATTCAGCCGGGTGAGGCGGCTTACGACCAGGCGCGCGCCGTGTACAACGGCATGATCGACAAGCATCCCGCGATCATCGCGCGCTGCGTCGATGTGGCGGACGTCATCGCAGCGGTCAACGCCGCGCGCGACGGCCGGATGCTGCTGGCCGTGCGTGGCGGCGCGCACAATGGCGCCGGGCTGGGCACCTGCGATGGTGGACTGGTGATCGACCTGTCGCCAATGAAGGGCGTGCTTGTCGACGCCGCACGCAAGACGTTGCGGGTTGGCGGTGGCTGCACCTGGGGCGACGTGGATCACGCCGCCAGTGCCTATGGGCTGGCAACGCCGAGTGGTTTTATCTCGACCACCGGTGTAGGTGGACTGACGCTCGGTGGCGGCATCGGCTACCTCAGCCGCGCCTACGGCCTGACGATCGACAATCTGCTCAGCGCCGAGGTTGTGCTGGCCGACGGGCGCGTCGTCACCGCAAGCGAAGAGGAAAATGCCGACCTGTTCTGGGCGTTGCGCGGTGGCGGTGGCAACTTTGGCGCGGTGACATCGTTCGAGTTCAAGGCGCATCCCGTTGCGACGGTCTATGGCGGCCCGATGCTGTGGCCGATGGAGCAGGCACGCGAGCTGATGACATGGTGGCGCGACTTCATCCTGAGCGCGCCGCAGCACATCAACGGCTGGTTCGGTTTCGTCACCGTGCCGCCGGCGGCGCCTTTCCCGGAGGAAGTCCACCTGCAGAAGATGTGTGCCGTGGTGTGGTGCTACACCGGGCCGCTCGACCAGGCCGAAACGCATTTCCGTGCGATTCGCGAGGTCATGCCGCCAGCGGTGGACTTCGCCGGCCCAATCCCCTGGCCTGTCCTGCAGAGCCTGTTCGATGGACTGTATCCGGCTGGCTTGCAGTGGTACTGGAAAGCCGACTTCGTCAGCGACCTGAGCGACAAAGCCATCGATCTGCACATCAAGTACGCGCAGCAGTTGCCGTCGATGCACTCGACCATGCACCTGTATCCGATCAATGGTGCCGCGCATCGTGCCGGTTGCGGCGACACGGCCTTCAGCTACCGCGATGCCAACTTTGCCAGCGTGATTGTCGGCGTGGATCCCGACCCGGCCAACAACGATCGCATCGTGCAGTGGGCGAAGGACTACTGGCTGGCGCTGCATCCGTACTCTGCTGGCGGCGGCTATATCAACATGATGATGGATGAGGGCGATGACAACGTGAGGGCGTCCTATCGCGACAACTATGCGCGGCTGGCGCAGATCAAGCGCAAATACGACCCGGCCAACCTGTTCCGCGTGAACCAGAACATCAGGCCTGCCTGACACAACAAGCTAGCGCCCCGAGGAAAGGCCCGCCTTTCCCCGCGCATGCGTACTAACTGATCCATGATTCCGGCGCAACGCCGCTGCCACGAGATGGCAGCCGGCCCGCGCCAGGCAACGGCTTGCACGGCAGAGGCGATCCCGTGCGGCCCGCGACGTTCCCTGTGATCGCCTGTAGAAGAGTGCCGTCGCGGCAACGCCGCCGGCACCCCTGTTGGAGATAGCAATGCATAAGAAACTCGCCAAGACCCTGCTTGCCACTGCCGCACTTGCCGTCGGGCTCAGCCAGACCGCCCACGCCGGTTCATACGCTGATGCACTGATCGTTGCCACGCCGGAACACAGCGGCCAGCGCGACGTCTTTACCGAGGGCGCGCGCGGTCTGGCCAGCGAGGCCACCATGCTGCTCGTCGTCGCATATCAGGGCAGGTTCGTGTGCGCGGTCCGTGGCTTTGATCCGCACCGGGACGGCATGCGCAAGCCTGATCCTTACACCGATGGCGCCCGCATCAGCTCGCGCGACGGCTTCACCGACGGCGCGCGCGGCGAGGCGCGCGACAGCGGCGAGTGCCTGACCTGAGCGGTGCAAGGCAATGGAGCAACGTTCAGCCCGATGTCCGTCGGGCTTTGGCGAGGGCAATCTGCCTACCTAAGGGAGCACTTAGGGGCGGCATGCATCACTGACCAGGGCGGAAAACACCGTGCGCGTCTTGCCATTATTGACCACATAGGGATCAGGTCTTGTCGTCTGGACTTCTATCGCCGTGACAACTACCCTGCTTGGAATCGCTGGTCCGCCGTTGCGGCGACCGGCGCTTCTTTTTCCGCATATGGGGAGCAGGGGGCCGATGTCCTGGTCATGGGACACATCCCATCACTTGCCCTGCCCCAAACTGTCAATCCTGTGCCCCGGATTGTCAACTCAAGTGGTCGTCATCCCTGGATACTTGCTGGGCTTGCATGCGATGGCGCGTCTCGTTGCGCCCTCCGCCTGACTAGCCATCTTCCGGCCGGCATGGAATTTCCCATCCGAATCCGCAGAAGGAGACCCATGAGCAAGACAAGCAGCGAGCCGACGTACTTGCCAGTTTCGAACGTGTCGCTGCGCTGGCGCGGGACTGGGATCTCGCGGGCTTTCGGGACGTGATGCGGCGGCATCACGAACTGTATCCGGCCGCCACTAGCGGCGGCCCGACCCACAACACGCGCGGCACGCGCAGGGCATGGATCCGGCGCAGCTTCGCAAGGAGACGACATTGGAACTGAAGGACAAAGTAGCCATCATCACCGGGGCTGGCCAGGGTGGCGGCGAAGGCATCGCGCACGTGCTGGCGCGGGAAGGGGCCAGGATCGCCGTGGTTGACCTGAACCTTGAGGCGGCCCGGCGCGTCGCTTCCAGCCTCGATCCGGAGGGAAAGCGTGCCATTGCCATCCGCGCCGACGTCAGCAAGAAGGCCGAAGCGCAAGCCATGGCCACCCAGACCCTCGAGGCGTTCGGTGCCATCGACATCCTGGTCAACAATGCCGGCGTGGGCGGGGCCTCCGCCCTGGTCTGCGACGTGACCGAGGAGAACTGGGACCGCGTGATGGGGGTGAATGCCAAGGGCATCCTGTTCTGCTGCCAGGCGGTCATCCCGGCAATGAGGGCGCAGGGGAAGGGCAAGATCGTCAATATCGATTCGATCGCCGGCATTCGCATGGCGTACTTCAGCAGCGTCGATTACACCGCCTCCAAGCATGCGGTAACGGGACTGACCCAGCATCTTGCATGGGAGTTGGCCGACCAGCGCATCAACGTCAATGCGGTATGTCCCGGCGGCATCCGGACGCCTGCGATCGAAGCATACGCAAGCCCCGAAAAGCGCGAGGCCCTGATCCGGCGCACGGTACCGCTGGGCCGGTTCTGCGAGCCCTCGGAGATCGGTGAAGCGGTGTCCTTTCTCGCCAGCGAGCGCGCGGACATGATCACGGGCCAGATGCTGGCGGTGGACGGCGGCACCCTTACCGGCTACGGCGAGGATCTGCGTGCGGTATTGCGCCAGCGGCTCCAGGAAGGCAACAGCCACTGAGGCCGGCAGCAAGCCGCGGGCCCCGCTTCGTCCAGGGGCCCGCAGGTCAACCCGCCGATGGCGGCGAAGTCAGTAGTGGATGATGCCCGGCGTCCCGCCGCCGACTGCGATGGCCTCACCGTTGATTGCCACGCTCAATGGCGAGGCGAGGAAGGTCACCACGCAAGCGACCTCGCTGGCATCGACCATGCGGCCAAGGGAACTCCTGGTCGCCGCCCATGCCTCGGTTGCCGCGTCGGTCTTCTCGGTGCGCGTTGGCCCGGGATGGACCGCCGTGACATTGATGCCCTTCGGGCCAAGTTCGTCAGCAAGGTTCTTGGTGATGGCCGCCACGCCGACGTTGCGCAGTGTGGCGACGGGCCGGCCCGTGTGGTAAATCGCCAGGCCACCGATATTGATGATGCGGCCCCAGCCATTCGCGGCGAGATGCGGGGCCAGCGCCCGCGCGGTGCGAAGGTAGCCGATGACCTTGATGTCGATGTCTTCGAGCGCTTGCGCATCGACGATCTCGTCGAGCCGCGTGGCTGGCGAAATGCCGCCCGGCATGGCCGCAGCATTGATCAGGATATCGATGCCGCCCAGGGCTTCAATGGCCCGCGCCACCATGGCGTCGACGGAAGCCTTGTCGGCGGTGTCGACCGTGAGCGGCACAATGCGGCGGCCGGTCAGCGCCGCAAGTTCCGCGGCGGTCGCTTCCAGCGCTTCTTTCCCGCGAGCGGCGAGCACGACGTCCACCCCTTCCTGCGCGAGCTGAAGGGCAATCGTCTTGCCAATGCCGCGGCTGCCGCCGGTCACGATTGCACGCTTGCCTTCTAACTTCAGGTCCATGATCTCTCCGATTTCCTGCAATGGCTTTGGGGCGATCGTGCCATGAACACGTCGCCCCCTGGTCGCTTTGCGTCAACGCGTACACGGCCATCCGTTTCGTCGAGCGGGACCAGCAGGTGGCGGCACGTGACGACGTCGGCATCGGGACAAAGGTGGCTCATGTCGGCACCCCGACCAGTACACGCCCTTGCTCCAGCGCGCACGCGTCCATGATTTGCATCGAATACACCTCGTGTTCCGTTTCGACCCGGACGCATGCCAGCCGCGGCGCACCTGATGCCACTGCGCAGCACTAGCGCGTATTTTCCGGTGCCGGTGGTTGACGGCGCCACGCCGACACGCTGCAGCCGAAGCGCATGGAGAACCACCGGGAGAAGGCACTGAGCGAGGAAAAGCCCATCAGGATCGCAACCTCCGACAGCGGTCGTTCGCTGTTCTTCACGTACCTCGTGACGAGATCGACCCTGACTGCATCGACGACGGCCAGGTAGTTCTGTCCATAGGCAGCCAGATGGCGATGCATCGTCTTGCGGTCGATGCCAAGCTGCCGGGCCACCTGTTCGGCCCCGCACTCGCCGGCTGGCAACAGCGCGAATACCAGCTTCCGTACCTTGTCGGGCATGGTGGAGCCGGATTGCGCCAGCTTGATATCCAGGAATTCGCGCGCATGCCGGCCCAGCGCCGGATCCGAGGCTGCGCCAGCCACGTCGAGATCGGAGGCAGCCAGCACGATGCCATCGAAATCCTGGCGGAATCGCACCGGTACACCGAACACGCGCCGATGCGTGGCAAGGCTGGCTGGCGCGGCGTGGCTGAAGCAGACGCTGCGTGGCTTCCATGCCGACCCGGCAAGCAGCTTGAACAACCGGAACCAGAGGCAAATGACGAATTCCGTCGATTGCCGCATAGAACCTTCCACGGACACGAGGAGTTCAAGCCTGACAAGCGCGGCGTCCCCGACCGTCTCGATGCGCAAATCGATACCTTCGTTGAGCAAATGCAGATAGCGCGCCATCGCATCCAGCGCATTGCGCAGCGTGGCGCCCTCGCGCATCACCGTCCACAGGGGGCCCTGTGTTGTCAGTTGACGGGCTTCCGCCACGCGTAGCCCAAGATCTTCCAGGCCGGCAAGCTGCGCCGAATCTTCCAGCAACTGCGTGACCGACTTCGCCGGCACCCGCATTTCCGGGTCCACCAGGGCCGTCGGGCTGATACCCGCCTGCCGGAGTTGGCGGTAGGGATCCAGGCCGAGTTGGCGGGCCACGTCGACAAACTCCGTCAGGTTCACGTGTTGCAGCAGCGTCGACATAGGAGTTCCCCCAAGGTGCCCCAAAATGTAAAGTCGCTGCCCCGGAATGTCAATGCATCGCGCGGCGGTTCTTCGATACTTGCATCGACCCTTCTGCTTCCGCAAAGCGAGACTGAGAGACTGACAATGAGCCAGATCGACCCCAACCTGCTCAAGGACAAAGTTGCCGTGATCACCGGCGCGGGCCGCGGCATCGGACGCACCATTGCACTGGCCTATGCCAGCGCCGGTGCTGCGGTGGTATGCAGCGCCCGCAGCGAGGCCGACATCGGGCAGACAGCCGCGCTGATCCGCGAAGCGGGTGGCCGGGCCATTGCCCAGACCGTAGACGTGGCGGACTACGAGACCGTCGCGAGCCTGTTCCGGCGCGCCAGCGATACCTTTGGCGGTGTCGATATCGTCGTGGCCAATGCCGGTGTCGCGCTCGAGCAGCGCAGGATCGCTGACGGCGATCCCGCGCTCTGGCGCAAGACCATCGATATCAACCTGACCGGTGCCTACCACACTGCCCATGCCGCCATTCCCCACCTGCGGCGCCGCGGCACCGGCAAGATCATCATGATCGGTTCCGGCCAGCGCAAGCGGCCCAACGCGGGCTTTTCGGCCTACTCGTGCTCCAAGAGCGGCCTGTGGATGCTTACCCAGTCGCTGGCGTTGGAGCTCCAGGAGGACAACATCAGCGTCAATGAGCTGATACCGGGGCCGGTCAGGACCGACATGACGCGCGACGTTGCCGTGCCGCCCGGCGAATGGTTCAAGGATCCCGCGGACGTCGTCCCGCTTGCCCTGTTCCTGGCCGGCATGCCCGATTTCGGCCCCAGCGCGCAGAGCTACAGCCTGATGCGCCGCGCCTGACGCCAAGGTGGGCGACAGACCCGGCGCAGACACAGTTCCCGCGACAACCGCCGCTGCAATGGCCTTGCAGCCGCTGCCCGTGCAAGGAGGCCCATGAGCCGTTTGGTCCGCAGTGCCACGCTGACGCGCTATACCGAGGTGGCCCGCTCGGTTGGGGTGGATCCACTGCAAATCCTGGCAAAAGTGGGGCTGCCGCCAAGCTGCCTGGACGCCGGCGACAACCTGGTCTGCGCCAGCGCAGTCTGCCGGCTTCTCGAAATGACCGCCGCAGCCTCCGATGCCGAAGACTTCGGCCTGCGCATGGGGGAGGGCCGTCAACTATCGGTTCTCGGGCCCCTCGGCATGGCCGTGCGTGATTCGCGGACGCTGCGCGATGCGCTTGGTGCGATGGTGCGCTACATCACGCTGCACAGCGAGGCTCTGTTCCTCGGCGTGGAGGAACGGGAGGGCGCCCTTGTCATCCGCGTGTCGCTGATGGTCGAGCATTCCGGGCCGACACGCCAGGCCGACGAAATGGTAGTGCTTTCGCTTCACCGGATGCTCCAGGAACTGATCGGTCCACGGTGGCGCGCGCGCCGTATCTGCCTTTCGCATGGCGCCCCAAGCAATCCGGCATCGCACGCGCGCGTGTTCGGCCGGCCGGTGGATTTCGGTTGCGACTTTACCGGCATTGTCTGCGATCTGAAGGACATGGAGGCAGTGCCGTGCTCCGCGCGCCCGGAGCTGGCGCAGTACGCGCATGCCTATCTGGACTCGCTGACTGCGCGTGCGGCCCTGTCCATGACCGAAAAAGTCCGGCGCATGGTGCTGTCCTTGCTCCCTTCGGGAAACTGCAGTGTGGAGCGCGTCGCCAGCCAGCTTGGCGTCGACCGGCGCACGGTCCACCGCAAGCTGCTGCAGGAAGGCTCGACCTTCAGCAGCATTCTCGATGAGGTCCGGGCCTCGCTGGCGGTGCAGTATCTCCGGCATGCGGAACGCCCGGTCAGCTACGTGGCCGTGTTGCTCGGGTTTTCGATGCAGAGCGCGTTCTCGCGCTGGTTCCGCGATCATTTTGGCTGCAGCCCCAGTGCATGGCGCAGCGATGGCGCGCAGTCGGCCGGGCCCGTTGCACGGCAAGTGCTGGTGGCGGCAAGCACGGAGCAGCGCGTCTAGAACCGAATTGCCCAGGCCACCCGTGCCTTGACTGATTCGCGCAAGAGCGGCGAGCACGCCGCTGCCTGCAGCGCCGCATCTTCCGCGGACCAGACCTGCGCCTCACCGTCGAAGCGCGGCTGGATGGATCATGCCGGGGGCGCTCCGGTGGCGATGGCAGGTGCGCGCTCCAGTGCGCCGAGAATCCGCGCGAATCGCGCTTCCAGCCGCGGCCGCATGCGTGTCGGCGTGAAGATATAGAACTCGCCCGCGCGAATGGCCTCCAGTGCCTGGCTGGCCACCAGTTCCGGCGCCGTGCCAGCGGCAATACTGGCCTTGAACGATTCGCTGGCATGGCTTGAGCGTGCGGCGATGAGGGTCTTCACCGGACCCGGACAAAGCACCGAGACGCCAATGCCGGTGCCGTCGAGCTCCTGCTCTAGTGCCTCGCAGAGGGCCACGACGCTGTATTTGGTGGCTGCGTACGCTCCCATCGGAAAGTTGCCGTTCACCCAGAAGCCAGCGCCTGACGCCGTTGCGACGAAATGGGCTGGCTCGCCGTGCCGCCGCAGCAGCGGCAGGAAGTGACGGATGCCGTGAATCACGCCAAACACGTTGATGCCGAACGCGCGTGTCCAGTCCTGCTCGGACAGCGATGCCAGTTCGCCGCTCATATCGATGCCGGCATTGTTGAAGACCAGGTGGATGCGCCCCAGTTTTGCCGCGAACTCCGCCGCCGCATCGCGCACGTCCGCGTCGGAGGAAACATCCAGTACGCGCGTGCAGATGCGCCTGCCGGTCGATGCGAGCCGCTCGCGTGCAGCGTCAAGTCCGTGCGCGTCGATGTCGGCCAGCGCAAGGTCGGCACCGCGCGCCGCCAGTGTATCGGCCAGTGCGAGGCCGATGCCGGACGCGGCGCCCGTGATGATTGCCGTCTTGCCCTGAAAGTCCTGAAGGCGGGGTCGCGCGTCCGGCAGGGATTCGTAGCTGTCGATGTCAGGATGAATCATGGATGTCGCAAGTAAGGACTGAGGGGCCGCGGCATTCAGCCGATGACGGATTCGGGGGCAAGGCGGACAAGCTGCTTGCCGATGTTCTTGCCGGTAAACAGGCGGTTCAGGGCGGCGGGCGCCTGCTCGATGCCCTCAATGACGTCGACCCGGTACTTGAGCTGGCCGTCCCTGACCCATTTCGCCATGGCTTCCACGGCTTCGTGGAACCTCGGCCGGTAGTCCGAAATGAGGAACCCTTCGATGCGGGCGCGTTTCATGATGACGTTGCGGAACATCTTCGGGCTCCACCAGTCACCGTTCGCGTTGTAAGTCGAGATCATTCCGCATAGCGCGATACGGGCACCCGGGTTGATCAGTGCCAGCACGGCGTCCATGGTGTCCCCGCCCACGTTCTCGAAATCGATGTCGATGCCGTCCGGGCAGGCGGCGCGAAGGTCGGCAAGCACGTTGCCCGCCTTGTAGTCGATACAGGCATCCAGGCCAAACTCATCCATGACGAACCGGCATTTGCCCTGGCCGCCCGCAACGCCCACCACCCGGCAGCCGAGTATCTTGCCGATCTGGCCGGCGATCGAGCCGACGCCGCCTGCGGCGGCCGACACCACAATGGTTTCGCCAGCCTTGGGCCTGGCAATGTCGAGCATGCCGAAATAGGCCGTCATGCCGGAGCTGCCCAGCACGCTCGCATAGGCATGCAGGGGCAGGCCGTACTCCACCGGGACGCGCCGGGCAGTTCTTGTTACCGAATACTCTTCCCACGCCATGCCGCCTTCGACAATGTCGCCAGGCTTGAAGTCCGGGTGATGGGACTCCACGACCACGCCCATGGTGACGCCGCGCATCACCTCGCCAAGCGCCACCGGGGCCATGTACTGGTCGATATCGCTCATCCAGACGCGGTTGGTCGGCGCCACCATGAGATAGATGTTGCGCACCAGGATCTCGCCGTCCCGCGGTTGTGGCAGCGGCGCTTCCACGAGCTGCAGATCGTTGTCGCCGATATCGCCGACGGGGCGCTGCCTGAGGATCCAGCGCCGGTTCATTGTCTTCATGCTTGCTCCTCCGTAATTCGTGCCTGGCGCCGTGTGTGCGCGGGCCGCACTGCCGGTCGCCGCAATGCGCTCGCTGCTCAGTCTTCCAGCGCGCCGTATACGATGTTGCGTAACAGGGACCGGTATCCGACGCGCGTCGCCAGGTCGTTTTCCTGAAGCATCAGGATGGCGAGCAGCTGCTCTTGCGGATCCGCCCAGAAATAGGTCCCGAGCGCGCCGCCCCAGTAGAAATCGCCGACCGAACCCGGCACCGGGCTCAACCCCCGCGCGGTGCGCACACCCACTGTCAGGCCATGGCCCTGGCCGAGTTCGGGCAATGGTGCGTTGATGCCGAGCCCTGTTGTCGAATTGCCAAAGCGCGTGGACCAGGGCAGGTGGTTGCCAAGCATCAATTCGACGGTCTTCCTGGAGAGCAGGCGCACGTCATCGAGTACACCGCCGTTGAGCAGCATCTGGCAGAACCGCGCGTAGTCGCCGGCCGTGGACAGCAGGCCGGCGCCCCCGGAATGCCAGCGAGGCGGGTCCTGCTCGTCGTAGTCGAACAGGGCGGTGGATTTCCCGGATGCGCCGGAGGGCAGCGCCAGGCCCGCGCCGTCCTGCCTGATCAACCGGAAGCCTGTTGCATGCATGCGCAGTGGCCGCGCCACGCGCTCCGCGACGAAGCGAGCGAGGTCCATGCCCGAGACGATCTCGACAATGCGGCCAAGCACGTCGGTGGACATGCCATATTCGAACACCTCGCCCGGCTGGCATTGCAGCGGGATGGCCGCCAGCTTCGCGACCATCTCGGCATTGGTCTGTCCGGGATCCATCAGGCCGCTATCGCGATACTGGCGCTGCACCAGCGAATCGCCGAATTGCCCGTATGTCAGACCGGAGGTGTGCCGGAACAGGTCGTGAACGTTCATGGCGCGGCGCATGGGTTCGAGCGCAAGGCGGCGCTCCCCGGTGTTCGCATCGGCCGACTCGACGCCGACCTGTAGGCGGGCGAACTCGGGGATGTAGCGTTCGACCGGGTCGTTCAGGGCCAGCCGGCCCTCTTCCATCAATATCAGCGCCGCCACGCCGACGACGGGCCGCGTCATCGCTGCAATGCGGAAGACCGAATTGCGCTGCATCGGACGCGACGGGGTATCCGCATGCTCGAAGCCAAACGCATCGAACCAGGCGATGCGGCCTTTGCGCGCAACAAGCACGACAGCGCCCGGGATCTTGCGCCGGTCGACATCCGCATTGATCACCAACGAGATCGACTGCAGCCGCCGCGCGGACAGCCCCACCTCTTCGGGGGTGTCGGCATAGTCCAGGGCATGGGTGAGAGGCAAAGCAAGCTCCTGCAAGGTTCGGCGGAGTGAGGGGCGGCGGTGCGCGGTGCGCTGTGCCGTGAGGTATGTGTGCCGATTCTAGGCAGACGGTCGGCCTGGCGATTGATGATAGGGGTCTTTGCCGTGACCGCCGGGGACATTGCGCAAGCGGGTGTCGATGGAGATCGGGGAGGAGGGAGCGATCGGCGAAGGTTGAAGAATCGCGCCGATCGTCGCGATGGCCTAAAGCTCCGGCAGGAAGGAAACAGCCAACGCCGCCGGAGCCGCTGACAGTCAGGGCTGGATGTTATTGGCCTTCACGATGGCGGCATTGCGATCGTATTCGGCGCGCAAGGCCTGACCAAGCTGAGCCAGGGTTTGCGCTGGCACGGTCTCGAAGCCGAGCCCGAGAATCCGGTCCTGCACCTTGGACGTCGAGGCTGCCTTGTAGACGGCAGCCTGGATCTTCTGGACCACGTCTGACGGCACCCTGGACGATACGAACACGCCCGCCCAGTTGTTGAAGTCAATGTCCGGATAGCCCAGCTCGGCAAAGGTCGGGACCTGTGGCAGCAGCGGCGAACGCTGTTTCGCGGCCAGGGCATAGGCCTGCAGCTTGCCGGCCTTGATCATCGGCAGCGAGGTCACCATCCCGTCGTACATCACGGCGATCTGTCCGCCCATGACCTGTGTCAGCGCCGGCGGAGAGCCGGCAAAAGGCACGTGCTGCAGATCCATGCCAGCTTTCTGGTTCATGATCAGACCGGCATAGTGGGCGACCGTGCCTGCGCTGTAGGAAGCAAAACTGAGCTGGCCCGAATGGGCCTTCGCATAGCTGACCAGGCCTGGCAGGTCCTTGGGCGGCAGGCTCGTCGACCCGACCAGAACGAGGGTCGACCTGGCCACCGCAGCCACGGGCTTCACGTCCTTTATTGGATCGAAGGACGTCTTCATCACATGCGGGATTTCCGTGAGCACGTTGGTGGTCGACACCAGGATGGTCTGCCCGTCAGCCGGCGCCGCCAGCATGGTGTTGATCGCAATGCTGCCGCCGGCGCCCGGCTTGTTATCGACCACCACGGGCTGGCCCAGTTCCGCCGTGAGCGCTTCGGACAGCACGCGTGCCAGCACATCCATGGTGCCGCCGGCAGGCGCAGGGATCAGTACCCGGACCGGCTTGTTGGTCCATGCCATGGCGACGGGCATGGACAGGGCCAGGACAGCGCAAACGGCGGCGCGGCGCACGCAGTTCAGGGCAGGGCGGATTTGCATAGATGTCTCCCCGTTATGGGTGTGGGCTCGAAATGGGTGCCATTGACGACGGAAGTCGTGCGAGAAGTATGAGCGGTCGATGCAAAGCCTCTTAACATTCGGGGGCAAATACTTGACATTTCGGGACAGTTAGGGAAAGCCCAATGGGGGCCTTCGGGCCGCGTGCAGGAACACGAGAAGATGCCGGCGAACATGATCGCCACCGTTAGTTGAGAGACCGGCGTCGGAGTGGCGAATAAAGCCGCATAGGCACGCGGCTCATCTCAAGCTTCGCAGCTTCGTGCTGCGCCACTGCGTCGGCGTCATGCCGAACTGCGCCGTGAACCAGCGGACGAACGAGCCATAAGCAGAGTAGCCAAGCGATTCGGCAATGCGTCCAAGCGAGTAAGTTCTGTTGTCCATATAGTGGGTAACGAGATCGCGCCTTACGCCATTGACCATGTCTGAGAAGACCTTTCCAGCGCCTTCGAGTTGGCGCTGCAGTGTACGCACGTTCATCCCCAGGCCCTGAGCAACCTGCTCGATCGTCGCGCGTCCGGCCGGAAGCATCAGATAGATGGCCTTGCGCACCTCGAGCACAATCGACGGCTCGTTGGCGCCCGGCAGGCCTGCAAGCAGGCGTTGCGCATGGCGTGCCATGACCGGGTCGGCAATCGGGTTGGGCAAGTCCAGGTCGGCAGCGCGGCAGATCAAGCCATTGAAAGCGCTTGCAAACTCCAGCTTCCCCCCGAAGATGCGGCGGTGCAGCCGCAGATCATCGGGAGCGTCATGAGTGAAATGGACGCTGAGGGGATGCCAGGACGTGCCGATCAGTGTGCTGCACATGCGTGACAGTGTGCCCAGTGCCAGCTCGACGGACTGCATGGTCGGCCCGGCCTCATCCGCGACGACGTCCTCACGCACGATGACCTTCCTGCCGGTCTCCTCAATACGGATGACCAGGAATTCATTCATCAGGTGGCGATACTGAACCATGGTTCCAAGCGCGTCGCGCAGCGTTCTTTGATGCGTGAGCAATACGCTGACGACGCCGAGGTCGGACAGCTGCCACAGGTCGGCCATACGCAGCCCGAACGTCGGGCATTGCGTGAGTCGCGCTGACTCTTCCAGCAAGGTTACGGCGGCACTCCCGGAAATCCAGTGTTCCGGGTCTGCAAGCATCTCGCTGCTCAACCCCAGCTTGCGCAGCAACGGCCGCGGTTCAAGGTCCAGTTGCTTCGCAACCTTGAAATAGTGGGTCAGCACGCCAGTGCGAATCAATGTGCTCATTGCCTCTCCTTCACCCGGTGTAGCCCGGATCCATTCGTTCCGGGGAAACCCGAATGCCTCGGCATTCTGTCACGAAATGAGACATGAATGTCGTGAAATGAGAGACAGCGCCCAACCCGGGATGACTAGACTAATCCCGTGAATCGACGATGAACAAGGAGATAGAAATGCAATTTCTGGATGACTCGCTGCACCCCGAGAACATGGACAAGGTGGTCATCACCGTGGCTCCGTACGGCCCGGAGTGGATGCCGGAAGATTTCCCCGAAGACATCCCCGTGACCATGGAAGAGCAGATCCAGAAAGCGGTGGATTGCTATGAGGCCGGCGCCAGCGTGCTGCACCTGCACGTACGTGAGCCGGATGGCAAGGGGTCCAAGCGCCTGTCCATGTTCAACGAACTGATCGCCGGCGTGCGCAAGGCGGTGCCGGACATGATCATCCAGGTCGGCGGCTCGATCTCGTTCGCACCGGAAGATGAAGGCCAGGCCGCGAAGTGGCTGGATGATGACACGCGTCACGCGCTGGCGGATCTCGACCCCAAGCCGGACCAGGTGACGGTAGCACTCAACACCATCCAGATGAACATCATGGAGTTGATCTACCCGGAGTTCTACGAGAACACGCACATGGCCAACCCGGCCGTCTACGACGCCTACCGTGAAATGATCGTTCCGGCCGGCCCGGCCTGGGCGGAAGAGCACCTGCGCCGCCTGCAGGAAGCCGGCATCCAGCCGCACTTTCAGCTGGTGGGCATGCATGCGCTCGAAACGCTGGACCGCATGGTGCGCAGGGGCCTCTACAAGGGCCCGCTGAACCTTACCTGCATCGGCATCGGTGGCGGCCACCACGGACCGCATCCGTACAACCTGTTCGACTTCATCCAGCGGGCGCCGGACGGCTGCACCATCACCTCGGAGTCATTGTTCAAGAACGTACTGCCGTGGAACACGATGGCGCTGGCAATGGGTATGCACGTGCGCTGCGGCATCGAGGACACCCTCATCGATCAGCACGGCAATCGCTTCACCTCGGTGCAGCAGATCCAGCAGACCGTGCGTATCGCCAAGGAGTTGGGCCGCGAGATCGCCGATGGCAAGGAAGCGCGGGAAATCTACCGCATCGGCACCTGGTACGACGATGTCGATGAAACCCTGGCCGCCAACGGCATGACCCCGAACCGCAAGCCTGGTGTCAAGAACGTGCCGCTGCGCAACGCAGCCTGAGCCGCCGGCTACGGCGCAGACAATGAATCGATCCGGTTGATGTGTGCACTCCAGCCTGAATTGGTGCAACTGGATCGATCTGTTTTGACTTGATTCAAATAGGGAATGTCATGACTCGTACCGTCGTTCTCGTTACGGGAGCCACGTCTGGAATCGGCCGCGCAACCGCGCTTGCATTTGGCCGTGATGGGGCACAAGTGGTTTGCTCCGGCCGCAATGCCACCGCAGGCGCCGCACTTGTGTCACAACTCCGGGAGCTCGGTGCCGAAGCCGAGTTCGTGCCCGCTGACGTAGCTAATGAGGAGCAGGTCCGCCAACTTGTCGAGCACACCGTCACCCGCTTTGGACGGCTCGATG
This sequence comes from Cupriavidus sp. L7L, assembly GCF_004353535.1. Classification (NCBI taxonomy): domain Bacteria; kingdom Pseudomonadati; phylum Pseudomonadota; class Betaproteobacteria; order Burkholderiales; family Burkholderiaceae; genus Cupriavidus; species Cupriavidus sp. L7L. The sequence continues at coordinate 89,681 of NZ_SMNY01000052.1, forward strand.
TCGCAGTGAACAGTGCCGGGACGGAAGGCACGCCAGGGTCGATCGTTGACCAGACGGTGGAGTCCTATGCAGCGACCTTCGACGCCAATGTCCTTGGGACGTTCCTGAGCATGAAGTACGAGTTGCGCGTCATGCTGGAGCAGAAGGAGGGCGTTGTGATCAACCTCTCCTCCACCATGGGAAGCCGCGGCAACGCACAGAATCCGATGTATGTGGCCAGCAAGCACGCAATCGAAGGCTTGACCAAGGCCGCAGCACTCGATGCGGCCAGATCGAATGTACGAGTGAATGCGGTTGCCCCTGGACCGATCGAGACCGGGATGCTGGATCGCATCGCGGGAGGCGCCGAGAAAGTTGCGGCAGTTGCCGCGAGTATCCCGGCGGGTCGCATCGGGACCCCGGAGGAGGTCGCCGACGCCATCGTGTTCCTGGCCTCCCCACGGTCCAGGTACATAACGGGCCAGATTGTCGCAGTCAATGGCGGCAAGACAGCGATGTAGTCGCCGACGCGCTGGGCAGTGGGATTGCCCCCGGCGCGCTCAGAGGCAATAAGCAAAGAATTTCAGGAGACAAGTCATGGCAAAAGCAATCCGGTTCTACGAGACGGGCAGCGCAGACGTGCTCAAGCTCGAGACCGTGGAAGTCGGCAACCCCGGCCCCGGCCAGGCGCGCGTGCGGCACAGCTACATCGCCGTCAATTTCATCGATATCTATTTCCGCACCGGCCACTACCCGCTGGACCTGCCCAATGGCCTCGGCTCTGATGCCGTGGGTGTGGTCGAGGCAGTGGGCCCCGGCGTCACCGACATCCGCGTGGGCGATCGCGTGGGCTACCTGCTCGGCCCGCAGGGCGCCTACTCGGACGTGCGGGTCATGCCTGCCGAGTGGCTGATCCCGCTGCCGGACGGCGTCTCCGACCGCGTCGCCTCGACGCTCATCATGAAGGGCATGACGGCGCAATACCTGTTCCGCCAGGTCTACCCGCTCAAGGGCGGCGAAACCATCCTCTATCACGCCGCAGCCGGCGGCGTGGGCCTGATCGCCTGCCAGTGGGCACGCGCGCTTGGCGTGAACATGATCGGGACGGTCAGCACCGACGAGAAGGCGGAGCTTGCCAGGGCCAACGGCTGTTCGCACGTCATCGTCACCTCGCGCGAGAACATCGTCGATCGCGTGATGGAAATCACCGACGGCAAGAAGGTTCCGGTGGTGTTCGATTCGGTCGGCAAGTCGACGCTGGACGCCTCGCTGTCCTGCCTGCAGGTGCGCGGCACGCTGGTCAGCAACGGCACGACTTCTGGCCCCGTCGAGATCGACAGCCGCACGCTCGCGGCGAAGGGCTCGCTCTGGGTCACGCGTCCGGCCATGGTCCACTATGCCACCCCGCGCTCGCACATGCTCGCCATGGCCAGCGAGGTGTTCGACATGGTGATAGCAGGAAAGATCACCAGCGAGCCGAAGCAGCAGTTTGCGCTGGAAGAGGCCGCGCAGGCCCATCGCGCGCTGGAAAACAGGCAGACGAGCGGTGCCACCGTACTGGTGCCGTAAAGCCGTCCCGTAGTCCCTCCCATGCCGCGGTCGCTTTTTCCCCCCTCGCCGGGGCGAGGGTGGGGGACGGCTGCGCCCTCGAAAGCAAGTTCACATTGCTGGAAACACCGAGATGGAGACAAAGATGTCAGTCCGACCTGCCGTTCTGCGCGTGCGCCGCGTCGTCGCCGCATCGATCCTTGCACTTGCCATGCCCGCCGCCATGGCGTGGACCAACAAGCCGGTGCGCGTACTGGTGCCAGCGCCTGCCGGCGGCACGATGGACGTGATGGCCCGCATACTGTCCGAACAACTCACGGCAGACCTGGGCCAGCCCGTGGTTGTCGACAACAAGCCGGGTGCCGGCGGTGCCATCGCGGTCGGCGCATTGCTGGCGGCGCCGCCCGATGGCCAGACCATCCTGGTGTCGGCGACCAACGTGTTCGCGGAAATCCCGCACGCGATGAAGGTGCCTTACGATCCGATGAAGGACGTGAAGCCGGTTGCGGCCGCGGCCAGGTCGACCCTGCTGCTCGTCAGCGCGCCCGGCCTGCCCGCCAAGGACCTGCCGGGGCTGATCAGCTACGTGAAAGCGCATCCGGGTAACCTGAGCTTTGCCACCTACGGCCCGGGCACGGCCTCGCAGTACGCCGGCATGATCATGAACCAGAAGGCGGGGATGGATCTCCAGAACATCCCGTTCGCGGGATCGCCGCAGGCCCTGACGCAGGTGATGGGCGGGCAGATCGCCGTGATGTATGACGGCATGGTGACATCGCTGCCATACCTAAAGGCGGGCAAGCTCAAGGCCTATGCCGTGGCCGCCAGGCAGCGCTTGCCGATGCTCCCGCAGGTGCCGACCTTCGCCGAACTGGGCTATCCGGAGGTTGACTTCAGCAACTGGACCGGCGTGTTCGTGTCGTCCACGGTGCCGGCAGAGCTGACCGAGAAGATCCAGGCCGCGGTCCACAAGGCAGCCTCCAGGGCCGGCGTGCAGGAACGGATTGCCGCGCTCGGGTTCGAGCCGCTGCAGCCGCAGAGCCTTGGCCAGCTCAGCCACGATCTGCGCGCCGATTTCGATCGCAACGCCCGCATCGTGAAGACCTTCAACCTCCAGCCGCAATGACATCCATCGACCATGCGAGTTGAACAACTTACCTGTGCGATCGGCGCGGAACTCATTGGGGTCAGCCTGGCCGATGCGATCCATGATGATGGCCTGTTCGCCGGCATCCGCGAAGCGCTGCTCAAACACCGCGTGCTGTTCCTGCGCGACCAGGACATCACGGCTGCCCAGCACGTGGCCTTTGCGCACCGCTTCGGGGAGTTGGAGGATCACCCCGTGACGGGCAGCGACCCGGAGAATCCGGGGTTGGTGCAGATCTACAAGACGCCGGCCAACCCGCCGGATCGCTACGAGAACGCCTGGCACACGGATGCGACCTGGCGCGAAGTGCCGCCGCTTGGCGCCGTGTTGCGGTGCCGGGAGTGCCCGCCAGTCGGGGGCGACACCATGTGGGCCAACATGGTGCTTGCGTACGAGAACCTGCCCGGCCACGTCAAGGAGCAGATCGCCGACCTGCGGGCGCGTCACAGCATCGAGGCGAGCTTTGGCGCCGCCATGCCAATCGAGCGGCGCCTGGCGCTGAAGAGCCAGTTCCCTGACGCCGAGCACCCGGTGGTGCGGACCCACCCGGAGACTGGCGAGAAGGTGCTGTTCGTCAACGGATTTACCACTCACTTCACCAACTTCCACACGCCGGCGCGCGTGCGCTTCGGGCAGGACCACAGCCCCGGCGGCGCCGACCTGCTGCGCTACCTGGTCACGCAGGCCTATATCCCCGAACACCAGGTCCGCTGGCGCTGGACGAAGAACAGCGTGGCCATCTGGGACAACCGTTCGACCCAGCATTACGCCGTCATGGACTATCCGCCGTGCCACCGGAGGATGGACCGCGCCACCATCGTCGGAGACCGTCCTTTCTGATCACAGCAGGCCGCCGCATACCGGGAGGGTGCTGGCTGCCGATCGTTGAACTGGGGGGCGGATTGCACGACCCATCCCCCCTGTAGTAGCGGCGCACCAGACGCCGGAAGTCGTAGTGACTGAGCCTGAGAACAATCAAATGAAAACGATGAACCATGGAGGATGGCGCACTGGTCGTTCGGCGTCGGTACGACGCTGCCGCAGATCAATCCCGGTATTCCCACGTTGGGCGGCAACGGCGAAGTGCCGGGCCAGTCCCGCCGGGATTCGGCCTACGGTGCGGGCGTGACCTACATGAACGGCCCGCTCGGGCTGGGCGTTGCCTACGACCAGTGGAACCCGACGATCGGCACGAGCAACGGCACGTTGAAGAAGGCGGCCGTCATGGCCAGCTATGCGATTGGCGCGGGTAAGTTGATGGGCGGCTACCGCTGGGGGCAGAACAAGGACCAGACCGGCAGGGAGTTCCTGCGCGACGACTTCTACTGGATCGGTGGCCAGTACCGCGTGTCGGCTGTGCTGGACTTCACGCTGGAGTATGACTACCAGAACCTGAAGAATGTCGGCGGCAACACGCACGCGGCAAATCCGTGGCAGATCGCTCTGATCGCCGACTACGCGCTCTCGAAGCGGACTGACGTGTATCTGACCACTGCGTATACCCGCAACGCAGGCCTGACCATGGACTCGGCAGCGAGCGGCTTCGCTACCAGCCTGGCGCTGGGCAATAGCTACTCGCTGTCCAATGGGCAGAAGTCCATGTTCGGTGCGGCCGTGGGCATCCGCCATATCTTCTGACCGTTGCGTACATCCCGCAGGGCAGGGAGCGATCACGCTCCGGATCTCAACCGAGGAAATCGATTTCCATGACTTCTACCAACCTGCCGACGGTCGTGATTGTTCCCGGTCTTCGCGACCACATGCCGGAGCACTGGCAAACGCTGCTCGCCGAACAACTGCAAGCGCAGGGAAGGGCAGTGCAGATCGTGCCGCAGATCGACCATGACAAGGCCCTGCGCAGCGCCAGGGTGGCGAACCTCGAGCGCGTCGTCAGCGGCATCGAAGGGCCGATCGTCCTGGTGGCCCATAGCATGGGATGCTGCATCACCGTGCACTGGGCGCAGCAGACGACGCGCGAGGTCCAGGGCGCTTTGCTCGCGGCCCCCGCCGACCTCGACACGCCCCTGCCCGCCGGCTACTCCGATCCGCAGACGCTGGCTGCCAACGGCTGGACGCCGCTGCCCAGGGCGCGCCTGCCGTTCCCGAGCATCGTGGTCGGCAGCCGCAACGACCCGATCGGAGGATTCGAGCAGGTCCACGCCCTTGCGCAAGCCTGGGGTAGCCGCTTCGTCGATGGCGGCGACATCGGCCACCTCTCGCCGCTCGACGGATATGGCAACTGGCCGAAAGCCGCGGAGTTGCTCCGCGAGCTGTGACATTCATCATTCATTGCGTCTCCACTCCGGGTGCCGACCTCCGGTCCTGATGACACTTTCCACGGCAGCCGGGCTTCGGAGGTTCCACAGGCAACGCCTGTGGAACCTCTTCTTTGTTTTCAACAGGCTGTCGCGATCGAAGCGGTGGACTGCCCCCGGCAGGATCCGGGGCGAACGCGGTGGCGAACCTTAACGGTGCGGTATATTCAGAGCTTCGAGAACACGCGCAAGACAGACGGCATGGCTCACAAATCCATTCGGGTATCGCATGTTGGCGTACCCGGCGACCTAAGCGTCCTGAAACTGAAGGGCTATCTGAAATCCGCACTCGCGGGTGTGGCGCAAAGCGCCGCCGACGATGAGATCCTGCTGGTCAAGGTACTGGTGCCACGATCGCTCGGTCTGCAAGCCGGTGAAAAACTATTGGACAAGATCTTGCAGGGGATCGTTGACAGAGATTCACGCGTAAGCCGGGTATCAGTGGAATTTGTCGACGGCGAAGTCACACCAGAGAAGATCGCGGAAAGCCAGGTGCGAACGCAAAAGGAAATTGACGCCTACGGCCACCTGCTTCAGTCGACGGACAACGAACAACCGGATTGACCAGGGTTCGCGACGCTGGTCGTCTCTTCTTACACCTGCAGGATGATTTTTTGTAGCAGGGCAGTCAGATCTCGACGCTGATCTATGATCAAGTGCACAAAAATGGTGTCATCCCTGACTTCATAAATAATGCGATTTTTTCCGCAATGCACTTCGCGGAACCTGTTCGCGGTTAGCCCACTGAGTTCATCGACAATGTGCCCGCATTCGGGAAACTCCCGGATGCGAGTCATGGACGCCTGGATCTGAGCATATGAGTCTTCCCAGGCGGCCATGCCAAATGCGTCCACCACATAGCGGCGCACCCGCTTCAGTTCGGTTTTACCGCTGTCGAGAAGCTTTGCCTTCAGCAATTTGGAGGCCATCAGCGCTGCTTCTCTTTCCGGTCCAGTTCGTCCAGCTCTGCGAACACCTCATCGATGTCGGAAAACTTCTCCTGCTCGATCTGCTTCTGCCCCAGGGCCAGAATCTTTAGCAGGGCTAATGTCTGCCGGTCGGATTCGTAGCTGCGCACGTCTTGGACAACGAGCTTGGCTTCGCCGTTTTGGGTGATGATTAATGGTTCACCGGATTCAGCGAGGTCCTTGACGATCTGCGCGGCTTCACTCTTGAGATAGCTGATCGGCTTGACGTGATCGGCGATTCGCATCGCACCCTCCTGTGGATGACATGGCTGGACCGAATATAGTCCGTTAACAGTCTTTCGTCAACGTTGCCCGACTCGACGCCGTACTCGGGCGGCCGCGCGGTTCCCCAAAAATGAAAATCACTATCCGCGTTGAGGTCACCTCGGATATTGCGAAACCGCCACTTCTAGGTGCGTAATTGAAGAGATCGGCGCCGTCCGTTGCGGCAGCGCTGCGTGGTTGGATCAAAGAAATTCCTGTTGCAGGTCGACGGTGCACCGTTCACCGATGGCGTCATAGTTCTGCTGTAACCAGCGCCCCGCCTGGTCCCGGCCCTGGTCGCGCAGGTAGCAAAGAAAGTCCCAGTCCGCGTTGAGCTTGCTGGAGACGCCGAGCGCCATCATGGTCTGGTCGGATCGGATCGAGTGGATCAGCATTTCCTTCATGTCCCCGCCGCGGACCTTGCCATCCTGGATCAGTCGGGTGACAAAGCTGATCGCGCGCAGTTCGCGGATCAACGAGGAATTGAAGCTGACCTCGTTGATGCGGTTGAGGATCTCCGCGGCGGTCTTCGGCACACCCTTGCGCACGATGGGATTGATATGGACGATCACCACGTCACGTGCGCCGCAGTTGTATATCAGCGGGAAAATGGCCGGGTTGCCGACATAGCCACCGTCCCAGTAGTGTTCGCCGTCGATTTCGACGGCCTGGAACAGGAACGGCAGGCAGGCCGACGCCAGCACCGCCTTCAGTGAGATGTCGTCGCGTGAGAACACGCGTATCTTCCCGTTCTCGATGTTGGTCGCGCACAGGTAGAGCTGGATCGGGCAGCGCTGGTTCAGCGCGTCAAAGTCAACATGGCGGGCTAGTACATCGCGCAGCGGGTTGAAATTGAGCGGGTTGAACTGGTAGGGCGACAGCACCCGCAGCGTGATGTCCGTCAACAAGTACATCGGCGAGTAATCGAGCCCATAGCCACTGGACAGCCAGTATTCCCATGGCAGCTTGCGGAACGGGCTGTGGACGCGCGCGGTGCTGGCAATATCGCGCCAGAAGTCGTGCAGGGCGGTGCGGGCGCGGGGCGGCCCGCCCTGGAGCAGGCCGTACGCGAGTACCGCGGCGTTCATCGCGCCGGCACTGGTCGCGCTGACGCCCTCGATCGCCAGCCGGCCGTCTTCTAGCAGGCGATCCAGCACGCCCCAGGCAAAGGCACCATGGGCTCCTCCGCCCTGCAACGCCAGCGTGACCGGCTTCACGGCCTGGCTGGGTTGGCCGGACTCTTGCACTCCAGTATCGGTCGGCATGGCGTGTCTCTAGTGCTGTGTCCAGCCACCATCCATGGCGAGCTCCGTGGCGGTCATGGAGGCGGCATTGTCTGTTGGATGCCTGCGTTATTGACGATGAGGTCAACCTTGCCGAACTCGGTAGCTGCAAATTCCGCCATGTCGCGAACCGGTTTAGGCCGGCGCGCCGGCGAATAGCGCACAACGCACGCCGTACCCGCCCCGTGGATGGCAAAGGCGTGCGCAACGCCAAGCACGATACCTCTGCTGTAGCCGGTAACGATAGCGGATCTTCCTTTAAGCATGTTGATCTCCGGTTAGCGTCGGGGTAGGGTGGGGCGCCCGCGGTACGCCGGAAGCTTTATGCTTTGCCATGTGGGCCCAGAGACGCAGCTTGCGGCCGAGGGTCGGCATACGCATCAGGTATAGCGCACGCCAGGCCAGCCAGGCCGGCAAGCCGGAGAAGCTGAAGCCATAGACCTGGGCAACGCCCTTCATATGCCCGATGCTGGCCATTGCGCCTTTGCGATCGGTGGCGGCATTGGCCACGCGTGCGCAATCGCCGATGGCCCACAGTCCGGGCATGCCGCGCACCGACATATCCGGGTTGGTCTCGATGCGTCCGCGCCGGGTGGCCAACGCGAGATTGCGCTCGAGCGTGGCGACCAGCGGATTCGGCTTGGTGCCGACCGTGCAGATCACCGTCGCGCCCTCGATCCTTTCGCCGTCTGCGAGCACCACGGTGTCGGCTTCGCAGCGGGCGGCGCGGGTGCCGAGCCTGAGCCGGATGCCGCGCGCGGCCATATGGCGTGCCGCGGCCAGGCCAAGCGAGGCGGGCAGCTCGGGAAGGAGTTGTGCGGTGTCCGCTTCTCCAGCGCCTGGGCCTGCGTGGTGCCGGCGAATCCGCCACCGACAATGACGATGTTGTTTTCTGCAAGCATGACGGTTCCTTGTTCGCCCTGGGACGGCGCGTGTGACTGTCGAGCTAGTGGCTGGCTTTGCCGCGCAGCAGGAAGCGGTCGATCAGGTGGTCCAGCGACAGCTGCCCGGGGCCATGCAGCAGCGTGACCAGCAGCAGCAGCCCCCAATACTGGTGGTCCTTCAGGCCAACTTCGCCCAATCCGGGATACGAGATCACTGCGACGATGTTGAAGACGAACAAGGCCAGCGCGGCGGCCCGCGTGCCGAGCCCGAGCACGAGCAGCACCGGCAGGCTCAGCTCTGCGGCGGTACCAAGATAGGCGGCCAGGGCCGGGTTCAGGAGCGGCACGGTGTACTCGCTTTCGAACAGCGCAAGCGTGGTGGACCAGCTGGCGAGCTTGGTCAGCCCGGACTGGAAGAACACCAGGCCGATCAGGACACGAATGCCGAGATCGAGCACGGGAGCCAGGGTTTGCAGCAGGCGGATTGCCGCCTGTGCGGCGGTAATGATGCGCGAAGACTTTTTGCCGCCCACATCCAGCGGCGCGGACGACAGGGGGGTAGTGCATTTCATTTTGGGCCACCTTGCGAAGCGGTCAAGGACGGGGGCAGGCCGGGGTAGCCGTGACGCGGTGACGCGTCACGGCATTCCGCTGCAGGCTCGGGTGCCGTTCAGGCCGGGGAGGCCGCCTTGGCGGTCGGGCTGAGCTCGCCGCTCTTGCCACCTGGCTTGGCGAACTCGGACGTCTGCAGCCGGCCCCCGGAGATTTTTTCGCAAGTGCCCTTGGGCACGAGGATCCAGGCCTCCGCGTCACGATCGACCTTCGCTGTGGCAGCACAGGAGCTCTTGCTGGTGCCGCAGTCGTTCTTGCCGGCCTTGGCAATGCCGGCGCATTTTTCATGGCTGCCCGCCGCGGCCATGGCCTGGGAGGTGGCGCCGGCAATACCAAGCGCCAGCATGCCTGCAATGGCACCGCGGATGATTTGATCGCTGTTCATGATGCACACTCCGTATTCGGTTGGGTTCAGGACAGGAGGGGAGGGATACCTGTCTCTGGATGGCAGTATGGAAAGGCGAATTCACGCTGGTTTCCCTCAGATCTCAAATATTCGTCACAAGGCACGGGCGAGAGCGGTCGAGGTTGGGGGCGGGCGGCGGGGGACGACGGGAGAGCAGGCGAGGCCGGCCGCCACGCCGACGGATGGCTTTCCATCCACGAAATGCGTTCTAGAATGATCTAGTGTCTGACGTCTGACGGACACGCGGGGCTGCGCGGGCCGCAAGCCAGGAGGCCCGCGACGGTCTCGCCGACATGCCGCACGTTTTCAACGATGAGGTGACACCATGTCGCGCCAGGTGCTGGTGATCGAGGACGACGCGGATATCGCCGAGCTGGTACGCCTGCAGGTGAGCGGCCTGTCCTGCGACGTGAAGGTGATCAACCACGGCCGGGCGGGACTGGACGAAGCGCTCAGCCATCCCTATGACCTCGTCATCCTTGACCTGATGCTGCCGGGTGCCGACGGGCTGGAGATCTGCCGGCGCCTGCGCGCGGAGCCGCGCTATACCCCGATCCTGATGCTCACGGCACGCTCCACCGAACTCGACAGGGTGCTGGGACTGGAGATGGGCGCCGACGACTACCTGACCAAGCCGTTCAGCGTCCTCGAGCTGACCGCACGGGTCAAGGCGATCTTCCGTCTGGTCGACACCCTGGTCAATCCGCCATCGGATCGTCCCAGAACGGTGCAGGTCAAAGCCCTGCACATTGATATCGACAAGCGCGAAGTGAACGTGCGTGGCGCGCCTATCTGCCTCACCGCCAAGGAATTCCAGCTGCTGCTGTACTTTGCCAGCAATCCGGGACGCGTTTTCAGCCGTGCCCAACTGCTGGACCAGGTCTGGGGCTATAGCCATAGTGGCTACGAGCACACTGTCAGCTCACATATCAACCGGCTGCGCGCCAAGATCGAGCTCGATCCCAATGCGCCGGAGTACATCCAGACCGTATGGGGCGTGGGCTACAAGTTCAGCAACACGTAAGGGGCAGGGGGCCTCATGTTCCGAACCCTGTACGGGAGAGTGGCAATCGTGCTGATGGTGGTGTTCATCACCATTGGCGCGCTGATGATCCTTGCCTCACAGAAGATGATCGAGACGCAGCGCCTGCTCGAACTGGCGACCGACCTCATCATCGGGACGGTTGCCTTCAGCCTTGTGGCGGCGCTGATCGTGTTCCGGCTGTTGACGGTGCGTTTGCGCGTGCTGTCCGACGCCATTGAGGCATTCCGCGCGGGCGGGTTTTCCACGCCGGTGCGACTGGCGCAGGGCAGCCGTGCGGACGACGAGATCCAGAAACTCAGCACGGCCTTCGAGGAGATGTCCGAGCGCATCGTCACCCAGCTTGCGCAGTTGGGACAAGTGGATCAGCAACGGCGCGAACTGCTTGCCAATGTTTCGCACGACCTGCGTACGCCGCTCGCGTCGATGCAAGGTTACCTGGAAATGCTGCTGCTGAAGGCAGAAGAAATGACGCCCGATGACCGCAACCGCTACCTGCAGGTGGCCACCAGGCACTGCGAGCGCCTTGGCAAGCTGGTGCAGGACCTGTTTGACCTGACCAAGCTCGAAGCTCAAGAAGTCCAGCCGCGGCTGGAACGCTTCCCGTTGTCTGAACTGGCGCAGGACGTGGTGCAGAAGTTCGCCCTGGCGGCAAACAAGCGGGGGCTGGCCTTGCTGGCGACGTCGGGTCCGGGCTGCCCTCCGGTGAACGCCGACATCGGCATGATCGAGCGGGTGCTGGAGAACCTGATCGAGAATGCCATGCGCTATACGCCTGCCGGCGGCAAGATCAGCGTCGATGTGCAGCCGGTGGGGGAGCGTGTGGAACTGACCGTGCGAGACACCGGCGAGGGCATCGACGCGAGCCAGGTGCAGGGTGTCTTTGACCGTTACTATCGCGTGGAGCGTACGGAGTCCGATAATGGCAGCCATGTCGGCCTGGGCCTCGCCATCAGCCGGCGTATCGTACAGTTGCACGGCGGCGAGATCCGCGTGTGCAGCGCGCTCGGCCAGGGCACTGCCTTCACGATCGACCTGGAACGAGGATAAGGTCAGGCGGCGCGTACTTCAAAATCATGGATCGTCGCGTCCAGGATGCGACGCTCAAGAAAGCCGGCCAGCGCGAAGTCGGGCGCGACTTGCAGCGCCTGTCGATAAGCCGGCTCCAGCGCGGCACCGCCATGCAGCGCTTCGAGCATGGCGTATTCCCCAACCTCCAATGACTGCGCTTCAACCGCAAAGCCGCTGCGCCTGACCAGCAACCAGTCGCCGCCGCTGCCGGCGTCGATCTCTGCGTCCTCCTCGGCGTCCGGCTGGTTCGACTGCCAGATGCGCAATACGGGGAACGGCGACGCGAGCAAGCGGCAGGCCGGGGCCAGCCGCAGCTGCAGGCACGTCGCCTCGGCCTCGGCGAGTGTGCCTAGGGTGGCGAGGCGATCGAGCGTCAGCGGCGCCGCGTCGGCAGCGTGAAAGGCTTCATGCATGAGCCACTCCAGCCTGGCCACATCAGGCAGGTAGCGCAAGCCAGCAGCCGGCTCGAATTGTGCGAGGAAATCTGGAAAGCTCTGGCCGAAGCGCTGGATATCACCGCTGGTGGAGGGGCAGGCCCGGATATACCGGCCAGCCGTGGCATCAAAGAACCGCTGGCCCACCAGGCACGAAATCACGGGGAATACGGCGCCCAGGGCCTCGCACAGGTTCTGGTGTACGTTGCCCGCGTAGACGTCGAGGCATCGTTGCGCGTCAATGGCCCCATCGACGATATAGCCGGCGAGAGCTGTCGGGTCCTGCCCGAACAGCGCCCGGGCAAAGCGGGTCTGGATCTCATGCAATGAAGGCATCTTCAATCTCCAGCATCTGATCGGCCCTGCGGGCTTCGTCCAGCAGCACTGAGAGCGCGGGAATGTCGGTATCCCACTCGATCAGCGTGGGCAGCGGGCCAAAGCGGGCGAGCGCATGGCGGTAGAGATGCCATACGGGCTCGGCCACGCGCTGGCCGTGGGTATCGATCAGCATGCCATCGATGACGTCAAAGCCAGCCAGGTGGATCTCCCTCACCACGCCCAAAGGGATCGCATCGATATAGCTCAATGCATCGCTACCGTGGTTCATCGCGTTCACGTAGATGTTATTGACGTCGAGCAGGATGCCACATCCTGTCCGCGCTACCAGCGCCGCCAGGAATTCGGGTTCGGCAATCGTGGAGTGAGTGAATCGGAGGTAGCTGGTGATGTTCTCCACCAGCAACGGCTGTTGCAGGTAATCCTGGACTTCCGCCACATGGGCGCACACGATCGCGAGCGATTCTTCGGTGTAGGGGAGGGGCAGCAAGTCATTGAGGTAGCGATCACCGATGCGGCCCCAGCTCAGGTGTTCGGATACCAGCCCTGGCTCGAAGCGCCGGATCAGGGCCGCCAGACGACGCAGGTGATCGCGATCGGGCCGATCCGTCGCGCCCAGGCACAGGCCTACGCCATGCAGGCTCAGCGGGTAGGCGGCGCGCACCTGCGCGAGGTAGTGCAGGGGCTGGCCGCCGTCACCGAAGTAGTTCTCACTATGGACTTCGAACCACCCTGTGCGCGGCGTTTGCGCGAGGACCTGGCGATAGTGTGGTGCGCGCAGGCCGATCCCGGCCCGGGGCGGGACGGCGGCGCCGAAGTCAGGCAAGGGGCTGGTGCATCGCATCGCAAGTCCTGTCGGTCGTGGTTGTCCTCCGTACCACTCTCGCCGACAAAGATCACGAAACCCTCACGGCGCCTTCAATTAACTCCGCCGATCGCAGGGAGAAAGGGCGCTGGCGATGCCGCCGCACTGGTTGGTGACGAATTCGTGGACTATGTTAGGTAGGGCTTGCGGCGACGCGTCACGAGGTACGGAGCCGGCATCGCGTGTTTCCACTGAGGCCGCTTAAGCTGTCAAGCAAAAAGCACTTGTTGTGGATGCCAGGCCGCACCGGTTGGCGCCACAGAAAGAGAGCCAAGATGGGCCTGAAAGCAAAGCTGCTGCTGCCGCCGGCATTGATCAGCCTGGCGCTGGTGGCTTATCTTCTGGTCGGCTGGGTGCCCGGAGCCGGCCCTCCCGGCACGCGTTCGGGCATTGTGCTGGTGGTTGCGGTCGGCTTGGCACTTATGCTCGGCATCCTCGCGCTTGCCGTTCACGCCTTCTGGCGACGTCCGCTGGACGCGTTGTTACGCACTTGCGTCACCTCCGTGGCCTCACGCAATGCGGGCGCCGGGCAGGACAGGTTCCCTGATGAGTTCGAGCAGATTCGCCAGGTCGTTACGGATTTGCGCGCGTGCGTCGAAGCCGCGCAAACCGAACTGGCGTTGTCCATGCAGCAGCGCCGGCAGCAGGAGGTCGCGCTGCGCTCGAGCGAGGAGCGCTACGCCCTGGCCATGCGTAGCGCCGACGATGGCATGTGGGAATGGAATCTCCAGACCAACGAATTCCATCTCTCCGAGCGCTGGAAGGCCATGCTCGGCTTTGAGGACGACGAACTGCCAGACACCCTGCAGGCCTGGACGGAACGGCTTCATCCCGCCGATCGGGTCGCCGTTGAGCAGGCAATCGCGCGGCACGTCGAGGGTGCAAGCCCGCGCTATCAACAGCAGTGCCGGTTGATGCACAAGGACGGACACTACCGGTGGGTCAATTCCCTGGGCAGCGCCATCCGTCATGCCAACGGCAAGCCATTGCGGTTAATCGGCATGGATACCGATGTGACGCGCATCAAGCGTGTCGAGGACATACTCAGGCACATCGTCGAGGGGACTTCCGGCACCTGTGGCGACGAATTCTTCCGCGCGCTTGTCCGCCATTTCGCTGCCGCGCTCGATGTCCCGTGCGCTTTCGTGACGGAATGCACAGGGTGGCCACCGCGGCGGGTCCACACGCTGGCCTTCTGGTTCAAGGACGCGTTCCGCGACAACGTCGAGTACGACCTGGCCGGCACCCCTTGCGAGGCGGTGTTCGAGCAGGGCTTGCCTGTGTTCTACCCAGAGGGTATCGGCAAGCTGTTTCCGCGGGAGCAGGGCTTCGAATGCTATTACGGTCTGCCGATTCAGGACAGCCAGGGCAAGGTCATCGGCCACATGGCCTTCCTCAACATTCGAAAGATGCATGAGGAAGAAGTCCTGATGGACTACGTGTACCGCATCTTTACCGCGCGCGCCGCCGCAGAGATAGAGCGCAAGGCGGTTCTCGAACACCTGACCCGCACGCAGGTGGCGTCCGCTGACCGGTAGCGCAGCGACGCACGGCGCGAGACCGACGCACGCGCGCGCGATGTCCGAGCGCCAGACGGCCCCCGCTAGCGCAGGCTTAAGTCCGTTCTTGCCACCGTCCCACGCCCACGTCGCATGGCAGCCCGTTGATCGCTCCTGGAACGCGATGCGGTGGCACCTCGCATGCCATGGTGCGCCGTGACAAAAATTTGATCTTTAACGGACAAAGCCGTGAGGTCCGTTGCGCACACTACGTACCAAGGACAGGCGATTAGCCTGTTCGAGGCTAAACCCGTCGCGGATCGTCATCAGGCTATCCCAGGCTGCTTGAGTTGCAGCGCACTGATCATATCGGACGGCACTAGGTAGTTGCCTGAAAAGGAGATGGAAAATGTCAAAGCAAATCTTGTTGCTGATGTCGGCGGTTGCCGCCTTCGGCGGCGCCGGTGTCGCGCATGCTGGCATCGGCATGCGTGATGTCTATACCGATGGCGCCAGGATTGGGACGCAAGATATCTATACCAATGGCGGCAGAGCAATCATCGATCGCCCAGACGTGTTCCTGGATGGCGCGAGAATTACTAACCGCGATGGCTTGATCGAGGAAGGCGCTCAAAGGTAATTGCCGCCTGATCAGAACAAACTACGGGGCGCTCCGCATGAGCGCCCCGCGTTGCTACGCAGTTATCACTGCAGAGCAGCCAGGCGCTGACGGCACAGGCTTACGAACTGCTGGGCCGCAGTGGATTGGCCTTGGGTCGGATGAAAGGCAAGGATTGCCCGGAACCGAACGGGCGCGGTGAGTGGTACGCTTCGCAGCCCGAGGGCTACGTAGATACGGGCCACCAATGGATTGGTGATCGCGAGGCCAGCGCCGGCCAAGGCGAGGGAACACTGCGTGTGGCTATAAGGTGTGGTTGCCACGAAACGCGGCTCGATGCCGAGCTCGGCAAAGCACGCTTGCAGCCGGCGTTGCGCAGGATCCGCAGCGTCCAAGCCGATTAACGGTACGTCGATCAGATCCTCGATTCCGACCTTTGCGCGCGTCGCGAAAGGATGCGTCGCGGGCGCGACGCAAACGGCCTGCACTGAATAGAATTCGGACGCAGTCAGACCACTGGTGTCCGCCTCGTCGCCCATGAACGCGATATCGAGTTCGCGTTGAAGCAAGCGTTCGCGCAAGCCCCGCGAGCTGTCGACCTCCAGCTGGCAACGAACGCGGGGATAGCTGTAAATGAAATCGGCCACCGAAGACGGCATCACGCTGGACGCCATGGCGTGCAAGGCCCCCACGCGCAGGACCGTGTCTTCGTGGGAACGCAATTGATCGATCTTGCGTTGCACAGCGTTAAGCCCGACATAGACGCGCTCGACTTCGTCCATCAGCGACGCCGCCTCCGGTGTCGGCACCATACGGCCTTTGGTTCGATCGAACAGTCTTAACCGCGCTGCGTTTTCCAGTTGTAGCACGATCTGTGTCACGGCGGGCTGGCTGATGTGCAACGCTTCGGCGGCCCGGCGCGCCGATCCCAGACGCATCACCATGCGAAACACCTCGATTTGCCGAGCGCTGATCACGATGTCGGCGGCTGTTCCCATATCCACCCTATAAGTTTTACTTAACTTGATTATCGAAACGCCCGCGTTGCCCCAGGGTGCCTTCGCATAGACTCAGGTCACTATCACCTGGGCTTCTACCATGCGCGCCAGCCACTCTCCGCATCTCACCGAACCGCTTGTCAACCCGGCGATGCACGCCCTGCAATGCATTACGTGTCACGCCCAATATCCGGTCAGTGACATGCCGGAAGGGTGCACGGCCTGCGCAAGCGCTGGCCGGCCAAGCAGTCTCGAAGTGGTCTACCACCTCCAGGCACTGGATTTTGCACCAAAAAGCGGAAGTTATATGTGGGGGCATTGGCAGCCCTACCTGGAAGGCGTGTCGCTGGGAGAGGGCGCCACGCCATGCGTGCCGGTTCGGACCCTTGCTTCGCTAGCAGACGTGGCCTCCATCTGGCTCAAGAATGAAGGCGCAAATCCTACGGGATCGCACAAGGATCGCATGTCGGCGCAGGCCGTAAGCCGGGCTCTCGATATTGGCGCGAGCGAGGTGGTACTGGCGTCAAGCGGCAACGCCGCAGTCTCGGCCGCGGCCTATTGCGCCGCCGCGGGTCTGGCCTGCGAAGTCGCGACCTACCAGGCGCTTCCATCCGTGTTTGACGCGGCGTTGCGCTATTACGGCGCACGGCGTGTTATTTGCGACAACGGTCACGCGCGATGGGAACATGTCCGCCGCCGCGTCAAGGAGGCGGGAGCCTTTGCGCTGACCAACTATAGCGTGCCCGCAGTGGGCAGCCCGGTATTTGGTGTTGAAGGTTACCGCGCTGTCGCACTGGAGTGGGTGGTTCAAGGATGCCGCCCCGACCATGTCATGGTGCCAACAGCGCGGGGGGATTTGTTGTGGGGCATCTATAGCGCGCTGCGGGACCTCGTCGCCCTGGGGCACGTCTCGAAGATGCCTCGCCTTTGGGCGATCGAGCCGTTTCCACGGCTTTCGCGCGTGCTGGCGGGCGCGTCGCAGCAGTCCGACTTCCCAGGCGCGACCCAACAATTTTCCACCGCCGGGTCAACCGTTACTGCCCAGCAGGTCCACGCAGTCAGGCAATCGGGAGGTGGCGCGGTGGTCATCGATGACGCTGCAGCACGCGCGGGCACCCGCCAACTCGCTGCCGCCGGTTTTTGGGTCGAACTGTGTGCGGGGGCGGGGCTGGCTGCCGCGCAAGCGCTGCGTGCCGACGGGCGCATCGACAAAGCGGAAGCCGTCATGCTGATGCTGACTGCACGCGGCGAACGCGATCCGGGACAAGCATGATTTCCAAACAACCTGCGGGGCCACTCATGAGCTTGCGTTCTCCATTTATTGCCATCACTTTTTGCCTCTCCTCGCACGTGCCGTCGGCCCTGGCCGCCTATCCTGAAAAGCCGATTCGATTGATCGTGCCCTGGGCTGCCGGTGGCAGTACCGATGCACTGGCCCGTGCGTTGGCACAACGCATGAGCGAAACGATGGGCCAGCCTGTCGTTGTCGACAATCGCGCGGGCGCTTCCGGCCGCATCGGCGCCGACATGTTGGCAAAGTCGGCCCCTGACGGCTACACGCTGGGTGTCATTGAACTGGCGCATACCGTTGCACCGTCCGTGTTCCGCCAGATTTCATACGATGTGTTGCGCGACTTTGCGCCCGTTTCATTGCTTGGCGAGGCACCCCTTGTCTTGTTCGTGGATAGCACGCACTATCGAGCAGGCGACATCCAACGGTTCCTTGCGGACTCACGCAAGGCAGGAATGCCCCTGCAGCTTGCCACAAGCGGGAACGGCACAATTAGCCATCTGGCCGCCAAGATGCTGGAAACCCAGACTGGGATCCCGGTCGATGCCGTGCCATATCGGGGCTCGGCGCCGGCGCTGACCGATGTGTCTGCGCAACTGGTCAAAGGCCATTTCGCAACCCTGGCAAGCGGCAGCAGCCTCCTTGGTGGCAGTAAGATCTCGGCGCTGATGGTGACTGGTCCGGCGCGTGTGTCTTCGCTTCCTGGCGTTCCCACTGCGGCAGAAGCCAAGCTTCCGGGATTGCAGGTCAGCCAATGGTGGGCCCTGGTGGCACCCGCGCGAACACCCTCGACCGTCGTGAGCAAGCTGGCGGGCGAAGTCCGCTCGGCATTGGCGAGTCCGCAGACCAAAGCACGGCTCGACAGCCAGGGTATCGATCTCAAAGCATCGTCACCTGCTCAACTCGGAGATCGGCTTCGCGAAGAGGTGGATCGTTGGGCGAGCCTGGTGAAACAAGCTGGCATTCAACCCGAATAAGCGGCGTCGGCTGCTTCGTCGCACCCGCCCCCCGCCCCAAGTGATGGACCGCGTCCCGGGGGTAGCTGGCCGCAACCTACCGGGTTCCGTGCCCGGCCAGCACTAGAACGGGAAGCGCGCACAGCGGCCGTGGTGCCTGGGCTGGGCAGGCCACGATGGTGGAGGGCGCCCTTGAAATCCCCCGCGAATGCCTGGCGACTCACCGGTATGCCTGCGGGGCGCCAGCGGCGGAACAGCCGACGTCGTGCATTGAGAGTGGCGTGCTTCACCGTCGGTTGCCGGCCGCGTTGCCCGGCATGCCTGTTGCGAACATCGGACCGGGATGTTCCCGAGCGCTTTGAGCACTGATGGGATTAAGTCCTTATAAATGCAATTAACTGCCCACTAGCGAGTTCTCCAGACTTTGTGTTGCGTCAGGCGAGCTGCGGACCGCCTGACTCTCGGAGTCACATACAACGCGTGGCAACAATCTCAACAAGGCAGTCGACGAGCTGCCGCGACGATCAGCGTCGAAGCCGGCGCGCCGTGTTTGCGCGTCCTGGACGCGACGTCAGGCAGCGTTAGTGCTTGGATGTTTCAGGTGGTCTGTCACGCAAAAGGCTGGTGGGTTCGCCGAGGGCGAAGCCGACGTAGCGGCAGGGCGGCGCACCCATTTTTTGGTCAGTCCTCGCCTGGCTCAACCGGGCGACGGCCATTGCTGCGCGGCATGGAGTACCCGCAGGATCCGGATGGAGGTGGCATCCACGGCGTACACGACCAGGTAGTTGGCCGCCACGACCATCTCGCGCGTGCCCGCGACGCGGCCGGCTCGGTAGAGCTCGGGGTGTTCCGGCAGCCGTGCCGCTTTCGCTTCGAGGCGTCCTTCAGGCTCTGGGCCGCATCCGGATTATCATCCGAGATGTAGTCAACGATGGCGAGAAGATCGGCCCTGGCCCACCGCGTCCATTCAACCGCGCGCACGGCGTTTCCGGTCGATCAGCGCCTGAACGTCGTCCATGACCTGGTCATGCGGGAGCGGCGGGGCCGGGTCGGTCAGCGCTTGCTGGACCTTGGCGCGGAACCAAGCATCATAGGTCTCGGGATCCGTCGTCAGACCGGGCGGCAGCCCGCCCTCCTTGGCGATCCGTGTCAACAGGATGCGAACTGCGTCGGACACGGTTAGCCCGACGCTGGCAAGGTTTTGCGTGGCCCGGGCTTTAAGGTCGTCGTCCACCCGGATGTGCAACATTGAAGTATGCGCCATGGAAATCTCCTATGCTTGGACCTGCATTATGCATCTCAATTGAGATACAACCAAGGGGTGAGCGCGGGACCGTGGTATCCGCATGCGCCACGCCACGTTCAGGCGCGATCACGGTGCCAAGGCGGGGCACTCGAGCTGGGCTGGAGGGGCTGCGGTCGCGCATCTGGCCGCCTCGCCGCGGCCTCCTTGGTCTAGCCCATGGGGCCAACGGGCCCAGCCGACGTCCAGCCAAAATGTGCCCTATTATCAACATAACGCCAGAAGAGCGATTTTTTGCCGGCTGCTGGAAGGTTACGTTAATGGGCAGGGCGGACGTTTGTTGGCGCCGCCCAGCCGGCCGTCGACGCACCGGGCTCGAAAGAAACGGCAGCATCGAAATGCGCTGGCGAGAACATCTGACGCTCTAGCAGGCCGCTGAAATACCTCCGGTGGACGTCAGCGCGACAACTGGCTGAAGCGTTGATTTGAGGAGCCCATCCAACTCCACTTTCATGCGCGGCGCAGATACCTTCACAGAAAGTTTGTTCACTATGCGGAGGCTGGATGATTTCGTGCCGAAGTCCCACCCGCTGCGCTCGATCCGCGCCATGGCCAACCAGGCGCTGGTAAAGATGGACCGGTTGTTCGCACAG